>JAQULT010000002.1:138125-148364 GCA_028718545.1 Fidelibacterota bacterium | reverse complement strand
TCGATCTCTTTCGGCAGCACATCGATCTCCAACGGCGTCACGCCGAAGATCTCGCCTTCGGGATTGCAGATCTTGGGCGGAACGGTTTCGACTTTGATATGCTTGCCGCGGTAGACCTTTACATGGGGATTGCTGAGATGTTCACCTTTATATACGGTCGGCAGCGCCTTGATGATCTCGTTCTTGGGTGCGTTTTCCAGGACAATGATCTCGATAATGCCGTCGTCGATCACGGAATTCGGCGATATTTTCATATTGCCGCCAAAATAACAGGAGTTTGAAAAATTGGTAAAAGCGCCCTGATATTCGTAGACCTTCCCGTCCACTTCCAAGCGGGTAAAATGCGGTTTATAGCGCATGATCTCGCCGACGGCGCAGACGGTATACACGGATTTTCCAAGGATCTTTTTATACTTGTTGCCGGTGGCACTGACATCCGCAGGTAGCCCGAAACCGATGGAGTTCAGGGAATAATACACACCGCCTTCGCTGACGAATTTCATAATGTCGGCCACCCGGGTCTTTCCCTTCAGCACGGCAATGATACCGTCCTGCCACTGCTGCATGCCCAGATCCTGCGCAAAGGAATTCCCGGTCCCCAGCGGAATAATGCCCAGTGGCGGGCGTTTATCGGAAGAGGTGTTCAGCATGATGCCGTTCAGGACCTCATAGGCCGTTCCGTCTCCGCCGACGGAGACAATGGCGTCACAGCGGTTCAGATCAAAGTGTTTGGCAATTTCCGTCGCATGATTGCGGTATAGGGTGCGGTAGTCGATGACCGTATGCCCGCGCTTGCGGAAGGCATCGATCACAATGGGAGAGAACTTGCCGCCGCGCCCGCTGCCGGCATTGGGATTGTAAATTAACTGAATATTCATGGATAGGTATCCTCCTGTATGCAAACAGGACAAAATTAAGAAATCCGGAGAAGAATCCAAGTGAATATTTTATCAAATTGGCTTTACCCTCCCGGCATGTTTCTTTTTTAGAGTTACAAACAAATTCAAAAACAGAATAGGGTTGTGGCAAGAATAAAAGGAACTCCACTGCATGCCGGCAAATTATCTGTTTACGATATCTATTTGATATATAATAATTTATGTGATTCTCTTTTTCCACCGGAACGGAGTTCCAGCAGGTAGATCCCCGCCGGAATGTCGCCGGCTTTCCAGGAAAAATGCTGCGGACCGCTTTCCAGATGACCCTGATGCATAACGGCAAGGAGCCTGCCGTCCAGGGAAAAGATCCGGATGCCGACCTCGGCGCTGCGCAGCATATCAAGACGCAGCGAGAATTCGGGATTAAAGGGATTCGGAAACAGTTCCCTGACGCTGAAAGGAAGCGGATCCGGATTATAATCGTCCGGAACCCGGACAGCAATCACATCGCTGCTGTCGAGCATTCCGGATATGGAGAGGCTTTTAAGACGGTATTCGTAGTATTTCCCCGCAAGGATTCCGTTATCGCGCCGGCGGTAGCAGCGAGGCTCCGAGATGTTCCCTTCGCCCGCTACGGATGCGATCCGTTCCCAGGCACCGCACTTCCCTTCGCGCCGCTCCAGATCAAAGCGGGCATGTTCCGTCTGGCTTTCGGTCGTCCACGTAACGATAACGGCATCTCCTTCCAGGACTGCGGAAAAATGCGCAAGGCTTAGCGCCGTGGCCACATCGCTGACGGTCGCGGTTCTTTGGACCCCGCTCCAGGGCTCCAGCGCCGGATCGGCACCCGCATAATGGCCCTTGATCCGGTAATAATAAGTGCCTGGCTCTAATTCTTCCGCAATATGGTATTGGGTGCTGACATCCATGCAGGGATAAGTTTCCAGGGACTGTGAAAAAAGACTGTCTCTTGAGAGATCCACGGAGTAGCGATCGTAAGCGGGGGAGGAGGCCCAATGCAGAACAATGCGGTCAAATCCGACGTCACTGGGTTGCATCGGCAGCAATTGGGCGTAAGACAGCGGCCGCAGGGAATCCGTAAAATTGATCAGAGTGCCGTGAATGCCTTTAGCGCTGAGATCGCTGAGGCTGGTACTACCGGTCTGATTGAAATTGTAGCAGCCCTGAAGGGTGTTTTCTATGGAATCCGGTTCCTGACAGAGAAAACGGCGGATCTCCGCGTTACTGCGAACCCGGGACCAGATGCGCACCTCATCCAGACAGCCGTCATAAAAGCGATTGCTGAATCCGTCGTAAGATTTCCCCAGAAACAAACCGTAATTGTTCATATAGACCGGATACGTGATAGCCGTGGCAAAATCTCCTTTAGCCCGCACTTCTCCGTTGATAAAGACGATGATATTTTCGTTGTTCTTGAAACGGTCATAGGTAAAGGCAATATGCTGCCAGCAGCCGGAGGGGATATTGTCGACGATGACGGTGGTGTCCTTCGTGCCGTTTCCCACCCGTACATAGATACTGCCGGGTTCGCCGCTGTAAACACCGTAGCCCCAGAAGGACCTGCCGTCATCCGAACGTTTTCCGTTGTCGATCAGCCCCGCATCCGGTACGAATTCTTCAATCCGGAACCAGCATTCCAGCGTCATGTAACGGTTCAGGTCCAAACTGCTGTTATCGATGCTCACATATTGATCTATTCCGTTGAATTCCAGACACATAGATCCATCCTCCGCAGTAAGGGTAAGTGCGGAAACAAGCAGAATGAACATGTAGAAAAATCGTTTCTTCATAGGGACCGTAACTCAAATTTAAATATAGGATGAATAAGAATTTCCTGCAAGATAAAGATCGGAAAGCACTGCCCTGAAAACAGGAAATATCCTTTTTCCGCACTTTTACGGAAACACGGGGCCCGGAATGATTTTGTTGGCTTTTATCGTGCTAACATTTATATTCTGCCTATGAAAATTCCGATCCGAAATTTTAGTATCATTGCCCACATCGATCACGGAAAATCCACGCTGGCGGACCGGCTTCTGGAAATGACCGGTACTCTGAACAAGCTGCAGATGAAAGAGCAGGTCCTTGATGATATGGACCTGGAACGGGAGCGCGGCATTACCATCAAGTCGCACCCTATCCGCCTGCAACACAAAGCCAGGGACGGACACAAATATATCCTGAATCTCATTGATACACCCGGACATGTGGATTTCTCCTACGAAGTATCCCGCAGTCTTGCCGCCTGCGAAGGCGCGCTGCTGCTGGTCGACGCCTCCCAGGGCATCGAAGCGCAGACCATTTCCAATACTTTTCTTGCACTGGACAATAACCTGGAGATCATCCCGGTCATCAACAAGATCGACCTTCCCGGCGCTCAGGTCGATGCCGCCAAAGAGCAGATCATAGACCTGCTGGGCTGTGAAGAATCGGATATATTGCTGACTTCCGCCAAAACGGGCCTGGGTGTGGACGAATTGCTGGAAGCGATCGTCAGGCGCATTCCGGCTCCGCGCATTCAGGATGAGCTTCCGGCCCGGGCATTGATCTTTGACAGCGTCTTTGACAGTTACCGCGGTGCCATTCCCTATGTGCGGGTCATGGAAGGTGAGCTCCGTGCCGGGAAAAAACTGCGCTCCTTTGCCACCCGCAACGAATACGAGATCACGGAAGTCGGACATTTTCACCTTAAGCGCGTCCGCGCCGATGTACTGAGTTCCGGAGACGTAGGCTACATTGTCGCCCAGATCAAGAATATCAAGGACTTGCGGGTAGGGGATACCATCACTACGGTCGATAATCCAGCAAAATCTCCGCTTGCCGGCTACAAGGAAATGAAGTCCATGGTCTTTTCAGGGATCTACCCCGTGATTAACGACGATTACGAGGAACTGCGTCAGGCACTGGAAAAATTACAGCTGAACGACGCCGCCCTGCATTTCGAACCCGAGACTTCCGACGCCCTAGGCTTTGGATTCCGCTGCGGTTTCCTGGGCATGCTGCATTTGGAGATCGTTCAGGAGCGCCTGGAGCGTGAATTCGGCCAGTCCATCGTCAGTACGGTCCCTAACGTGGAATTTCACGCCTTCTTGCGTAACGGAACGATGATCCGCGTGGATACGCCGGCAAAAATGCCCCAGGGCGATATCGACCGTATCGAAGAACCCTTTGTCAAGGCGGAGATCATCACTCCGGCGGAATATATCGGCGCAATGATGAAACTGACGCAGGATAAACGGGGAATTTACCGGAATACGCATTATCTGGACAAGAACAAGGTGCAGCTGATGTACGAGATTCCGCTATCGGAGATCGTTTTCGATTTCTACGATCGCTTAAAAACAGTCAGCAGAGGCTATGCTTCACTGGATTATGAATTTATCGGCTACCGCCCGGCAGACCTGGTAAAACTCGACATTCTGATAAACGGCGAACCCGTCGATGCGCTGTCTTTGATCACTCACCGAGACGATGCCACGTATCAGGGCCGGGAACTCGTCGTAAAATTGCGCAGCCTGATTCCACGGCACCAGTTCGAAGTCCCCATTCAGGCCGCCGTCGGCGCCAAGATCCTGGCCCGCGAAAATGTCAAAGCCCTGCGAAAGAATGTGACCGCAAAATGCTATGGCGGTGACATCACCCGCAAGCGCAAACTACTTGAACGCCAGAAAGAAGGCAAGAAACGCATGAAGCAGGTGGGAGCCGTACAGGTCCCGCAGGAAGCCTTCTTTGCCGTCTTGCAGATCGATAAATCAAAGAAGAACTAAGAAGAAAGAATGTCGAGTCGTCGAGCTGCCTGCGCACCGAAATCCCGATTGTTTGGAATGAAGAAGAATTGAGTTGTCTCGTTTTCGAGATAAAAATATCCTGTTATCCTGTTATCCTGTCAAAAAGCAATCCGGTACATCCCGTGATCCTGTCTAAAAGCAATCCGGTACATCCCGTGATCCTGTCTAAAAACAATATCCGGTATATCCCGTGATCCTGTCTAAAAACAATATCCGGTACATCCCGTGATCCTGTCTAAAAACAATATCCGGTACATCCCGTGATCCTGTCTAAAAACAATATCCGGTACATCCTGTGATCCTGTCTAAAAAACTATCCCGTACATCCGGTCAAATCCGTCAATCCGGCAGGTCATCCCGGTTCCGGTCTTTGCTGTCTTTCTGCAGATCGTGTATACGCTTGCTGAAAAGCGTCCACCCGTAGAGGGAAATGATCGCAATGAAAAGTCCGGATCCCAACGCGGAGGCAATGGCGGTCAAATTAAAGGCCGCATGCAGAACAATGGCGGCCAGAAGACCGGCTCCAAGCCTCACCGGGCGCCGCATTTTGAATTTAGTGACCGCTGCGGCATAGCCCCAGAGTGCCGAGAACAGGAAATGGCCGGGGATGGACAGAAAGGCGCGCAAACCGGCCACCTGATAAATGCGGTCGTATTCCAGCGCGGAAAATACATAGAAGAAATTTTCAACGGTTGCAAAACCCAGTGCGATGGTGCAGGCGTAGATAATACCGTCCAGAGGTTCATCAAAATCCCGGTGATGATAGAAGAAGATCATGAATATCAAAAACTTCAGGACTTCTTCAATGATAGGTGCCGTAAGGACCGCCATGCTGAAATCCGAGCCAAAATCCAGGAGCCATTCCAGCAGCAGAGCCGGGAAAACGCAGAACGCACCCAGTATAAAAGCTCTGAGTATCATAGACTTGGGCTCGGGTTCGTAACGGTCCCGCCGGTAAATGAAAATGATCCAGAGCAAGCCGGGCAAAACCGATAAGATCAGGATTTCCAGGGCAGTTTTCAGCAAAATAAATACTCCTTATCCGGCCAATAATAAGAAAACATTCGTAAAATTACGAGAAATAACCATTTTTTTGGGCAGGAATACACAGTAATTTTCATTTATGGCCACGAAACTTGAGAAAATACTGATCCGATCCATTGAATTAGCCAATGAAAAATGGGATTTATTTACAAAAGGGGAGAGGCTGGTGCTTGGCGTGTCCGGCGGAAAGGACAGTCTTTCCTGCCTGCGGCTTTTATCTTTCTTCGGAGTGGATTTGCGGGCCGTTCATGTCAGTATTTCCGGAAATTCGCCGGAAGGACTCGAGGAATACTGCAGACAATATGCAGAATATCAATGTATTACAGCTACTCAAGTAAACAAGGATCATACTGCAAAAAATCCCTGTTTCAGCTGTTCCAGAGAGCGCCGGCGTCTTTTACTGAAGTTTGCCGCATCGTTTAAAAGCGAAAAGATCATTCTGGGGCATCATAAGGACGATGTTGCGGAAACCCTGATGATCAACATGATCTACAGCCGGGAGATCAGTACGATGATGCCGAAACAAGTGCTTTTTAAAGGGTCTTACCACATTATCCGGCCCATGTATCTAATCCCTGAAGCGATGATCGAGAGCTATGCGCGCGAACAAGGAATTCCGGAATTCGGAAATGATTGCGAATTCGCTTCCGCCGGCAAACGTCTTCGGATCAAAAATCTGATCGCAGAACTGAATACGGAGTCGAAAGGCATCGATGTCGTCGAGAACATTTTTTCATCGATGAAACAAATCAAATCCGACTTCATTCCCTTTGATGTCAAATAAGCGTAAAAAACCGTAAGCAAAGTATCAAACACAAAGCGATCGTGCCTTAGAAGCCATATTTTCCAACAACCAATATAAACAACTGTATTTCAGACATATAGCAACACGCCAATTCCGCACTATCTGAATCGCTCCATGAATTCTGTTTAAAAAACTACCTATAATATATATTATGTAAACTTACGAATGTTTTTCAAGAACTTGACTTGTTTTTGTATGGTCGTGTGCTCTCATGTAATATTATTCCCTGGAATTATTGCGTTGCCCGCGTAACAGAAAAAGCGTATAAAAAGAAAGGGCGCTGTGATAGCGTGCACACTCCCCTTCTGTATGATTAATAATTATTTTATAACAAGCGTTATTATTCGTTTCGGAATAATGATCATTTTAACGATCGTCTTTCCCTGCATGTAAAAGTCATATTTATCATTGTTTATCAGAGTATTGCGGATCATCTCCTCGTTAGCATCGGCGCTGATCAGCAGTTTAAAACGCACTTTTCCGTTGATCTGCACCGGATATTCGATCTCTTCGTCCCTTGCTTTTGCGGGATCAAAAAGCGGCCAATTTTCACGGCTCAGAACGCTGCGCATCCCCATTCGTTCCCAGAGTTCTTCCGCCAAATGCGGGGCAAAAGCCGAGAGGATGCGTATAAAATCCAGCATATGAGTGCGTTGCAGGGATTCCGATTTGTAGCATTCGTTGATAAAGATCATCATCTGGGCGATCGCGGTATTGAAGCGAGCTTCCTCAATATGCGCAGTGACAACCTTTACCGTCTTATGAAAAGCGATATCCAGGCTCTTTTCGACAGGTTGCTCTCCGATCTTCGTGCTGATCTGATCGTTTTCATCAATATAAAGCCGCCAGATACGGTTCAGGAAGCGGAATATCCCGCCCAGTCCTTCGGTGGACCAGGGTTTTGCGCGGTCTATCGGACCCATGAACATCTCGTACATGCGCAGGGAATCCGCGCCGTATTCGCGTATCACATCGTCCGGATTAACCACATTCCCGCGGGACTTACTCATTTTTTCACCATCCGCGCCAAGAATAAGTCCTTGATTCAAAAGTTTTTGAAAGGGTTCGTCATGTGTTACGACACCGAGATCGTACAGCACCTTGTGCCAGAAGCGCGCATATAAAAGATGCAGCACGGCATGTTCGGCTCCGCCGATATAGAAATCCACCTGTCCCCAGTAGCGTTCTGCTTCCGGACTGACGGGTGCCTTGTCGTAATCCGGACTCATATAGCGCAGATAATACCAGTTCGATCCCGCCCACTGCGGCATGGTATGCGTTTCCCGATATAAGGTCTTACCGTCTTTTCCGCTGAATTCCACCCAGTCCCGGATATTCGCCAGCGGACTCTGCCCCGCTCCGGCCGGTTCGAATTTGTCCACTTCCGGCAACAGCAGCGGCAATTCGCTTTCCTCCATAGCATAAACATTTCCGTCGGCGTCTTTATACAACGGGATCGGTTCGCCCCAGTAACGCTGGCGCGAGAACAGCCAGTCGCGGAGCTTATAATTGATCGTCGCTTCGCCGAATTCCTTATCTTTCAGCCATTTGTTCATTTTACTGATGGCATCTTCCTTATTTAGTCCGTCCAGAAATCCCGAATTGATATGCGTGCCGTCGCCCTCGTAGGCGGATTCGCTGATATCGCCGCCTTCCAGAACCGGAACGATCTCCAGTCCGAAGGCTCTGGCGAACTCCCAGTCCCGCTGATCATGACCCGGAACCGCCATAATGGCGCCGGTACCGTAGCTGATCAGGACATAGTCGGAGATCCAGACGGGGATTTTTTTGCCGTTTACGGGATTAATTGCGTAAGCCCCGGTGAATACCCCGGTTTTTTCTTTTGAGAGCTCTGTGCGGTCCAGATCACTCTTTAACGCGGCTTTCCGGCAATACTCCCCCACCGCTTTTTCTTGACCGGGAACCGTAATCTCTTTAAGCAGGGGATGTTCGGGCGCCAAAACCATGTAGGTTGCGCCGAACAGCGTATCCGGTCGCGTAGTAAAGACCTCTATACTTTTGTCCGGATGTCCGTTTATGGAAAAACGGACCCTGGCTCCCTCGCTCCTGCCGATCCAGTTGCGCTGCATTTCCTTGACACTTTCCGGCCAGTCGAGTTTATCCAAACCCTGCAGCAAACGGTCCGCATAGGCGGTGATCTTTAACATCCACTGTTTCAGCATAATGCGTTTGACGGGATAATCGCCGCGCTCGCTGCGGCCGTTCACCACTTCTTCGTTGGCCAGTACGGATTTCAATTCCTCGCACCACCAGACCGGTGTTTCGGCTTCGTATACCAGTCCCTGTTTATAGAGCTGCAAAAAGATCCACTGGGTCCAACGGTAATATCCGGGATCCGTCGTATTGACCACTCTGCTCCAGTCGTAGGAAAAACCGAACATTTTCAGCTGACGGGTAAAATTCCGGATATTTTTTTCTGTCGTGATACGCGGATGCGTGCCCGTCTGCAGTGCATAGGTTTCCGCAGGCAACCCGAAGGCGTCGAACCCGATGGGATGCAGGACATTAAAACCCTTCATGCGCTTATAGCGTGCTACAATGTCACTGGCCGTATAGCCCTCGGGATGACCGACATGCAGACCGTTGCCGGAGGGATAAGGGAACATATCCAAAATATAGTATTTGGGCTTTGCAGGATCTTCGTCGGTCTTGAAAATTTGTTCCGCTTCCCAGAAATTCTGCCATTTCGTTTCAATTTCGGAAAAGGGATAACTGTTGTTTTTGGCGCTTTCGGACATTCTTACTCCGTTTCATCACGTATTACCCGCTAAAATAAAAAATGCTAAAGTGATTTACAAGCATCATATTACAGATATTGCCGCTGTGCCGCTCTCTCGTTCTTGCGTATCAAACAGATTAAGCGTTTCAAAAATCCGAACTTTCATTTAAATTCAAAGAGTAAACTTTGAGGTAGCAATGAAAAAACGCATACTTTTCCTCTCCGTACTGCTTGTCCTGATCGCTTCCTGTTCATCCCGGGAATTTCTGGATCACAAACAGTCCCAAAAGATCCATCCTCACATCGAATGGCGGATCATACAGCACAGCGATCTGAACGGGGATCCCGCATCCATTAATATTCTGGATATTGACATGAAGCGTTTTGACGGGGATATCCTTCTTGCCTGGTACAGCGATTCCTTATTGAGGACCTCGGAGATAGCCGAAAATGCCGGGGCGCTTGCTGCCGTCAACGGTTCCTTTTTTGATATGCGGGCCGGCGGTTCGGTCGTGTTTTTACAGGAAAACGGCATTGTGGTAACGGAGACTCATGACCGTTCCGCCTTTGTCAACGAAGGTGCTTATGCCGTGGACACCGCCGGAGTGGTCATGATCCTGAAAAAGCCGGAAAACGCCGACTGGAGCCACTCCCCCGCCCACCGGGACATTCTGGTCTCGGGACCGCTGCTGATCCACCAGAGTGAACCGACATCGCCGCAACGGATCCCTTTCAATCTGAACCGTCATCCGCGGACCGCGATCGGAATTACCGAAGAAGGGCATTTATTGCTGGTAACGGTGGATGGACGCCATGCCGAAGCCGCCGGAATGACAATGTGGGAATTACAAGATTATATGGAAAGTCTGAATTGCAGGGACGCCCTTAATCTGGACGGCGGCGGGTCCACGACTTTGTATATCCGCGGAAAAGGAGTTGTCAACTATCCTTCCGACAACCGGA
>JAQULT010000002.1:0-138025 GCA_028718545.1 Fidelibacterota bacterium | reverse complement strand
ATGTGGGAATTACAAGATTATATGGAAAGTCTGAATTGCAGGGACGCCCTTAATCTGGACGGCGGCGGGTCCACGACTTTGTATATCCGCGGAAAAGGAGTTGTCAACTATCCTTCCGACAACCGGAGTTTTGACCATGAAGGCGAACGCCGCGTTTCCAATGCGGTCCTCGTGATGCCGTAAATCCTGAAAATCCTTTGTTTTTTATTGCAGGAAAAGATTTGAGTCAAATTATTTGGGGCAAATTATTCGAGTCAATTATTTTGACTCAATTTAATTGACTCAAACAAATAGTATAAATTAAAAAAACTGCAAAAATGCAAACAGAGCCGAATACGGCTCTGTTCTTTTGTAGCGGAGACAGGATTCGAACCTGTGGCCTTTGGGTTATGAGCCCAACGAGCTACCAGCTGCTCCACTCCGCGATGTCAATGCCTTCATCAAAGGCAGCTGAATATAAAACATTCTTGCAGGCATGTCAAGGTCTTTTAATGTCAACCGGAAAAGATAAATGCCCCGATTAAATTATTCCGGTTTTTCCCCGAAGACCTCGGCGGTAAAAACATAGAATTCGCATTTGCTTTTCAGAAATGCATCTACGGGAAGCCCGGCTTTCAGGCAGAGATGCTGCAGTGTGGTCTTCAGATCCCAGCCTTGTTCCGTAGCAACCTGAGGGAGAAAAACCGCCTGCTGCATGCCCTTTTTCAGGATCATGCCGTGCTTCCCGATCTCGATATCCCGGTAGGAATCCACTTTTTGCAATGGGGAAAGCAGGGAAATCTCGATATCGGTCTCCTCCAGTTCTTCCGCCCTTAAAGCCGGAAAGCGCGGATCCCGGAAGGCGGCGGCATCCGCCATCTCGAACAGAGCCCGGGATAAGGGGCGGATCCCTTCAATGTAGCCGATACAACCGCGCAATTCCCCGTGATTGTGCAGGGTTACGAAAAGTCCCGGGCGCGTATTATAGATCGGATCGGCGGAAAGTGTCGGGGCTTTTTCCTTTAGCAGGCGGTACCGCAAATACGCCCTTACGGCACAGAGCATTTCATTTTTTATTTTTATGCCGGTCATGCTTGTTCCTTTTTACCCAGTTTCCGATATTCTCCATCAGTTCTTCACTGTTCTTTACAAAACGGATATCCGCAGGGATCGATTGCATGAAATATTGTCCGTAGCGTTTGACACTGAGACGTTTATCCATGATCAGGGCCACACCCCGGTCTTCCCGGGATCGGATCAGGCGGCCGAAGCCCTGCTTGAATTTCAGGATGGCTTCGGGAACGCTGTATTCCATAAAGGCATTGCCGCCCTGTTTTTCAATATCTTCGGTAATGGCCTGAACCACCGGTTCCGTCGGCACTGCGAAAGGCAGTTTGGTAATGATAAGCAGTTCCAGAGGCTCACCCGGAATATCGACACCTTCCCAAAAGGATTCCGTACCCAGCAGCACGGAGCGCGTATCACGGATAAAACGTTGCAGCAGTGCCGTTCGCGATGCGGAGCCAATCTGCGTAACCAGCTGAAAATTATGTTGTCGTGCCGCAGGTTCCAGTACATTGCGGATGTTCTTTATCGAGGCATAGGAGGTTGTCAGTACAAGGGTACCCAAGCGGAAACGTGCCGAAAGTTCGGCAATGGTTTTTCCCACTTCCTCGTCAAAATGCTTATTGCCGGGCTCTTGAAAATGCGTCAGGTTCCAGATTTCGCATTGTTCGGGATAATCAAAGGGCGAATCATAGATTTGCGTTTTTACCCGTTCTTCTTCGATCAGTTCCATGCCGGAGCGTTTCATGAAGTATTTGAAACGTCCGGCAACCGTCAGGGTTGCCGAAGTAGCGATCAGTGCGTATTTATTGCTGTATATCAGGTCGTTAAGCACGCGGTCCACATGCAGCGGAACCGCCTTGATGCTGAGATATATACTTTCCGAATCCGTAGGGATCTCGTACCAGTATATCATAGCTTCCTCATCCGGCGTAAGGCAGATTCGCAGCCCCTGCTGCAATTCTTCAAAAGCCGTTACTGCAAGTCCCAGTTCATCCATTTGTTCGGACAGGGAGGCTTTTTCTGCGGGATCGAGGCTGTCGACCTCTTTTTTTAGGAGATCCAGACTGCTGTCCAGTCGGGCGGCGGCCTGAAGAAGGTTTTCGGCGCTTTTCATCCCGCTAAAGGGGCAGTTTTCGGGCTTGTAACGGATCTTCTGCACATAGCGCTGATCGGCGTCACGCACCTTGTGATTGATCTCTTTCAGAAGGGCTTTATAGAAAAGGTTGCTGGCCTTCAGGACAGCTTCCACGTCATCTTCCGCCTGCGAAATGCGCTTGATGATCATTTCCCGGTCTTCGCTTTTCCATTCCTTGCCTTTTCCCGCATAACGGCTAAGGCTGACCAAAGCACCCAGATGAATGCGTCCGGGAGTGTAAAGTTTGTGGAGAATACGCTCGATAGACCAGGGCGTGATCTCAATCCCCAGATACTGATACGCGGCCTTGATCAGATTGTGAGCCTCATCGATAATACAGACCGGATGTTCGGGGAGAATGCCGTTTCCGGAGGCGGCGTCGCTGAGCAGCAGGGAATGATTGACAATGATAATGTCCGCATGATGTGCCAATTTGCGGATCTTACCCAAAAAGCATCCGTGGTTGTCGCTGCATTTTTTACTGGTGCAATAGCCGGGCTCGCTGCACAGTTTTGCCCAGATATAGGGAACGCGCTGGATCTGGAATCCGCTGTTTTCCTCAATGTCGCCGGTAAGGGTTTCCCGCAGCCAGACCAGGATCGGCAGCAACTGCGGCCGGTCAAAGAGCGTAACGGCCTGATCCAGGTTCTTCATCAGCCACTTCCATTTGGTCAGGCAGATGTAATTCTGGCGGCCTTTGAGCAGAACAACCGTAAAGTCCTCCTCGATAAAATCATGCACAAAGGGAATGTCTTTCAGAAAGAGCTGCTCCTGCAGGTTCTTGGTATAGGATGAGACCACAATGGACATGCCGTCGCGGCGGTTCTTTTTCATCCACTTGACTGCAGGTATCAGATAGGCCAGGGACTTCCCCACTCCGGTTCCCGCTTCGGCCACCAGGCATTCCCCTTGATTAAAAGCTTCTACGATATCTCCGGCCATTTGCATCTGGCCGATCCGCATTTCAAAGGACGGCAGCGTTTCCGAAAGCCGGCCGTTCAATCCGAAAACCGCATCCACATCGCCGCGGCTGATCTTACGGATATTGCCTTCCGTATGCAGACTGCGGTTCCGGAAATCTCCCAGCTTGTTGTCCGGCATGCTGTGGTAAGGCTTCCGTTTTTCCGGCTCGGTCCGGCCGCTGGCCTCGTAATACATCAGAATACGCTGATAAAGATCATAATTATGCAGGGTCGGCAAGGGTCCGATGATGTAATAGATATCTTTATACAGCGAGATATCATAATACAGCATGATTTCGAGCAATTTAAAAAAAAGGCGGCCGGTATTCCGGGTATCCACGTCCGCCCGGTGCGCGCCTTCAGTCTCCAGTCCGAAATGTGCCGCCAGGGTTTCGAGTTTGCGGTCAGGAAGGTAATAGAGAAAGATCCGCGCAAGATCCAGGGTATCGATGACGGGATTGCTCAGCGGCTTTTCAAGTTTGGCATTCAGAAAACTCACGTCAAATGGTGCATTATGCGCGATCAGCGGATGCTCGCCGAAAAATTCGAGAATTTCTCCGCTGCGTTCGGCAAAGGAAGGCTGGTCCTGAACCATTGTATCGTCTATGCGGGTCAGCTCGCTGATAAAATCGGGAATGGGTTTGCCGGGATTACAAAAAAAGTTAAGTTCCCCGCGGATCTCACCATTCATGAATTTTACGGCGGAAAACTGTATCACTTCTTCCAGCCGGGGATCCAGACCGGTAGTCTCGACGTCAAAGGCAATACAGGTATCCAGCCCCAGTTTCAACAGCAGTTCGGGATCGTGCAATGACAAAGTGTGTCCTTTCTTTTTATTCCCTCTTGAACAGAATTGTGTGAAAACGGAGGAATATACGATTTTACAATGAAAAAGACAAAACTTTACACATGCGCTTGTGATCAATGCTTTAAATGAAAGTTAAAGATCAGATGCCGGTAAAGGCGCGCAGAACATCGGCAAGGAAGCCCGGATGCTCTTTGACGACTTTCCGAAAAACCGCCAGGAAGCTGCGTTTTTTCAGGTCGATCTTCAGGACTTCCTCCCCGATCCGGTTATATTCCTCGTCATTCATCTGATAGACAAGTTCTTTGATCCGGTATTGGGATTCGTGGTTTTTCCCGAATCTACGGTAAATATCCTTTTCGTAAACATCAAAGAGGCTCTGCATTTCCCCCGGTTTCCTGCAGGCCCCCGCAGCTGCTTTTCCGGCCCTGATACCGCTTTCAATAGCGTGTGTGATCCCGCCGCCGTTCAGCGGATTCACCATGTGTCCCGCATCGCCGGTGATCAGAAGATTCTTCAGGCTCAGGGTCTCCAGATTGGTACTTACCGGAACACCGCCGCTGACGTAGCGCTGAACGGAAGCTTCCGGAAAAAAGCGCTTCAGAAAATCCTGAAGATAGCTTTCGGCGTTGCGGCCGCGTTTTGAATATTTGCCGTTGATCCCCAGCCCTACATTCGCACAGCGGTTCGCCTTGGGAAATACCCAGGCATAACCGCCGGGTGCATAGCAGGTTCCAACGTAAAGATAAAGTGCCTTTTCGGGAATATCCACACCCGAGAGGGTTGCCTGTACGCAGGGTTCGATATCCCGGATATTCAGTACGCTCGCAATTCCCGCCTGCCGGGCAATGCGGCTTTCCACGCCGTCGGCGGCAATGACGATACGGGCATGATATTCCTGAAATGTCCCGCGTTTTTCCACCCGTACACCGCATATCTCTCCGGAGACGTTCTTCAGAAGATCGCAGACATTGCTGCGCATGCGGATACAAGCTCCCGCGGCGGCGGCACGCGCTGCCATATCGTATTCGAAAAGATCCCGGTTAATGATATAGCCGGCATAGATGTTGCTTTTTAACTTGACTTCCTTTCCGTTGGGCAGGACCATGACAAAGGTGTTGATCTCCGTACTGATCCAGCGCGGGTCGACTTCCGTGTAACTGTGGAAATCCACTTTTCCGACGGCTTCGCCGCAGCGGACCGGGATGCCCATTTCGCGCTTGCGCTCGAAGAGCAGAACAGATGCTCCCGCTTTTGCCGCTTCAAGCGCCGCAAAGATCCCCGCAGGTCCTCCCCCTACAACGATAATATCCCATTCAGTCTTCATGCTTGATCTCCAGCGCCGCAAAGGGACAGATATTGACACAAAGCGCGCAGAGCGTACAGCGTTCATGATCAATGACCAGTGCACTTTCCGTCAGCATTAAGGCGTTTGCCGGGCAAACAGCCACACAGGTTCCGCATTGATCGCAATGTCCCGATAATACTAACATCCGGTTTTCCTCCTACTCGATCAGCTGAAGGGTAAAATAGCCCAGGGCACAGCCAAGGATATCATAAACAAGATCTTTCCAGCTGAATATCCCCTTTTTACCAAATACGTCGTAAAATTCTTTTCCAAGAGATAGCGAGAAGCTCAATCCTACGGAAATATTTTTTGCCTCGTTCTCCGGGAAACGAAAGTTCCTGTTGAGCACATAATGACTTTGAAGCACAATAAAATACGAAGAACTCAAATGCATCCACTTGTCCGGGGAAAACCAGCGGTCATTCGGCTGATGCAGAGCGAAAGGCCGGTCTGAAACCGGATCACGGTACGGGGAAAGCGTCCCCGTCTGCAGACCGGGAGCGTCCTGAATACTGTAATAGCGTACCGCAGATTCCGGCACCCGGGTTACGGTGGAGTCCTTATTCTCATCCTCCGTTCCGGAGAACAAAAGGCCGATCCCGAATAAAAAGAGGCAGATTACACGTTTCATATGATCCCCGTTATACTTAAAAAGACCAGGATGATCAATACGGGCGCTACGTATTTTAAAAGAAAATACCAGGTATCCCCGGTTTTGCGCAGCGCGCTCTTTTCCGCAATACCGCGATAGAGTTCATTAAGGACCGTATTTTTCTTCAACACCCAGGCGACAAAGACGGCGACCAGCAGACCGCCGAAGGGCAAAAGGATGTTGGCAGAAAGATAATCCATGATATCGAACATCGTCATATCAAAAAGGCGGACATGGCTCCAACCGCCGAAAGACAGCGCCGCCGGGATTCCCAGAACAAAGATCAGCAGGGAGAGGACAATAACGATATGATGCCGGGAGAAGCGTGTTTCGTCAAGAAGCGTAGAAACCAGCATTTCAAGAATGGAGATCGTCGATGTCAGGGCCGCGATGGAAAGCAGGGTAAAGAAAAGCAGTGAAAAGATGGAACCGGCCGGCATTATGCTGAAAACGGCAGGAAGCACGTTGAACACCAGCCCGGGACCTTCGGCGGGATCAAAACCCATTCCGAACACCGAAGTAAAGATCGCCAGACCGGCCATCAGAGCGATCAGCGTATCCAGGATCACGATCATACTGCCGCAGAAGAGGAGATTGTCGTTCTTATCCAGATAACTGCCGTAAGTCAGAAGAACGCCCATACCGACGCTCAAAGTAAAAAAGGCATGTCCCAATGCAATGAGCACGGTCTTAAAGTTGATCGTGGACCAGTCGGGTTGAAACAGGAATGTCAGACCCTTGCCCTCTCCGTCCAGCGAGACGCCCCAAAATACCAGAAAGATCAGGATCAGAAAAAATACGGGCATCAGCAGTCGGGCAATACGCTCAATGCCGTTTCTGACTCCGAAATACACTACTAGACCGCCGGCAGCGACAAAGATAAAGTGCCAGAAAAGGGTCCAGACCGGATTGGAGACCAGTTCCCGGAAATGCGTGGCAGCATCGGCAGAAGAGGAAATACCCGCGATATGCCCGCTGATTGACTCAAAGACATAGCCCAGGGACCAGCCGGCGATCACATTATAATAGCCGAGAATAATGAAGCCGGTTATAAAAAACAGAATTCCCCCGGCCGTCCAGATCTTCTTATGTCTGCGTGCAAAATCCCGGAATGTTGAGATCGGACCTTTTTGTGCGTACCTTCCCAGAAGTATTTCCGCGATCAGCACCGGCAAACCGATCAGCATGATACAGAGTAAATAGATGATAATAAATGCCGCTCCCCCGTTTTCTCCCGTAATATAAGGGAATTTCCAGATATTCCCCAATCCCACGGCCGAGCCTGCCGCTGCCAAAATAAATCCGAGCTTATTACCCCAATGTTCGCGTGTTGTTTGCATGTTCCCTTTCCCGCTTAGAAATTCAAACTTAAACGAAGGCCCGGCATTTCCGGATCGGGCTGAAGGATCAGGCGCTCGTCCGGGAATGCGCTTAAATGTGCGTCCACATAGGCATCGATAATATTGTAAACATAAAGTGCCGCCGAAAACCAGGTAACGCGCTTGGCAATGGTCAGCGACTGCTGGGTTATCGAATTCCCAGACCCGTAAAGATCTTTGTATTGTGCGTAACGGATATAATAAAACGCCGCAGTTCCCGCCAGGGCACCGTTCGCTCCCAGAAAGAAAAGACCTTTCCCCCATTTTCCGTTATACATTTGTCCGGCGCCCGGAAGAAACAGGGACAGGCCGCTCGCCAGGGCAGGGCTTTTCATTTTTCCGCTTTCATAATACAAAGTATCGGATTCGGCAGATAATTCCCCCGCTGTCAGCAGTATCAATAAGGCAAACAGGAAATGCCGTTTCATGCTTTTGCGGCAACGGCTTCGATTTCGATATCGGCATCCTTGGGAAGGCGCGCAACCTGAAATGCAGAACGTGCCGGGGCATTTTTCGGGAATATTCCCGCAAAAACGGCATTGACATCCGCAAAGTTTTCCAGGTCCCTAAGAAACACCGTGATCTTCAGAATGCTGTCCTTGCTCCCTCCGCCGGCCTCCACGACGGCAATCACATTATCCAGCGCCGCACGGGTCGCTTTGACAATATCATCGCGGATCAATGCGCCGGAGGGATCAACCGGCAATTGCCCGGAAGTGAATATCAGGCCGTTCCAGGCGTTTCCCTGCGAATAGGCTCCGATCGGTGCAGGCGCGTTCGGA
The DNA here is from genome assembly GCA_028718545.1 of Fidelibacterota bacterium. Classification (GTDB taxonomy): domain Bacteria; phylum Fidelibacterota; class Fidelibacteria; order Fidelibacterales; family Fidelibacteraceae; genus M50B103. The sequence continues at coordinate 129,915 of JAQULT010000002.1, read as the reverse complement.
CTGGACACAATTGTTTTCATATGCTTACTCCCTGTTCTGAACTATCAAAAATGAGCATTTTTTCCTAAAAATCAAAACGGTATTTTTACAAAAAGCGAAGACGGAATAAGTCTTGTATACCACCGGGATTCCGCGTAAATTTACAAATAAATGATATTTGTTGAGGTAGCGTATGAAAAACGATTATGTATGCCCCTTTTGCAAAGGGCATCTCAAAGTAAAGAACAGTGTGATCCTTTCCGCCCGCAAACCCAGCGGAGAACGCGGATTATTGTTGCTAAGCCCGGAAATCGGCGATTATACCGTACGAAAGCACCGTTCATTCAATCTGCTTGACGGAGAGCGTACAGACCTCTATTGTCCGATCTGTCATGCCAATCTGATGGCACAGAATTATAACGACAATCTCGCCCGGCTGATACGTATCGATGAATTCGGAGAAGAAAGCGATATCCTGATCTCCGAGATCGTCGGAGAACGCTGTACCTACGTGATCCATGGGAAAAAGGTCGAAAAGTACGGGGATGACGCAACCAATTATTTCGGTGCCGGTACGGAATTCTAAATAATAATCAGCACCATCGGAGTATATCTCACTATAGAATTGATCATTTATCTCCGGAATATGTTGAACAGGACCGGAATACGGTTTCAGATCTTTTTTGTGATAATATTCAGCAAACCGCCCTTGCGGATCATTTCAAGGGCAAATGCGGGAAAAGGTTCAAAACGGTATGTCCGTTTTCCCGCAAGATCCCGGATCTCCCCTTTTTCCAGATCGATCAGGACTTCGGAGGCGTCGGCGATCTGTTCGCTGATCCCTGGGCATTCGATTGCCAGAAAGCCGTTATTGATACAGTTCCGGTAGAAGATGCGAGCAAAGGATCCCGCGATCACGGCACGGATCCCGGCGCCGCGCAGAGCCCAGACGGCATGTTCACGCGAAGAACCGCAGCCAAAATTCTCTCCCGCAATGATCACGTCACCTTCCCGGACTTTTTTATAAAATTCCCGGTCGATATCTTCCATGGCATGTGCAGCCAGGTCTTCTTCGCGATCCATATTCAAATAGCGGGCCGGAATGATTTCATCGGTATTGATGTCATTCCGCGGGTATACATGCGCTTTCATCACTTATCCTCCAAAAAAGGCCGGGGGTCGCAGATGTATCCGCGAAGCGCCGAAGCGGCTGCCGTTGCGGGGCTGGCGAGATAGACTTCGGAATCCGGACTCCCCATACGTCCCGTGAAATTCCGGTTGGTGGTTGAGATACAGCGTTCACCCGCAGCCAGTATCCCCATATGGCCGCCCAGGCAGGCACCGCAGGTGGGTGTGGATACCGCGGCGCCGGCTTCCGCAAAGATATCCAGCAGACCTTCACGATTCGCCTGTTTCCATATTTCCGTGGAAGCGGGAACAACGATACAGCGTGTTCCGTTCGCCACCCTTTGCCCTTTAAGGATCTTTGCGGCAATGCGAAGATCGCTGATGCGGCCGTTTGTACAGCTGCCGATATACACCTGATCCAGAGGGATCTTTTCGCGAATATCCGAAATGCGCCTGCCATTGCTGGGCAGATCGGGGAAAGCCACCATGGGCTCGAGTGCAGCCACATCAATGTCAAAACGCTGTTCGTAAACGGCGTCCGCATCACTTTGAATATCAGCTTGTTCTTCGATTCCGCGTTCTTTAAGATACGCGGCACTGACCGCATCCGGCGCCATAATGCCGGATTTTGCGCCGGCCTCGATAGCCATGTTACAAATAGTCATGCGGCTTTCCATATCCATTCCGTCGACGGCGGAACCGCTGAATTCCATGGCTCGGTAAAGTGCGCCATCCACACCGATACGCCGGATGATATCAAGGATCAGGTCCTTGGCGTAAACGCCGGAGGGCAATTCACCTTCAAGTTTGAATAATAATGATGCCGGCACCTTAAACCAGAGCTCTCCCGTTGCCAGCGCGGCAGCAAGATCAGTACTGCCGATACCGGTGGAAAAGGCCCCGAACGCTCCGTGCGTACATGTATGACTGTCCGCCCCCACAATGGTCATTCCCGCTTTTACATGTCCCTGTTCGGGAAGCAGCGCGTGGCAGACACCGTGCCTGCCGAGATCGTAAAAGGCATTAATATTGTTATCTTTGGCCCAGAGCCGGATCTTCCGGACCATCTCGGCGGATTTGATATCTTTATTGGGGATAAAATGATCGGGCATGACCACGATCTTATCGGGATCGAACACCTTATTGATGCCGTGTTCTTTCAACAGATCAATAGCCGGTGTTGTGGTAACGTCATGACACATGACAAGGTCTATTCCTGCATTGATCAGCATACCGGGTTCAACCCGCATTTTCCCGCAATGCGCAGCAAGGATCTTCTCTGTAATGGTCATTCCCATCTTCTTATCCTTTAGTATGTCCGTTTGAGGCGTTCATGGCTCTGTTCAGTCCGCTGATAATGGCCATGGCACCCGCTTTGATCACATCTTCATGCACAGCTCTGCCCGAAAAGATCCTGCCGTTTGCATCCTGTAGCTTAATGGAAACATCAGCCAGGGCATCTGTGCCGCCGGTAATTGCCTTGAGGTTATATTCCAACAGTTGAACACTGGGATCGATGATCTGCCAGACGGCTTTGCTCAGAGCATCGATGGGTCCGTCCCCGACGCCGGCACCGATCTTTTCCTCGCCGTCGATATTGAGCTTGACCGAGGCGGTGGGCGTCATGCCGCTGCCGGTGGTGACGGTAAAACCTTCAAGCTTGATATGCTGCTCCTGTTCGGGTAATTCCCCCAGAATATCCATGGCAATGGCCAGAACGTCATCACGTTCCACCGATTTGTTCTTATCGGCCAGGGCCTTGACCTTTTCGGTGACCCGCAGGCTCTGTTCATTATCAAGGATATAGCCTTCTTCTTCCAGCAGCGAGAGAACGGCATGCTTGCCGCTGTGCTTGCCGATAACGATATTCTCGCCGTACCAGCCGACGTCTTCGGCGTTCATGATCTCGTAGGTCGCTCTGCTCTGCAGGACGCCGTGCTGATGGATACCCGCTTCGTGGGCAAAGGCGTTTCGTCCCACGATCGCTTTGTTCCGGGCGATCTCCAGACCGGTCAGCCGTGATACCAGCCGGCTGGTCTTGTATAATTCTCTTGTATTGATGCCGGTATCCGCCTGAAAATAATCATTCCTGGTTTTCAGGTTCATCACGATCTCTTCCAGTGAAGCGTTACCGGCCCGCTCGCCGATTCCGTTCACGCAGCATTCCACCTGCGTTGCGCCGGCATTGACGGCGGCAAGGGAATTGGCAACGGCATTTCCCAGGTCGTTGTGGCAATGCACACTGATCACAACGTTACGGGCTTCGGGAACCTTTTCAAAGAGCGTGCGGATCCTTCCGGCAAATTCTTCGGGTTCTGTGTAGCCAACGGTATCGGGAATATTGATGGTGGTAGCACCCGCTTCGATCACGGCACGAACGACATCACACATATAATCCACGCTGGTCCTGCCGGCATCTTCCGGAGAAAATTCCACATCGTCACAATAGGATCTTGCGCGTTTAACCGCATGCACCGCCGAGACGATGACCTCTTCTTTGCTTTTGCGGAGTTTTTCGTCGCGGTGAATATCGGAGGTCGCGATAAAGGTATGGATGCGTGGTTTATTCGCGTATTTGACGGCTTCCCAGCAGCAGTCTATATCCTTATCCACCGCCCGCGCCAGTCCGCAGATCACCGGGCCTTCTATTTGCCGCGCGATCTGACGCACTGCCTCGAAATCGCCGGGTGAAGCGACCGGGAATCCCGCTTCGATAATATCCACACCCAGCTTGCTTAGCTGTTCCGCGATCAGGATCTTTTCTTTAATGTTCAGCGATGCGCCGGGACTCTGTTCACCGTCCCGCAATGTCGTGTCAAAGATCAGAATACGTTTAGACATGTTCATCCTTTCGCGGTTTTTATGATCGTTTATTCTCTTCTTCTAATCCCATGTGCTGCCGCAGGGCTTTACCGGTCTTTTCGATCAAATGCTGCTCGTCTTTTTTCTTTTGCAGGGTGTATGCCGGACGGCCTTCCGCATTTTCACGGATCCATTCATCCGCAAAACTGCCGTTGCGGATCTCCATCAGCACTTTTTTCATTTCTTTTCTTGTGTGTGCGTCAATAATGCGCCGGCCACGGGTCAGGTCTCCGTATTCCGCCGTATCCGATATCGCATCGCGCATGCCTGCTATCCCCCGCTCGTAGATAAGATCGGCGATAAGCTTAACTTCATGCAGGCACTCAAAATATGCGATCTCAGGCTGAAAGCCCGCCTCGACCAGCGTATCGAATCCGGCCCGCACCAGCTCACTGAGTCCTCCGCAAAGTACTGCCTGTTCACCGAATAGATCCGCCTCGGTCTCCGCAGAAAAACTGGTTTCGATGATTCCCAGACGTCCGCAGCCGATCGCCGAGGCATGGGCCAGCGCCAGTTCACGGGCTTTTCCGCTCACGTCCTGATGAACGGCGATCAAGCCGGGTACGCCTTTCCCGGCAAGGAACTGCGCACGAACCTGAGTCCCCACTCCTTTGGGAGAAACCATATAGACGTCGACATCCCTAGCCGGGATGATCTGCCGGTAGTGGATATTGAAGCCATGCGAAAAGACCAGGGCCTTTCCTGAATGCAGCCTTTCGGCGATCTGATCCCTGTAAACGGAAGGTTGAACTCCGTCCTGCACTAGCAAATGTACAATATCTGCCTCTTCTGCAGCTTCAGCGGCATTCAGCGGCTGAAATCCGTCCTGAAGCGCCCGTGCATAAGCAGCCGTTCCGGGGAGCTCCGCTACGATCACCGAGTAAGCGGCGTCCCGCAGATTCTGTGCCTGAGCAGAACCCTGATTTCCATAACCGATAACGGCGATCTTCCGGTCCCGCAGCAAGGTCCTGTCTGCATCGGATTCGTAAAGCATTTTAAGCGGCATTGCTAATCTCCTGTTATACAGTATATTACAAAATTTTCAATTCTTTTAATATACGATATATTTTTGGCAATCGCCAATAGATAGTCAATATTATTGATTATTTTTGCCGTATAAGAATATGCTGTGACGATTTTATGTGGAATAGGGCTTTTGAAAATATGATTTGATGAGAATTATTTCTTTTTTCCGACGAATCTTTCGTATCCTTGTTTCCGGAGCCGGCAGGCCGGACATTCGCCGCAGCCATAGCCCCAGATGTGCCGGATTCCGCGTTCTCCCAGATAGCAGGTATGCGAATATTCCACGATATTGTCCAAAACCCCGAGTTCTTCACTCAGTGCCCAGATCCCGGCTTTATCCAGCTTCTGCAGCGGCGCATGGATGCGGATGGCATAATCCAATCCCCTGCTTAGACTTTCCTGCATGGATGCGATAAAATCGCTGCGGCAGTCGGGATATCCGGAATAGTCGGCGTCGTTCACTCCGGTAACCAGATCGTTGATGCCGCGTTTATATGCCAGCGAAGCCGCGAGTCCCAGGAATACGATATTCCGTCCGGGGACAAAGGTATTCGGCAGATCGCCGGCGCCGGTTTCGATCCTGCGTTCTTCGATCATGGCAGAGCCGCCGATCTGCTTAAAGGCGGGGACCTGCAGTTCGTGCAAAGGGATATTCTCCATCTTCGTCAGATTCAGAACACTGTCGTATTCAATGCGATGCCGCTGACCATAATGAAAAAAAAGCGCTTCCACCCGGGTAAATGTACGTTTTGCCCAATAGAGGCAGGTCGTGGAATCCTGGCCGCCCGAAAAGAGCAGCAATGCGGGGGCAGCGGACATTTCTTTATTTGACTCCGATAATTTTATGGATCTGCAGGCTAAGCCGCCATTCCGGATGTTTCAGAATGTAGCGGTAACAGTACTGCGCGACATTGGTATCGAAAAAATCGGCGGAACGGCTGCCGATGGGAAGATCATGGGTGGGATTCTTCGGTGAGATGTAATAATGATCAGCATGAATACCGAATTTTTCCGGGATCTCATCGTGCCCAAGAACCACTTTCACTTCCTGGCATTCCGTTATTTTCACCTTATTGCTCTTAGGTGAAACGGTGATCCAGTCAAAGAAGGAATGTTTGGGTAAATACATACCGTTGGTCTCGACAGCAATGTAGTAATTCTCTTTTTTAAGCGCTTCCGCAAGCTCCGTAGTGTCGCACATCAACGGTTCACCGCCGCTAAAAATGACAAACTTGCAGGGATAATCGCGGATGTTGGCCAGGATCTCTGAAACGGACATGTGCACGCCGGTCAGGAATTCGGTATCGCAGAATTCGCAACGGAGGTTGCAATCGGAAAAACGAATGAAGACCGCCGCTTTCCCTGCATGAAAGCCTTCTGCCTGAATGCTGTAAAAGATCTCGTTTATTTTGTATAAACTGCCTTGCTGTCCGCTGTTTCCCATATAACGACCTGCTTTATTGTTAATCCGGCATTCAAAAGACGCTCAAAGGTCCAGCGGCAGAGGTTCTCCGCCGTCACCTCGTAAGGAAAGATCACATGGTGCAGTTCTTTGGGGAAGCTGTCCATTAAAAGCCGGTCTTTTTCGTAAATCACGGTTGCATGATCAAGGATATCTACGACATGTTCATGCACGATGCGTTTCATTTCATGAAAATCGATCAGCATGCCGTTCGCATCCGGTTCCCCTTCCAGGGTTACTTCCAGCCGGTAACTGTGGCCATGCAGATTACGGCACTTGCCCGTATGAAAGCTCAGACGATGAGCCATGTCAAAATGAAATGTCTTGCTCAGTTCCATTTGTCTTCCCGTTTTTTCCCGCCCGAAGATAGGATATTTTTTATCAATACTCAACAGATTTCGGCATTCTGAAATTTTACGATAAAAAGCGTGGTTTTTTTGTTCATTTTGTCTTCCGTTCATCCTCATCCGGAGCTATTCCGCGGTATTTGTCGTATCCGCAGATACTTCCGTTTTTCCCGGATATGCAAAACGGACCTGCACCGTATCCAGTGCATCGCCCATTTGATAGACGGAATCGATATAATCCAGCAATTTATTCGGATCGGAAGAGGTATTGGTCATCAGGTAGACCATGATCATTTTATAGGCGGTGGCGTTGTTCCTGTAAATATCCTGTTTGACTTTGCTGTCCCCGGCCTGCATCTGATTCCTGTAATTGTTCAGGGAGTAGTTCATGATATCCATCAGATTGCGTTCGATCAGATTCAGGTCCCGGATCATGTACTGCAGTTCCCGGGACAGATGTTTCTGATTGATGATCAGGGAGTCCAGTGACGTTTTCACACGGGAAAGGTCAAAGATGGAATAGTCCGCATCCTTAAAGCGGGTCTGCAGGCGCTGGAGGGTATCCACATCTGCAATAAGACTGTCAATATAAATCGCCTGCGTTTCTATGCGTTCTTCCAGTGCCGAGATCTCGTAGCTTTTTTGGTACAGTTCATTCATCATGTCCAGAAAGAGGCTCTGATGTTCCGTTTGCAGAGCATTCAGGATCGAATCCTGTTCGGTCATTCGCAGTTCCCGCTCTTCCTGCATCCGTACAAGAAGGGTACTGTCGGCACGTGCGCTTTGTTCGAAAATACGCTGATTTTCCAGCTGTACCCAAGATTTGGTCGCACAGCCGGCACTAAGGAGCAGCAGAAGTATCAGCGATGGAAAAGCACTTTTTTTCATAGGGATAACATACGCATTAATGCGCTTTTTGCATAATATTTAATTTCTGGGTCGACACGGATGCGCATTGCGTTCCCGCCCCTTTGGATGTCCTGCAGTGTTTTCAGTAATTTTTCGGGAGTGATCCGGTTCATGGTACTGCACTGAAAGCCTCCCCGTGAAAGGGAAAGTACCGTTTTATCGGGAAAGCGATTTTTCAGACGTCGGACCAGATGTTCTTCCGTACCGATACCCCAGATACTGCCGGCAGGCGATTCACTGACATGCCGGATGATCGCGGAAGTGCTTCCAAAATGATCGGAGGCCTGAACAACCTCCTCGCTGCATTCGCCATGCACGATGATGCGGATCCCCGGATAATCTCGGCGCAGGCGCTGCACATCTTCCAGGCGGAAGTATTTATGAACACTGCAGTAACCGTCCCAGAGCAGGACCCGGATATCTTTCATCTGCCGGCTGTCGGGAAGCCGGTCCAGCAGCCAGAGCTGCTCTTTGGGAATCCCTTTTTGCGCAGCGGTATTGGCACCCAGATAGCGGTCGGGAAGAAACAGGATCTTCGTTCCCAGTTCCATTGCACGGTCAAAGACGCGTTCCGCATTGGAACTGGTACAGACAAACCCGCCCTTTTCCCCGACAAAGGCCTTGATGTCCGCAGAAGAGTTGATATAAGTCACCGGAATAATGGTCTCATCGCTCATATTGCATAATTTCTCCCAGAGGGCTTCGACCTGCGGGCGCCCGGCCATATCCGCCATGGCACAGCCGGCCTCAAGATCGGGAATATAGACCGCCTGATCCTCTTCCGTCAGAATATCCGCACATTCGGCCATGAAATAGACGCCGCAAAATACGATATGCTTTTTTTGCATCCCGGCGGCCTTTTGGCTTAGAATAAGGGAGTCTCCCGTGACATCCGCGAACTGCAGGACCTCATCGCGCTGATAATGGTGACCCAGGATAACCACTTCCCGGTTTAATGTTTTTTTCAGTCCGGCTATTGCCGACAGCAGTTCCGGGTCGCTTTTGCTTTCCCGGAATGCAGCGACGCCTTTTTCAAATCGGATCATATTAGTAATCGATTCCTTCCACGGCACTTTCCTTTTTCTGGAAAGGATGTTTGATCTCCTGCATGTCCGTTACAAGGTCCGCCGCATCAATGACGGCTTGGGTCGCTCCCCTGCCCGTCAGGATAAGGTGCAGGGTTTCGGGTACGCTGCGCATCAGTTTCAGGATATCTTCCTCACTGAGCAGCTTGACCATGGCTGCCGTCAGGATCTCATCCAGGATCAGAAGATCATATTCACCTGAACGCATCTTCTTTTCCGCAAGTTCCAGGGCTTCGGCGGCCGCCTGAAGGTGATCGGTTTCCTCATGACGGTCACCCGGCAGTTTATAGAAGCCGATGCCGGCCTGGTACATATCCACAAAATCTTTCAGAAAATGCCGCACCGCATGGTGTTCCCCGTACTGGGATCCGTCTTTGATAAACTGGATAATACAGGTTTTCTTGAAATATCCGGCCGCGCGCAGCAGGGTTCCCAGAGCCGCGCTGGTCTTTCCCTTGCCGTTCCCGGTATAGACAATGATCATCAGACTTTTCCTTCTTTTACGAGTTGTGCAAAAAATTCAAATGAACGGTCGTAGCTTGCTTCCGCCTCACGTGGAAAAAAACAGGCCGGAAGTTGGCGCGAACGACGGTGATAGGCAATGCATTCACAGCAAATCCCTTTTTTCGTGCAGGGGTAACTGCAATTGCAGTGACGGAGATTTTCTTCTTTCTTACAATTCATTCTTTCTCCTTTTTCCGGAACAGGGCTTCTTCTCCCATGGGCATACGGGGGTCCGGGCGGCGGTAATCCGATTCCAGGGGAAAGAGTTCAAAAAGACCGCGAATGAAGAAAGCCCGGGGAAATGATACCCCCTTTTTGACATCCTCCCGCAAACCGGGTGTGTCAAGGACCCGCTGCATGAAGAACATCAGCATCCAGATAAGAGAAAACACGCTGAGCGCTTCATGCTGCAGAACCGGTTCCCCAAAAAGCCGGGTAAAATCCCAGCCCAGCCAGCCAATATCCGTTAAAGATTCAATATGCCAAAGCAGGCTCATCAGGGGGAACATCAGCAGAACCAGAACATTGGCCAGCGCCATCGCACGCCGGCGGTCTTTATGAAAGAGGAACTGCGCCTGCGGCAGATGGACCAGAACTGCCCATGCCGTTCCGAAAAAGAGCAGAAAACCCTCCATTGCGGCGAGTCCCTTACCGCCCTTGAATCCTGTAAAGACCGGATAATCGTGGCCCAGGATGACAAATACGCTCAGACTGAGGATCTGCCAGAGATCCTCGCTGAAACTCCAGGACATCCAGGCGCGTGCCAGAAAAAGAACGAAGATGCCTTTGCCCATATCCAGAAGCAGGGCAATAAATCCCGCCAGGGGTCCCGCATTCACAAAGACATTGGTGGCCCCAATGTTTTCACTTCCGGTCTCCCGCAGGCGGATGCCCGGTCTGAAAAGTGCCGCGATGATTTGCGAAAAGGGAATACTTCCGATCAGATAGGCCGCGACAAGGAGTACAGGATAGTGAAGCGATTGCATATTAATCCCTTAGATCATATTCTTTTATTTTACGGTACAGAGTCCGTTCGCTCATTCCCAGCGCCTGTGCGGTCTTTCTTTTCGAACCGTAATACTTTTCCAGGGTCCTGGCGATGGTCTCTTTTTCGATCTCCTGAATGGTACGGTCTTCCGCAGCGGCTTCCACATCGATATCGTGCGCTTCCGTACCTTGAATATAACGGGATATATCCTTCATCTTATTCATGGTCACTACATCGCCGATATCGATCTGGGACAGTTTGTTCTTAATTTCCTCAATGTCCTGCCGAAGTAAAAATAGCTGACGCAGGATCAGTTCCCGTTCGACCTGCTCGCTGTCCTTGTTGACGCGGACCGGCAGGCGTGTATCGTAATGTCCTTCGCGGTAATGGGGATTCAGATGCATCGAAACGGTCTCCGGCCGGATTATTTTTCCGTTTTCCAAAATAAAAACGGATTCGATAAAATTTTTCAGTTCGCGTACATTGCCTTCCCAAGGAGCACGCAGCAGCAGTTCCATAGCCTGAGGCGTGATCGGTTTATAAGCGGCGTGATGCTCGTCCGCGTAACGCATCATAAAGTATTCCGCCAACATCGGAATGTCCTCCCGGCGTTCCCGCAGGGCGGGAATGCGGATCATGATAGTCTTAAGCCGGTAATACAGGTCTTTGCGGAAACGTCCGTTCCTGACCTCATCACCCAGATCACGGTTGGTGGCGCCGATCACGCGCACATCCACTTTCCGGCTTGTGCTTTCACCCACGCGGGTGATCTCCCCCTGCTCCAGTACGCGCAAAAGCTTAACCTGCGTCTCGGGCGGCAATTCGCCGATCTCATCCAGTAAAATGGTGCCCTTGTCGGCAGTTTCAAAAAAGCCTTTACGGTCCTCTACCGCACCGGTATAGGAGCCTTTTTTGTGCCCGAACAATTCCGATTCTATGGTCCCGGCAGGAATAGCGCCGCAGTTCACAATGACATAAGGTCCGTGCCTGCGCAGAGACAGCTCATGTAAAGCCTTGGCCACCAGCTCTTTCCCGACACCGCTCTCCCCCAGGATCAGAATGCTGATATTGGAAGGCGCAACCTGTTCGACAGCCTGAATTAGCTGCCGGATTTCTTCGGATTTTCCGATAATCCCGTATTTTTGCTCAATGTTTCTCATAGTAAAATAATAGAACAATTATTCTGGTTTTTCAAGTAAAAATGCCATTTTGGCATATTTTCGTGACGGCAAACGGTAATACTGTTTCATAGGGAATTTTTTAGGAAAGTCACTGTGCAATGAATTTATTTTTTCAGCTTTTTCAGCTGTTCTTTTGCTTCGCGGACATGCGGGATGATCTCCGAAGAATTGACCGTTTCTTCATAATACAGGATGGCCGTTCGGGTCAGTCCCATTTCCAGATAAACATCTCCGATATATTTCAGAATGATGGCTTTATACCAGGAATACTCAATATTATCAAGCTCGTGTGCCTGATTGAAGAAATCCAGGGCATTGAAGTGCTCTTTTTTCAGCATTGCGCGTATGCCTTTCAGATACAGGACCCTTGCACGCATTCCGATGTCATTTTCAAGTATACCGTTATCCAGCAGACGCTGAATATGCCGGATGTGCCGGTCCCCTTCGATAAAGTGGTTCATCGAGTAACTGCATTCCGCAGCGATGGCGCGTACTTCCAGGTTATCCGGATATTTCTTCAGAAAGGTATTGCAGAGTTCATCGCAGGCAGTATAATCCATCTTATCGTAGAGATAGACATACATCAGGGCGATCGCGGCTTCCCATTTCGTGAACTTTCCGTTGCGGTAAGCGTTTTCCAGATCTGCGATTCCGTCATCCATACTCTGGTTCATCATATTTCCCAGACCGATATTCCGTCCCACCACGGATAGATAGTACTGAAAGGAGCCGGTGCCAAAGAACATATCATAAAAGGGTTCCTGGCTGTAGCGGTCAATGATCAATTTCCTTTCCAGGATCCGCGGACCGTCCTTGATGATCTGGATATAATCCATTTTATTCAGATAAATCCGCATTTTCCCGGCCAGGAGAACAGTATAGTAAAATTGCACGTCGACATTATCGGGATATAAATTCAAATGTTTCTCATATACCGGACGATACAGAGCGATCATGGAATCGCTGCGCTCCAGTATCCCCGCGTATCTTGCATTCAGCAGGTCTATGCGAATATTTGCGTAGGAAAGGAAGGCGATACAGGGAAAGGCTTCATTGAGAGAAATGATCTTCCCGGTGAGGTAATCACGGGCCTCTTTGAAGCGATAATTGTAAAAATGATCAAAAACCTCCTCAAAAGGTTCGCTTTCGGCCCGGAGAAGCAGTCCGGAAAAAGACAAGACAAACAGAATAGAAACAAAAATTCTTTTCATTTGGGAATAATGATCTTGCTGGGGACGACCCAGGCAAATTTAAAGCCCTGACGCTGCAAGTGTTCCTGATTGCGCATAGCCTCTTCCTGACTGGCATAATTGCCGATACGGACTTTGTAGTTAGGGGGTTCAAAATCGATATATACCGGCAGATCATAACGCGCATCCGCCTGGGTCTTGATCCGCATGGCTTCATTGCGGTCCTGCGTGGAGATCAGCTGAATACGGTAACCCTGGGTTTCAATGTATTCGCGTTCCATCATCCTGATATTTTTGGGAAAGACCGTTTCTTCACTGTGCAGAATGGTTTTAAATTCCTTTAAACGGTACGGGGTGCGCAGATCCGCAGGATCCAGAAATTCCTGCTGAAAGACCTGTGCGGAGGTTGCGGCACCCGTTATAAAGAGGAACATAGTAATACAGATCTTCTTCATTCTTCTATTTTACCTAAATATTCCGATTTTATCCAGCCAATTTTATCGTCAAAATAACTGATCCTTGACCATTCTTCGCCGATCTCTCTGCCGATGCGCACTTTGGAGCCCTCATGCAGGCTGAAAAGCAGGACCGAATTAGCGTCGGGTTCCGAATAAATCTCAGCGCGTTCGGCCAGAATAATGGCATGCCGGGAGTTTCGGCGTTCATACAGGGTATCCAGAGTGATAACGGAAAGTAAAAGAATAAGGATCGCCAAACACAGTGTGATCACAAAAGCAGGGGTTCTTTTGGCTTTTCCGCGGAGATGCCGCCGTAAACGGTAAAGTGCGGGAATGAGGAGCAAAATAGCCAGAAGGTAACCGATAAGGCGTATCATCCGGTCCAGAGGGATGCGTTTTTGCAGTTCCTGGTACCAGCGGAACAGGCGGAACATTTCGGGAAGAACCACCTTGTCGTTCAGTTGTTCACGGGCAATGTTCAAATTGTGAGCTATGTCCGGATTTGCCGGTGCCAGCAGTGCGGCTTTTTCCCAGTAACGGATCGCCGGACCGGGTTCTCCCCTGCGGTAATATACATTTGCAATATTATAAAATAATTCCCAGCTGACAATCCCGCTGTTCTCAAGGGAGAGGAAGGTGTTCAGCGCACTTTCGTAATCCTCAGCGGCATATGCGGAAACGGCCTGTTTGAAAAGCGCGTCCCGTTCCTGCTTATTTCCGTCCGCAAAGATCAAAAAAGGAAGGACGGCGATGATAAGAATGCGTCGGATCATACTTCTTCAATTTCCTCAATAATAGCGATCACTTTATCTTTCAAAAGATCAAGCTGGTTTCGCGATAAGAGTCCCGGTGCATATTTATAGGTCTCGATGGTTTTCACAAGATCCGGAATAGCGGGATGGGCACTCTTCTCTATTTGCTTGTCATTCAAATAGATAAGTAATCCTTTCTCAATGGCGTCCAGGTAGTATTCCGCACGGTCCTCTTCTGCGATCCGCCGGAAATGCTGCATGGCATTTTTCAGTGCGTTCTTGCTGCGGATGCGCTGCATGTTCCGCTCGCGAAGGGAGAACATGTGTTCCATCAGCACAAATCCCAGCAGAATGAAAAGTGCAAATATGTAACCATTGCGGTTGCGCGGATCGCGCAGGGGGTCATAGCCTGCAGGAACGCACTTTTTCTCATCCAACTGAAGAAAGCGGATATCTTTTGCAAGCAAACGTACTTCTTCGGGGCTCAGCGCGGAAGCATAATCTCCCTCAAGTTCGTTACGCGTCAGAACCCGGATATCTTTAACGGGCATGACAAGAGTTCTGTATATTTTATCCGCCAGCGAAAAATAGGTGAATTGAATGTCGTTCACTTTGATCATTCCCGGCCGCGAGGGGATTAGGACGTATTCCCAGCTGCGCTGTCCGCGGTAATCCTGGCCCTGGAGCTGAAAGCTGTTCTTTACTTTGGGTTCAAAGATCTCGATGTTCCCCGGGAACAGCTGTTCCGGAAAACTGAAGTGAGACATATTTCCATGACCGATAATATCAATACGCAGCGTAGTGGCCTGATTTTCCCGGATCACGCTGCTGTCCAGCGATACATGCATGGCAAAGTCCCCGATGGCTCCGGTAAAATGCGGACCCGCGCCTGCGGGCAGAGGAAACACCGTGATCGTATCCGGGTTCGAATAAATATTGATATCGTTGCCGGAGCTGCCAAAGAAAGGATCGTCAAAGATCGAGGTATAGCGGTCCTGGCGTTTCAAAGTAATCCGGAAGGCTTTCGCCGGGATCACGAATTCCCCGGTTTTCGTGGCCGTCAGGGTCAGGGATGCAATCTCTGCGATTATATATTCTTTACCGCCGAGTATCTGTTTTGAGGAAGCGGGAGCATCGTGCAACTTAAAATGATCGACGATAAAGCCTTCCAGGTTTTGCTGCGGCGAAGCGGTATAATTCACTACCCGTTCGCTCGTGTATAAATGATAGTGAAGCGTAAAGGTCTCTCCCTGATACATGGAATCCTTTGGCAGGAGCAGCTTGATAAAGGTTGAAGGCAGCGTCTCGGCGCTGTCCGGATCTTCGGGAACGGCTGATTTGCTGACATTAAGGACCAAAGCTTCGGTTTGGAATTTTTCGCCTTTGATGTCGAATTCAAATGCAGGAATGCGAATACGCCCCGTTTTTCGGGCGATCACATCAAAAGAAAGCGTACTGCTGCTGCTGATTTTTCCGTTGACCCAGCTCATATTAGTAGAACTGTAGGGACCGCCGCTGACCTGCAGATCGGGGTGCAGATCAAAGTCGATGGTACGCGGTGCGTTTTGGATATTTTCAAAATTAAAGGTCAGACGAATCGCTTCATTCAGGCTGAAGCGGGTTTTTGTAGCCGTCAACGTCACGCGCTGAGACCAGAGTAAGGGTGTCAGAAGCAAGAATAAAAAAGCTGTTCGAAGTAAATAACGGGATTTTACCATTCTTTGCTGCGTTTGATCCGTTTGCTGTTGTTCTTATTGAGGATCAGTTTTTTCATCGATTCCATCTCTTTTTCCCGCATGGCATTCAGGATATTGCGGATCTGTTCTTCAGACAGATCCTGAGCTTGCAAATCCTCTTCGCTTAACCCGGAGTTTAGGGACTGCTGCTGTTCCTCTTCCCCTTTTTGGGCATCCGGGGCATGCTGGGATTGATCCTGTTGCGGTTCTTCATCCTGTCCTGAATTTTGCATTTGCGGATTATCGGGATCCTCTCCCCCGTTTTGCTGATCCTTATTCTGCTCCTGCTGCTCATTTTGCTGCATCAGCATGCGGAGCCGCTCGTACATCACCTTGCTGTTCAGATCGGCAGGGTCTTCGATCATGCTTCTTTTAAAATATTCAAGCGCTTCCGAAGGGTTATTGTTCTGCAGGGAGAGCTGTCCCAGGTTGTATAGCGCAGCTGCGCGCAGGGAAGGGTCCGGAGAACTCAGGCTTTGGCGCAGCAGGGAGCCTGCCGCAGCGCCTTCCTGCATACCCATTGCCGCCGTACCCGCATTATAGAGCAATTTTTCATTTCCGCGTTTATTTCCCAAACGGTCTTCATAATAATCCCGGGCTTTTTCAAAATCACCCTTGTAGAACGCCGTTATTCCGGGATCTTTTGCATAGAGTGCCATGCCTGCAAAGAGGCACAAGACAACACATAATTTTATGAATTTTCCGGACTGTCTGTACATACACCTACATAAAGCGTTTGGGCTTCTGCTTGTTCCGTTCTATCCGTTATTCAATGAACTTTTTTTGCGGCCATCCTTCGGAGTGTCAATGCGAATTTCCTGATCCTTCTCAAAAAAGTCCAGTATTGCCTTCATCAGAAAATCACGGATGTCGCGGTCCTCAATGCATTCAAAGGGAAAACCCAGGATGACGGTATTGTAATCCTCACCTCTGTAGGCTACTGCCGCCGAGACATTATTTTCGCCGTATCGCATGACGGTCTGTGCAGGGCTGTCCTTGGCGGGTTCGATCCCGTCGGGATTTTCGGCTCCGTAGATCAAGGGATGGAAACCGGTTACAAAATCAAAGTGCAGATCTTTTCCGAACAAGCGGGGATTCTGGGTATATACCGAACCGCCGCGCGATGCAAAATCGGTGCGCCAGCGGTATTTCAGTATCTCGGCCGCGAATTCTTCCCGCTCCTTATCGCCCTGCAGATCACTTCCCACATAAGCACCACTCATTAAAACATTACCGCCCTGCAGGCAGTAATTCTCAATGGCGGAGGCAAAGGCTTGGGGGAAAATACGAAAACGAGGCTCAGCGACAGGCTTAGGCCAGGGCGTCGCTTTTTGTTCACCATAAATGATATTGATGCTGTGATAATCTTCCAGGTCGAGTTGTACAGTCGAAACGGCTTCATCGGAGGCGGAATCGAAGGAATATCCGGCCGCTCGGATAGAAAGGCCGTGCAGATAGGGATAATCACGGGTATTTCCAACGATGACTTCCGTTTCCCGGTCGCCGTAGCTTGCCCCGTTGCCGGGAGAATCGTCATCCAGCCACTTGGAATTTGCGTTAAAATCATACTGACTGCCCGTGTAGCTTAAATCATAGCGGTCGGGAACGCTTTTTCCCCAGGCATCCATAAAGCCCAGGTAAGGACCGCTTTCCAGTACTTCCGGACCGGAGACACGATCGAAACCGTTAATAACAAGGATCTTTGGACTATCGGGAACATGGCAGACCGAAACGATCTCGGAGGGAAAGCTTTCCCCGCCGTCATTGACGGCCGTGATCTTGAAACTGTAGATCACGTTTTCTGCGATCCCGGGTATCAGGCATTGCTGCCCGTCCAGTAAAATACCGTCATCCCAGCCGCCGTTGTCCCGCCGTGTATAAACGATATAGCGCTGCGGCACGGCACTGGGTTCCAAGGGATCAAGTACGGGGCGCCATTTAATGCGGATTACTTTCCCGTGCAGGATCTCGGCGCTCACGTGATCGGGAGGCAGAGGTTGAACTACAAATTCCTGCCGGTATTGCGTGGCAAGAAAGCGCAACATACCCTTATAAATGGAACGGCTGACGTCAAAGCGGAATCGAGGGTCATTCCCGAACTTCATATCAAGGAAATTATGATGGGAATGGAGTTCCAGCAATGCTGCGGGGACATTCGGGCGCCAGGCTTCGCTGTAGCCGGAATCCCACATACCGCGGTGATTCCAGGCAGGATCGTATTTGGCCCGGATATCATCCACGATCTGGGTCTGAATAATATCGGCCAGATCGCGGTTAACGTAACGCGATTGTCCGTCCGGAAATGTCAGCTCTTCCATTTGTTCGGGGTTTTTCCAGTCGGTATTCCCG
Source organism: Fidelibacterota bacterium (assembly GCA_028718545.1). GTDB lineage: Bacteria > Fidelibacterota > Fidelibacteria > Fidelibacterales > Fidelibacteraceae > M50B103. The sequence goes on along the minus strand of JAQULT010000002.1, from coordinate 111,959 downwards.
CCGCGCCGGCTGTAGATCAGCAAGGTCCCGACAACGGTATCGTTGCGGGTTGTGCCCGCGTCGGTATGAAAGGCAAAGGAAAGGTCAACGGGAATACCCAGTCCGGGCGTATCCCGGTCATTATTGGGTCCGAAGGGAGTCCCTTTCAGGAAATTGACCCATTCCCCGCGGCACTTGTAATCGTCGTTATAATCGACGGTATCCTGGTGAATATTGTACACTTCTTCAGGCATCCCCGCATATTGCAGATAATAGCGGGACGCTTCGACCCAGCGCGGGCGGCCGCTGGTCTTGCCGCCTCGTTCAATATCGCCCATCCCGCCGCCGAAGCGTACCGCATCGGTACTGATGAACTTATTCTGACTCAAGCGGTTAGCGCGGACAACCACTTTTCCGGCGCTTCCTTCACGAAAATAAAATTTTCCCAGATAGATCCAGGTCTCTCCTCCCATTTGCTGATTGACCAAAAAATCGGTTCTGCCTCCGGCATGATAAACGGTATAGCGTGCATTGTCGATATTATTGGGGTTGTGATGATAGGAGACATAGACGCCGTATTCGCCGCTTTGGGGAATTTTGGGGATATACTCAACGTAGGCGTTATTGTCATTTGCCAAACGGCGGCGGGCAGTACCCATCATAAAGGGATTTTCGCCGGACTGATACGGCTTTTCGGAAGGACCCCAGCCATATCCGCAGGGTTCCCATTTCCCGGACTCGATATAGCCTTCACCGCCGATATCGTTATCGACAATGATCTCGTTGGTGTTGAAATCCCGTTCCCGCGGGAGCAATACATTGGCTCCGGCATTTTCCAGCATGGGCACCAGGTACTGCAGAACATAAGCGGTAGGAAAAATATCCTCCACGATCTGAAAATTCCGGGCGCGCTGCCATTCCCAGCGGTCCAGAGAATTTTCGTAATACCATCCGTGGCTGTTCCACAGCGCAATGTGCCGGCCGTAAAGGCCTTTGGAAGGCGTAAAGGGTTTGCTGTTGTTACGTACCAGTGGCTCACTTTTATGAATTTGGATCGGATATTTGTCCGGATCCCGGTTCTCGGGATTCAGGATATAATAATTCGGGATCAGTTTTTCGACGGGTACTCCGGTACTGAAAAAGCGGATATCGTAATTCCGGTAAGCTGCACCGAGTTCGTCCCGTAAGGACCGGTACATGCTTTCGAGACTTGCTTCCCGTAAAGGCCGGTATACAAAACGGTTATTGAAAAAGATCTCCAGACTGCGTTCTTTCCGGTCGAGAACTAGCGTATCAATACGGGTGTAGACGTCCATTTCCACACCGGGGATCTTGCCTTTTTTACTTAGGTCCATCAATTTCAAGGTTGCAGCATAAACTTCCTGAACGCGTTTACCCTGTTCCAGAAATACCGGGGGGATCGTCTTTTTGACCGCCTGAGACGGCCCGCTACAGGAGAAGGCCAGCACTGCGGTCAAAAAGACGATCATCATGATCATTGCGCGTTTCATTCGAGGATTACCCTTTCTCAGCTCTCTTACTTTCCAAACATTTTTGAATAAAATAATGAAATAACATCATTTTATGCCATTTATCCGCTATACGCTCGGGGTGCCACTGAACACTGAGCACAAAACGTTCCCCCGGGCGCTCCATCGCTTCGATCACGCCGTCCGGAGACATTGCGCTGATCACAAGACCGGGAGGGAAAGCATCCTCCCGGACTGCCTGATGGTGGTAGGAATTTACAATGAAATGCTTCGTATTAAAAATGCTTTTTAACCATTTTCCGCCGGTGATCCCGACTTCATGTTCAACCTCCCTGCCAAATCCGTGAAGCTCGGCATTATTCAGATGCTGGATCAGTTTTCCTCCGGATGCAAGCGCCAGGAGCTGATGCCCGGCACAAATACCCAGCAGGGGGATGTTTCGCTCCTCCAGAAGCATTTTCATCAGGAGCAAATCCGTTTCGGCACGTCGTTCTTCCATATATTCCGCTTTAGGGTGCGCTTCCACCTTCGAGAGTTCCGCCGGATAATCGTCACCACCGGTAAAGAGCATCCCGTCGACCCGGTCCAGATACCTGTTCAGCATAAGGGGATCCGGGCAGCAGGGAAAGAGCAGCGGAATGGCGCCGGCTTCGTAAATTGCGTGCACATAATTCAGCGGTACCTTGTACCAGCCGTTCCCGTTCTTTTGAAGACTTGCATTGACCCCGATAAGGGGCACAGGTTTATCGCTCATGTGAACTCCCGCTTTATTAAAATATTTTTTCTCAGCAACAACCCGGGAAACAGTAATTCCAATTCTCCGCTCAGGTCTTTCTTTCCTGCTTCTTTGCGGCCGGGAAAAGGATATTGTTCAGGATCAGGCGGTAACCGGGACTGTTTTTATGCAGATCCAGGTTGGTGGGAGGATCACCCACATAGTGCCGGTAATCTTCCGGATCATGGCCGCCGTAATAGGTAAATGTTCCTTTCCCCGCATTCCCGTGAATATATTTTACCCGGTCGCTGTTCCGTGTCTCCCCCATGATCAGAACGTGTTTTTTTATGCGTTTGCGATTGAAATACGTGGTCTGTCCCATAAAACCGCGGATCAGGGATTCATGATTTTGGGTCAGCATGGCCGGTATGGGATCGAACTTGGCCGAAAATTCAAAGAGACTGAAATAATCTGTTGCCGCATCCAGCTGCAGCGGAGCATTACCGGGCGGAATATCGATATCCGAGAATTCATAAAGCTGGGGATCCGGATAAAGTATAAAATCGCTAAAGGCAAAGCAGCTGTTGTAATCCAGCTTCTCCTGATAATCCGGATCGATGGGATCATGATCGAAAACGGCGTGACAGATATCGGTACCGGCCGCCGACAGGGCAATATCGTAAGTGTCCGTTGCCGCGCACATGGCGAACATGAATCCGCCGGACAGCACATATTCCCGGATCTTTTGGGCCACCGCAAGTTTGAGTTGGGAAACTTTTTGATAACCAAGCTGTTTCGCGAGAGATTCCTGTGTGATCTGTTCCTGAATATACCAGGCGGCATTCCGGTAATTAGCATAAAATTTTCCGTACTGGCCGGTAAAATCCTCATGATGTAAATGCAGCCAGTCATACTTGTCCAGTTCACCACCCAGGATCTCCCTGTCATAGATCTTACTGTAGGGTATCTCCGCGTAACTCAGCGCCAGGGTCACCGCATCATCCCAGGGCAGCGTATTCGGCGGTGTGTACACGGCTATTTCCGGAGCCTTTTCCAGGAGGATGGATGCCATATTGTTTGCTTCGATCTCGGCCTGGATGCTTGCATAGCGGTTTCTGCCGATCTTTTCATAAGTTACCGCACGCAGGAGACATTCTTTTTCCAGGGCGGCATGGTCGGGAATCGAGAAGGCACCGCCGCGGTAATTCAGCAGCCATTCGACATTAAAACCGTTCTGCAGGGCAAAATAAGCGATCCCGTAAGCCTTCAGATGATTGTTTTGGGTGTGGTCCATCGGGATCAGGATCTCCGCGGAAAGATACCCCGCGAAAGCGAAAAGCAAAAAGATTAATATGATATATTTCTTTGATCTGTACATTACGCTAATTTAGGATAAATTTATTTAATAATGCAATTTTTTTACCTATAATAGGGTATGAAAAGACAATATATATTCCTTTTGCCGTTACTGATCTTTCTCTTTCTTTCCTGTGATATTGCGCCAACTGCCGATTTTTGCGTCAGTATTCCGCCGCAGGCATACCTGCTCAAACGTATTGCCGGAGAAGACATCCGGGTCAGCATCATGATCCCTCCCGGATCGGCTCCGCCGACTTACTCCCCTACCCCCGCGCAGATCCGCGATCTTCAGCATTGCCGGCTCTATATCAAAAACGGACATCCGGATTTTTATTTCGAAAAAAAACATATCGACCCCTTCCTGGAGAAACATCCCGGGATCCGTACCATTTCCATGGCGGATTCGCTGGATATCATTCCCGGCGATGCGCATATCTGGCTTTCTCTCCGCATTATGCGGGTGGCGGCCGAACGGATCTACCGGGAACTGAAGGAGATCTGGCCGGAGCGCAGTACGCTCCTCCAGACAAATTATCAGGATCTGATCCGTGACATTGACAGTCTGGACCGTGAACTCCGAGGGGTCTTCAGCAATCACCAGGGTGCGGAATTCCTGACTATGCATCCCTCCTGGACCTATTTTGCACGGGATTACGGGATAAAGCAGGTCAGTATCCGCGAAGAGAACAAGGCGCCTTCCGCCCGGCAGTTTGCGGCGTTGATCGATCATGCAAAAGCTTCGGGCATTCGTATCATCTTCATACAAAAAGAGTTTGCTTTTGAGCAGACCGATGTGCTTGCACGCGAGATCGATGCGCAGGTAGTGGCACTGGATCCGCTGAGCGAATCCTGGCTCACTAACCTGCGTTTGACCGGACTGATCTTTTCACGGGTTTTCCATGACTCCTAAAGTCTCTGCTGCTTACCTTTATTTTTTATATCTAATCAACGTCTTTTTTTTCGGCAGTTCCTGGATGTTCAATAAAATGGTCCTGAACGAAGGTGCCGGGCCGGTCTGGGCGGCCACACTGCGTCAAAGCATTGCCGCATTGGCCTTTTTGCTTGTTTTTCTTTTCCGCCGACCCGGAGTCAGGCCTTCTCGCCGGGATATCCTTTTGATCAGCATCTATGGCATCAGCATGCTGGCATTGGCACATGTGTTTTCCTTTATGGGCCAGCAGTATCTCAACTCGGGACTTGCAAGTATCATTTTCAGTATTTTCCCCATCATGGTCTTGCTGATCTCCGGGATCCTGATGCCCCGGCGTGAACCGCTGACCCTGATGAAATTCCTCGGCAGTATCATTGGATTTTCCGGTATTATTTTTATTTTTTACTCGAAAAACACGAGCGATACCGCTTCGGTATCACTTAGCGGCATTCTGCTTGTACTGCTGGCGGTGTTTGTGAACGCAGTTCCCAATGTGCTGATCAAACGCGACGGCGGGAACATTGATCCTTTGCTTTTAAATACGGGCGGAATGCTTGTGGCCGTACTATTTCTGATCCCTTTTGCCTTTATTGCAGAAGGGGTTCCGCACTTTGCCCTGAGCCCGAAACTGCTTCTGGCGGAATTGTATCTCGGTATTTTCTGCAGTGCAGTTGCCTTTTTTATTTACTTCTATCTTCTGCGAAAGATCTCTGTCTTTAAAATGTCCCTCTCCGCATACCTTACACCGCTTGTAGCCATCTTGCTGGGCTACGTTTTTTTTGATGAAAAATTATTCATTAATCATTATATTGGCATGTTGTTAATTATGGCAGGCATTTTTATCAGCGGAATTAAGCATGCGGGAAAAGCTAAAGCGGGAACGTTATAAAAGCTCCATTTTCAATCTTGAATTTGTTATTCAGGAGCAGAGGCTGCTGGCTGTTTCCTTTGGAGCAATAAAGGACGATGAGCTCAAAAGGTTGTTGCGTTATGATCACGAAGATTGCGGAAAGGGCGATCCCGAGCTCTTCCCTACTTTGCTTGATATCTATGCCAAGGGTAAAGACCCGCACTTTGACACAGCTCTGCGTATGTACGGCACTCCTTTTCAGATCGCGGTCTGGAAAGCCTGCATGCAAATACCTTTTGGCCAAACCCGTTCCTATCGGGAACTCGCAGCAATGGCCGGGTATCCCCGGGCTGTCCGGGCCGTGGGCACTGCATTGTCAAAAAATCCTCTACCGCTCATCGTTCCCTGCCACCGTGTCATTTGCAGCAATGGAAGTTCCGGCGCTTTTACGGGGGGTGCGGATCTGAAAATTGCTTTAATCAATCACGAGAAAGGGCTGACATGAAACGATTGACCGTAATTCCGCTTTTACTCTTACTTCTGACGGCTTCCTGCAAGATGCTGAAAGAAAGCGAACCCCATGCCTGGATCCGTGTCAATCAGCTTGGATATCTTCCGGGAAGCGTAAAAACCGTGGTCTTTTGCACGATGAATGAAAAAACGCGTCCGGAACTGTTCCGGGTTTTCGATGCCGCCACACACGAATTGCTTTTCGAGAGTGACGCTATCGATTCCTGCGGACCTTACGGACCATTTTCGGGAACTTACCGTTTCGACCTGAAGGATTTCAATGTCCCCGGGAAATATTATATCAGTGCAGAAAAAACCGAATCCCCGGTCTTCCGGATCGCTGATAATGTGTATGACGGAACGGCGGATTTTCTGTTGCGTTATATGCGCCAGCAACGCTGCGGCTTCAATCCCTATCTCAATGATTCCTGTCACACCCGGGACGGTTTTATCGTCTATGAACCCGGGAAAGAGGGCGAATATATCGATGTTAGCGGCGGCTGGCACGATGCGACCGATTATCTGCAATACACGGCGACCTCCGCCAATGCCGTATTCCAGATGCTGCTTGCCTACCGCGAATATCCCGGTTCTTTTCGCGACGCCTATGATGCGAACGGGCTCCCGGGCGCCAACGGCATTCCTGATGTGATCGACGAAGCCAAATGGGGAATGGATTGGCTTTCGCGAATGAATCCTTCACCGGAACGTTTTTTTAATCAGATCGCCGATGATCGCGACCACTCGGGATTCCGGCTGCCGACGGAGGATTCTGTCCGTTACCATCCCGAATGGGAAGGCCGTCCCGTCTATTTCTGCACCGGAGATATCCAGGGTCTGATGAACAATAAAAACCGGACTACCGGCGTGGCTTCGACAGCCGGAAAATTTTCTTCCGCCTTTGCCATCGGCGCCCAGGTCCTGCCTGAATTCTATCCACGCTACGCCGAAGCGCTGGAACTGCGCGCGCAGCTTGCCTACGCATACGGAAAGCAGTATCCCGGCGCTTGCCAGACAGCTCCCTGTGTTGCACCTTATTTCTATGAAGAGGACAACTGGGCTGACGATATGATGCTGGCAGCTGCGGAATTGTACCGACTGAACGGAAAAAAGTATTTTAAAAGCGAAGTTATGAAATTCGCCGAAATGGAACCGATCTCTCCCTGGATGGGCGCCGACACCGCCCGGCATTATCAGTGGTATCCTTTCTTTAATGCCGGCCATTACGAAGCCGCATCCGCCGAAGGTTTTGAAGAACGCGACAAACTGATCGAGCTGTACCGGGAAGGACTGGAGCGCATCCGCCTGCGGGGCGCCGATAATCCTTTCCTGATCGGTATCCCTTTTATCTGGTGCTCCAATAATTTTTTGACCGCAGCGCTTTCGCAGTCACTGCTTTACCGGAAATTGAGCGGAGACCTGCGCTTTGAGGAAATGGAGGCGGGACTGCGCGACTGGCTGTTCGGCTGCAATCCCTGGGGAAGCAGTATGATCGTGGGTCTGCCGGCCTACGGCGATACCCCGGTGGATCCCCACAGTTCGCTGACCCATCTTTATGGCATGAAGATCGACGGCGGTCTGGTTGACGGACCTGTCTACGGTTCCATTTTTAAAAGTCTCCGGGGCCTTCGCCTGCTGGAAGAAGACGAATACGCGCGTTTTCAGTCCGATCTGGTCGTTTACCACGACGATGCCGGCGATTACTCCACCAACGAACCCACAATGGACGGAAGCGCCTGCCTGATCCTATATCTGGCATCGCTGGAAAGTCCGAAGAACAACACTTTCCCCGTTACTGATGCCTACGGTGCCGTCGTGCGCGGCAATCCGCAGAGAAAACGTATCGCGCTCCTCTTCTCCGCCCACGACCGCGCCGAAGGCGGAATGTTCATTGCCGACAACCTAAAAGCACAGGATATCCGGGCTTCTTTCTTTTTTACCGGCGACTTTTACCGCAATCCGGAATTCAAAACGCTGATACGACGCCTGAAAAACGAAGGCCATTATCTGGGTGCGCATTCGGACAAACATCTCCTGTATAACGAATGGAACAACGAACGCACGCTGAAGCTGGACGAAGCAACCTTTAAGGCGGATCTTCAAGCAAATTACCGTGCTATGGCCGAATGGGGAATTGAAAAAGATGACGCATATTATTTCCTGCCGCCCTATGAATGGTACGACAAGAATATCGCGCTCTGGACCTATCACGAAGGACTGAAGCTGGTCAATTTTACACCCGGAACCCTGACCCAGGCGGATTACACAACACCGGACATGGGAAGCCGATACCACGATAATGCAGCCATTTATCAGTCTGTGATATTCTACGAGAATTGTAATACCCTGAATGGCTCTATTCTGCTAATCCATCCGGGAACCGAAGCGGCACGCAGTGAAAAATTCTATCATGAACTCCCCCGGCTGATCCGTGAACTGAAAAGCAAGGGCTATTCCTTCGTCCGCATTGACGAAATGCTGGATCTGCCCCACCGTAAAGGCTGAATACTTCTATGTTAAATTGCGACATTCCGGGGATCCGTCATTTTTGATGAATCAATTTGTCCGATAATATTTGCCGGTGTAAATAATATCCTTTAAATCCTTCATCTCTTTTTTATTTTCGAACGGTTGTCTGTGATACGGAGTAAAGCGGCAGGAATAAAATCCTTTTGAATCTTAACAATTAAAATGTAATTTTAATGATGTATAAGAGTTGGAATTGAAAAGTATGATGGAATTACGCAAACCTGAATGGTTAAAGATCAGTCTGCCCGGCGGCATGCAGTGCCAAACCGTAAAATCGGTCCTGCAACGCCACCGTTTGCATACGGTTTGCGATGAAGCCCGCTGTCCCAATAAAGAAGAATGCTGGTCCCGCAAAACCGCCACCTTCATGATACTCGGTTATGTCTGCACCCGTAACTGCCGTTTTTGTGCGGTGCGCAGCGGAAAAACGCTTCCGCCGGACCCGGAAGAACCCGGCGCGCTTGCGGAGGCCATCGCGCTGCTGGAACTGGATTACGCGGTGATCACCTGTGTTACCCGGGATGATCTTCCCGATGGCGGTGCGGCGCACTGGGCGGCCTGTATCCGGGAAGTCCGCAAGCGCAATCCCGGCTGCATCATTGAGATCCTGATCTCCGATCTGAAGGGCAATACCCACGATCTGGACACTATTCTGGACAGCGGACCGGATGTGCTGGGGCACAATCTGGAGACCGTTCCGCGGCTCTATCCCCTCGCCCGTCCCCAGGCGGATTACCGGCGCTCCCTTTCCCTGCTGCAGCATGCGGCAGAACGCAGGTTTCTGACAAAATCCGGGATCATGCTGGGACTGGGGGAAGAACCCGAAGAGGTGGAAACGCTAATGAAAGATTGCGTTGAACATGGCGTTTCGATCTTTAGCATCGGTCAGTATCTGCAGCCCGGCCGCCTGCATCTGCCGGTTCATGAGTACCTTCGTCCGGAACGCTTTGAACGCTACCGGAATGCGGGACTGCAGGCCGGTTTTCGCTATGTGGTCTCCGGTCCTCTGGTACGTTCTTCCTATCATGCCAAAGAAGCCTTTGAAGAATTACATGCTCCCGTTCCGAAGGCGTATGAAAAACAAAAGGAAATATCATGAAAAACCTTCTGGCCCCATCGATCTTATCCGCAGATTTTTTACGGCTCGGCGAAGAGCTTCGTATGCTGGAACAGGCCGGCGCCGATATTGTGCACTGTGATGTGATGGACGGGCATTTTGTGCCCAATTTGACATTCGGTCCTCCCCTGATCCGCCAGTTGAAATCGGCCGCTTCCCTGCCCCTGGACGTGCATCTGATGATCAGCAATCCCGAAGCTGTCCTGGATCAGTATCTGCAGGCGGGAGCGGACTGGCTGTCCTTTCAGTACGAAGCCGCCGTTCACCATCAGCGTGCCCTGAATTATATTCGTAAAAAAGGCGCTAAAGCCGGTATTGTTCTCAATCCGGGTACAAGCGTGGACCTTATTCGCGATCTGCTACCGGACTGCGATTACGTCCTGCTTATGTCCGTCAATCCGGGTTTCGGAGGCCAGGAATACATTCCCCAGGTCGACAGCAAGATACGCCGTCTTGCGCAAATGCGGAAGGAATCGGGACTGCAGAATCTTCTGATCGAGGTCGATGGAGGTCTGGGCCTGCAGAATCTTGAACGCCTGTGGGAAATGGGAGTCAATATCTTTGTAGCGGGATCCGCGGTCTTTGGCACTGCCAATCCCGCGGATACTATTAATAGTATGTTAAAGATCATTAAAAAGTAAAAAGGAATGATAATGGCAAAAACCATCAGTATTCATGCAGATGTTCTCTACGACGGCAATCAGCTTCTGGAAAACAAGACGCTGATCATAGAAAAGAACCTCATTGTCGACATCCGCGATCAAAAAGGGAAAACGGATTACAGCGGGATCGTGACTCCGGCCTTTATTGACGGACACAGCCATATCGGCATGCACCGGGAAGGCGAACCTTCGGAAGAGGGTGAGACCAATGATGTGATCTCACAATTGCTGATCTCCAACGATCCGTTAAACAGCATTTACTTTGATGACCGCGCTTTTAGCGAAGCCGTTGATTTCGGTCAGCTCTATTCCTGCGTCGTTCCGGGAAGCGGCAACCTGATCGGCGGCAAAGCTAGAATCATCCGGAATTTCTCTCCCAATCGCAAGGATGCGGTGATAAAAGATTACGGTTATAAAATGGCATTGGGTTACAATCCCCGCTCAACCACAGACTGGAAGGGCGAGCGTCCCAATACCCGTATGGGCGTCTACGGTGTTCTGGAACGGAAATTTGACGAGATCCTGCTGAAAAAAGAAAAAGCGGAATTCCGGCGAAATAAAGCCTTACGTGAAGCGGACAAACAACTGAAGGAAGCAAAGATCTCCGCCACTGAGCACAGCGAACTGCAAAAAGATGCCGAAACGGATTACCGTTTGAACTTCAGTACGGAAGAAATGGATTACCTGGACCTGCTGAGCGGTAATAAGATCGCAAAAGTCCATGTCCATAAGGAAGATGATGTTCTGTATCTCATCTATTTAAAAGAAAAATACGGACTCCGCGTCACGGCGGAACATCTGGGCGATGTCTGGCATAAAGAGATCTTTAAAGAACTGGTAAAACACAGTATTCCTATTGTTTACGGTCCTCTTGCCTCACTGGGTTATAAGGTCGAACTGAAGCACGGTTATTATCAAAATGTCAAACTCCTGATGGAAGCTTGCTCTGACTTCGGACTGATGTCGGATCACCCGGTGATCCTGACGACCAGCCTCCGGGATACACTAAAATACTTTCTGATCTACGGAATGACAGAAACGCAGGCACTGGGCCTGATCACGCGGAACAATGCCCGTATACTCGGCATTGACGAACATCTGGGCACGCTTGAACCCGGAAAATGGGCAAGTTTACTGGTCTGGGACCGTGACCCGCTGCATCTTGCGGCCTTTCCAAAACTGGTCATGGGCGAAGGCGAGATACTGCGAAAACGGAAGGCATAATGCGAAAAGGCAACGAAAGAATTACAACCTGGTTTGAAAAAGAACTCCGGGTAAATCCCCTGCCGGTCCTGGAACATGGCTATCATCCCCCGGTTCGCTATGATATCTTAAAAAACTTCTACAGACTGGAGCATGACGATCCGCGCTTCATCCAGAGCGAACAGGATGTCAAACAGGCCGCACGGCGGGTTACCTTGTTGCTCACTCTGGAACGCATCATATATCATATTGATAAATTTGAAAAAGAGCGCGAAGAAGAAAAATTGGTCAAACTGGCTTCCATTGTGCGTGAGCTGCGTTTTTATCATTGCAGCCGAAACATGACGGCGATCCGTAAAGCCCTTTCCCTGCTGGTGCGCCATCAGCGGGATGACGGTTCCTTTCCGGTTTCGCTGCCCGCGAATGTATTCATTATCGAGACTATTCTGAGCTACGGTATTGTCAATAATCCCTATATGGAAAAAGCCCTGATTTGGCTGCTTTCCCTGCAGAATCCCGATAAAGGCTGGGGAACAACCGGTAAGGGGATGTCGGATATCTGGCTGACTTGCAGTATATTACATGCGTTTAGCTATAATGTGAAATACATTCGCAATACCAAGATCCGGAAAGGGGTCGAGTTTATTTTGTCGCATCTGTACGATAATAATCAGGGTGGCGTGATCGAGGGAAAGGAAGCCTGGGAAGTCCTGGCATATTCGTACTTTTTAAAGGAATCTTTTGCCGGGGGCATTCTGGCAGTCCTGGAAATGCTGGCACGTCTTAACTACAGCGCTTCCAATCCGCGGATCCGTGAAATGCTGGAATGGCTGAAAGACCGTCAGTTGCGCAGCGGACTCTGGCCATCGCAGACCTATGATCTGATGAACCGGAAAGCCGATGAACGTGTCAGCCTGCGGGTGGTTCGCGTCTTTTTACTGTTCTATATCATGCCGAAGCAGGGATCTGCAACCATCAAGACCTTCCGTATCAAACAGGAAGGCCGCACATCCGCCAAAAAACCGGCTTTTATCACCGATCCCGGAAATCACCCGAAACCTGAGGTAAACAGAGAGGAATTATGAATAAATTTGAAACTATCGAAATGGACGAAAAAGTTCTGAATGAATTCAATGAACCCCGGGAAATGCCGCTGATGCCCCTGCGCAATACGGTTCTTTTTCCCAAGCAAATGATCCCTTTATACATCGGACGTATTCATTCCCTGCGCCTGATGAACGATATTCTGAAAGAGGACAAGCTTTTTATTGTCGTTACGCAAAAAGACATCAGCGTCGAAAATCCGGGCGAAGATGATCTCTATAAATACGGTACCCTGACCCGGGTCGTCAAGATCATTCAAATGCCGGATACCAGCCGCTCGGTCATGGTCCAGGGTCTCGCCCGGGTTAAGATCCACAATATTACCCGCAAGGAACCCTATTATCATGCCGTTGTGGAGCGTATCAGGGAGGTCTATGAAGACAATATCGAATCCCTTGCTATACGGGAAAAGCTCAAGGAATACTTTACGGAACTGGTGGAACTCTCGGATTACCTCTCCCGGGATAATATCCGGATCATGATGAACACCCAGGACAACGGCAATCTTGCTGATGTGGTCATTTCCATGCTGAATATCCCTCTGGAAGAAAAACAATATATTCTGGAGCAGTTTGACATCAACAAGCGCCTGAATGAAATATCGGTCATTCTGCACCGCGAGATCCAAAAAGCCAAGATCGGTGAAAAGATCATGAGCGATGTCAAGGATTCCATCAACAAGAACCAGCGTGAATATTATCTGCGCGAGCAAATGAAAGCGATCCGGAAAGAACTGGGCGAAGAAGAGGACGAACGGATCGCGGACCTGAAAAAGAAGATCGACGAAGCCGGTCTGCCCGATGAAGCCCGGGAAGCCGCGGACCGCGAACTGGAACGCCTGTCCCGTACATCCAAGCAGTCACCGGAATACAACGTCAGCCTGAACTATATCGAACTTCTGGCCGAACTTCCCTGGTCCTATTCTACCGATGACGAGATCATCCTTGAAAGTGCCGCCCGTATTCTGGATGAAGACCATTACGGCCTTGACAATGTCAAAAAACGTATTCTGGAATATCTGGCTGTACGCAAGCTGAAGCTGGAAAAAGACCCGGGATCCGGCGTAAAGGGTCCCATTCTTTGTTTTGTGGGTCCTCCGGGAACCGGAAAGACCTCCGTGGCAAAATCCATTGCACGTGCGATGGGCCGCCGCGTTCACCGCATGTCCCTGGGCGGCGTCCGGGACGAAGCCGAAATCCGCGGTCACCGGCGTACTTACATCGGTGCCATGCCGGGTCGTATAATCCAGGGCATCAAAAAGGCCGGATCCAATAATCCGATCTTTATTCTGGATGAGATCGATAAACTGGGTGCCGATTACAAGGGTGACCCTTCCTCTGCCCTGTTGGAGGTTCTGGATCCGGAACAGAATTACAGCTTTTCCGATCATTATCTCGAAACTTCCTTTGATCTGAGTAAAGTAATGTTCATCGCTACTGCAAACTGGCCCGAAACCATTCCCCAACCTCTGCGGGACCGTATGGAACTTATTGAATTCTCAGGTTACACCATGCCGGAAAAAATGCACATTGCCCGGAAATTCCTTATTCCCAAGCAGATCGCAGAACATGGCCTTAGTGAAAAGGATATCGCAGTGACCGATGATGGTGTCAATATGGTTATCCAGAATTATACCCGCGAAGCCGGCGTACGCCAGCTGGAGCGCGAAATTGCCAATATATGCCGCAAAGTCGCAAAGGAAAAGGTCGAGAACAAGCGTTTCCGTAAACGCAATCTTACCGAAAAGAATGCCGAGACCTACCTTGGCAAACAGAAATATTTCAGCGACCGCTCGGAACGCATGAAACGCCCCGGCATTGCCATCGGTCTGGCTTGGACCCAAGTGGGCGGCGATATCCTGTTTATTGAAGCAACCAAAATGCCGGGTGAAGGCAAATTGCAGCTTACCGGTCAGCTGGGTGACGTAATGAAGGAATCTGCCCAGGCTGTATTGAGCTATATCCGCGCCAATGCAAAAGAACTGCATATTAAGGAACGCTTTGATAAGGAATTCGATATTCATATCCATATTCCTGCCGGTGCGGTCCCCAAAGACGGCCCTTCTGCAGGTGTTACACTACTTTCTGCGGTCGTCAGCGTGCTTAGCGACCGAAAGGTCAAGGATGATCTTGCCATGACGGGAGAGATCACCCTGCGCGGCTCGGTACTGCCGGTGGGCGGGATCAAGGAAAAGGTCATCGCCGCACACCGCGCGGGATTGCATACCATCGTCCTTCCCGACCGCAATCAAAAAGATCTCGACGATATTCCCGAAGAGATTCGGAATGATCTTAAATTCCATTTTGTCAACGATATGAGTGAGGTACTGGAGATCGCCCTCGAAATAGCGGGAACCTGATCCTGTATTGCCGCAATGATTCAACTTGCAGATATTTCGCTAAATTTCGGACCGCAGATCCTCTTTGATCATATCTCGCTGAGCATCGCCCCCTCAAAACATCTGGGACTGGTCGGCCAGAACGGCTCGGGAAAATCCACCCTGCTCAAAATGATCGCCGGCATGCAGGAACCCAGTGAAGGTAGCGTGGTTATTCCTCGGAGCTGGAATGTTGCCTATCTTCCCCAGGAGATCGCCTATAACCGTTCGCCAAAACCCCTGCTGAAAGAGGCACTGAGCGTTTTTGAGCATATTTTCAATATTGAAGAGCGCATGCGCAGTATTGAACATCAGCTCAGCCTGAAAGCAGATGCAGAGCTTCTGCATGAATATGATCATCTGCAGGAGCGTTTTCACCGTTTGAACGGTTATCAGGCCGAAGCAAAGACGAAAGAGGTCCTTAGCGGACTGGGATTCCGGGAAAAAGATCTTGGACGGCCCGTAGCGGAGTTCTCCGGCGGCTGGCAAATGCGTATTGCGCTGGCCAAGCTTTTGCTGGATGAACCCGATTGCCTTTTGCTGGATGAACCAACCAATCATCTGGACCTGGAGACCCTCGTATGGCTTGAAAATCTATTAAGCCGCTTCCGGGGAATGCTGATCATGGTTTCTCACGACCGTTACTTCCTGGATAAACTGGTCCGGGGAATTATTGAGGTCGAGAACGGCAGGCTGACGCTGTATCCGGGAAATTATACGGATTATGAAGTCCGTAAAGAGGAAAGGCTGGAACATGAATTTGCCATGATGCGCAATCAGGAACGCAAGATCTTACACGTGCAGCAATTTATCGAACGTTTCCGCTATAAGGCCAGCAAAGCCCGGCAGGTGCAAAGCCGTATCCGGCAATTGTCAAAAATTACCCTTCATGAGCCAGAAGTCCTGAAACGCCATATCCGTTTCCGTTTTGCTCCCGCCGAACGCAGCGGAGACCCGGTCGCAGCGGCCAAGGGACTGGCTTTTTCTTACCCGGGCACTCCGGTTTTCAGCAATACGGATTTTGAGATCCGCCGAGGGGAAAAAGCAGCACTAGTGGGACCGAACGGTGTGGGTAAATCCACGTTGATGAAACTGATCACCGGGGAATTGAAACCTTCGGGCGGCACCCTGAAGACCGGATATAATTTGAAGATTGCCTATTTTGCCCAACAGCATCTGGAACAGCTTGACCTGAGCAAGACCGTTCTGGAAGAAATATGGTCCGCTTCACCGGAATTGCCCAGAAACGAGATCCGTGCTTTGCTGGGACGCTTTCTTTTTTCCGGCGAAGACGTTGACAAAGCGGTTTCGGTGCTCAGCGGCGGAGAAAAAAGCCGTTTGGTTCTTATGAAACTTCTGCTGTCAAAAGCAAATTTTCTCATTCTTGACGAACCGACCAACCATCTGGATATGCAGAGCAAGGAGATCCTGGCCGAAGCGCTGGATGAATTCGAAGGATCCGTGCTGATCGTCAGCCACGACCGCTTTTTCCTGGATATGCTGGTTGGCAAGGTTATTTATTTCCGGAATGGAGCGGCAAGGGAATTCCTCGGCAATTATTCCGAATTCGAAGAAAGGATCCTTGCTGAAGTTCAGGACGACAGTCCGCAAAGATCCGCGGAGAATTTGAACGAACGTAAGACGCAGAAACGCCGGGAAGCCGAAGAACGGCAGGCCCGTTACCGGGCTTTAAAAGACATACGCGAAGAAAGCGATAAGCTGGATAAAAAGATCCGCGGACTGGATAAACGCCGGCAGGAACTGGATGCTCTCTTTATTTCACCGGAATTCAGGGGGCTTTCCATTCGGGAAATGCATGAGCGCGGCCAGGAACACGAAAAGATCAGCCGGGAACTGAAACAGCTTGAGGACCGTTGGCTGGAATTGCAGGAAAAGATCGAATCCCTTTAAAAATATTACCCTGAAAGCATATTATTTCATTCATTCGGCCTTTTAAGCTTTACTTTTCCGCTTAAAATATAAAAATATTTGTTATACGGAACACATCCGGGCAAGAATAAGACGCATATTCAAAAAATATTTTATATATTATCGTATTCTCTGGAAAATGATAGGATAAATAGCAATCAACAACGAATAATCAAAGGAGAGCAGGATGAAAGTACTGATCACGGACGGATTAAGCGCACAGGGGCAGGCAATCCTGAAAGAGGCGGGGATCGAATTCGATATTCATTTTTATGAACCGGAAGATCTGGTCAAGGCCATAGCGGATTACGACTGCGTTCTGGTACGTTCCGCCACAAAGATTCCGAAAGAAGTCATTGATGCCGGAAAAAAATTAAAGGTCATTGCCCGTGGCGGAGCCGGAATTGATAATATTGACCACGAATATGCAAGATCAAAGGGCATCCCGGTGCTGAACACTCCCGCGGCGAATTCCGCATCGGTCGCGGAACTGGCAATTGCGCATATGTTCGTTCTGGCACGCTTCATACATCAGGCCAATCTTACCATGCGCGAGGGGAAATGGGAAAAGAAAAAATACAAGGGTATTGAACTTGCCGGCAAAACGCTGGGATTGATCGGCTGCGGTAAAATCGGACGTCTGACTGCCGAGAAAGCGCTGGGACTCGGAATGAAAGTCGTCGGCTGCGATCCGGTCGTTAAGGACCTGGGAGAAAAGGCACAGATACTTGATTTTGATGAAGTTCTCCGCGAATCGGACTTTATTTCCCTGCATGTACCCAAAATGAAAGAAGCGCTTATCGGAAAAAACGAGATCGCGAAGATGAAGGACGGCGTATACATTATCAACTGCGCCCGGGGTGGAGTTGTGGACGAAGCCGCGCTGCTGGATGCACTGAACAGCGGAAAAGTTGCCGGCGCCGGACTCGATGTTTTTGTCAATGAACCCACCGACAATATGGCTTTGATCAGTCATCCCAATGTCTCTGTCACCCCGCATATCGGTGCTTCAACCGTTGAAGCCCAGGACCGCGTGGGTGTGGAGATTGCCGAGAAGATCGTAGCGACGCTGAAATAAATTCGCTTGACTCAAGTTCGCATTGCAGAAATCGACAATTTATTTGCAGACAAGGTATAAAAACGAAATTAATTGATGGGATACTTGTGTCAAGGCGTTAATTAATTGCTATTCCATATTTCAATGATATTCAATTGTTTACAATATTTGATTAAAGCTATTATGTGATGGGTGTCACCTGATTTTGATAAGATAACATGAGTCAAGTTATTGTTTTAATCGGGGAATTAATGTAATTTACAGATAAATAATTTAGCGGAGGTACTATGGTCAGAATTAAAGCCTTCAACGGAATTCGCCCGGATAAGGAACTCGCGTCGCGCATCGCATCACCCCCCTACGATGTGGTGGATTCGGATGAAGCCCGCCTGCTGGTCCGCGATAATCCCTACAGTTTTCTGCATGTTGTCAAATCGGAAGTGGACCTTCCGCCTGATGTGGATCTTTACGATCCCCGCGTCTACCGGAAAGCCCGTGAGAATTTTGTGCACTTTCGGGAAAATTACATGCAGCAGGATAAAAAACCTTCCATGTATGTATACCGGCAGGTCATGGAAGGCCGTTCCCAGACCGGCCTGATCGCCTGCCAGCATATCGACGATTATCTGGAAGGCAGGGTCAAGATCCACGAACTTACACGGGAAGATAAGGAACAGGACCGCATTACACATATCGATACCGTCAATGCCAATACCGGACCGGTATTTTATACTTATCCTCAGGACCGCCTGATCGATGCGTTGATTGCACAGGCGCTGATCCCCGATCCGGAGTACGATTTCACTGCGGATGACGGTATACGCCATACGCTCTGGCATATCTCCGATAAAAAGGTCTGCGACAGCCTGGTCGAAGCCTTTGCACGCATTCCCTTTGTCTATGTTGCGGACGGCCATCACCGCTCGAAAGCCTCGGCAATGGTGGGAAAATTCCGCCGGGAAAATAATTCCGCTCATAGCGGAAAAGAAGAATACAACTGGTTCATGGCGGTCTTTTTTCCCGAAAACCAACTATATCTGATGGATTACAACCGCGTGATTCGCGATTTGAACGGTCTGGATACGGCAAGCTTCCTGCGCCGCATCGAGGAAGTGTGCAAGATCGAGAAAAAATGCTGTGCCTGGTCCTCAAAACCGCGCCGTGAGCATGATATGGCCATGTATGTGGGCCATCAATGGTATCTGCTAACATTCCACAATATTTCCGAAGATCCCGATCCCGCGGAAAATATCGATTCTGCTCTGCTCACAAGCCGCATACTGAAACCTGTGCTGGGAATTGAAAACCTGCGTAAAGATAAGCGCATCGATTTTGTCGGCGGTAAACACGGACTTCAGGAATTGCAGCGCCGTGTGGACAGCGGAGAAATGGCACTGGCGTTCGGACTGTATCCCATCAGTATGCGTCAGTTAATGCATATTGCCGATTCCAACGCGCTGATGCCGCCCAAAACAACATGGTTCGAACCCAAACTGCGCAGCGGATTGCTTGTACACGCTCTGGATGAATAATGCAGCATCACAGTTTGATCAAATTTGAAGCACTTCTGAAGAAAACGCTCGACGAGATTGATCATATCCTCGAAGAGCGCTACGGTGAACGCTATGATCTGCATCCCGCACGGCGCAGTCACGGCAGCACTTCCAACCGTTCGCATGACGGACTTTTTGATATCCGCGGTGAATTCACACTGGGATTGGGTAGTAAAAAAGGACGTGGATATATTGTGGATATAGATCTGAAGACACTGGAAAAGGTTCCGTCGAATATCATCGAAGAGATCGAAGAAGCGGCTATTGCGGAATTGCGTAAACGTCTTCCCAAAGTCTTTCCCGGACGCCGCTTGGATGTAAAACGCGACGGAAATATGATCAAGATCATCGGCGATTTGTCTTTAGGAAGTATCGGATAATATTTTTTTAATCAAATAAATATTCCGAAATAAACTTTACCGTTTCCGGGTGAACTGCGTTAATCTTATCCGTTTATTATTTTTTCCGTGACATTGATACCATTGTCGTCTACGCCGATCAGGTAATTCTTCCCCGGTAAAAGTCTGCCGGCAAGCAAGGCTTCCGCAAGACGGTTTTCCACCTCATGCTGGATCAGGCGTTTCAGCGGTCGCGCTCCGAAATCGGGATCATAACCTTTATCCGCCAGGTAACGGCGTGTATCCGCATCCGCTTCAATATGAATATCCTTCAGGGCAAGACGCTCCTGCAGACGGCGGAATTGGATATCCACAATGGATTTTAGCTGTTCGGGATCCAGTCCATGGAACGCAATGATCTCATCGATACGGTTGATGAATTCCGGACGGAAATGCAGACGCAGGCGTTCCTGCAGGCGCGGATCCAGCGTATCGAAGGAAGTCCCTTTTTCAAACACTTCCCTGCCCAATTCGGATCCGAGATTTGAGGTCATGATGATCAGTGTATTGCGGAAATCCACGGTACGCCCCTTTCCGTCCGTCAGGCGGCCGTCATCGAGGATCTGCAGCAGGATGTTGAACACATCCGGATGCGCTTTTTCGATCTCGTCCAAAAGAATGACCGAATAGGGCCTGCGGCGGATACTTTCCGTGAGTTTGCCGCCTTCTTCGTAACCTACATATCCCGGCGGAGCACCGATCATGCGTGATACCGAATGCCGCTCCATAAACTCGGACATATCCAAACGCACCATGGCGTGCTCATCGTCAAAGAGAAAATGCGCCAGTGCGCGGGACAATTCCGTTTTCCCGACCCCGCTGGGACCGAGGAATAAAAAAGATCCGATGGGACGCTTCTCGTCTCCCAGTCCGCTTCGGCTGCGGCGTATAGCATCGGAAACGGCTTTCAAGGCCGCATCCTGTCCGATCACCCGTTCATGCAGATGCGCTTCCAGATTAAGCAGGCGATCGTTTTCCGATTCCAACATGCGGCTGACCGGAATGCCGGTCCAGCGGCTGACCACTTCAGCGATATCTTCCTCATCAACCTCTTCTTTCAGCAGCGGTTGTCCTGCGTGCATTTTTTCCAGCTTTCGCTTTTCACTTTCGAGTTTTTCCTGCATTTTAATCAGGGTGCCGTAGCGGATCTGTGCCACTTTTTCGTAATCACCGCTGCGTTCGGCGTCCATTTCTTCCGTTTTCAAACTTTCAATGGCACTCTTGATGTTCCGGATATCCTGGATCAGGGATTTTTCCGCCATCCACTGGTTTTTCAGGTCCCCCAGATCAGAATTGATATGCTGCAGTTCTTTTTCGAGCTCTTTAAGGCGCTGCGCAGAACCCGTATCTTTTTCCTTTTTCAATGCCTGTTTTTCGATCTCCAGCTGGATACGCCGGCGTTCCAGTTCGTCCACCTCCTCCGGCATGCTGTCAATCTCCACCCGTAAACGTGATGCCGCCTCATCGACCAGATCAATAGCCTTGTCCGGCAAGAAACGATCCGCGATATAGCGGTCGGAAAGGCGCGCAGCAGCGACCAGTGCTGCATCACTGATCCGTACACCGTGATGAATATCATATTTTTCTTTGATACCGCGTAATATGGATACCGTATCCTCGACCGAAGGTTCACTGACATAGATCTTCTGGAAACGGCGTTCAAGTGCGGAATCCTTTTCAATGTATTTCTGGTATTCGTTCAGTGTGGTAGCTCCGACACAATGCAGTATACCCCGGGCCAGTGCGGGTTTAAGCATATTGCCCGCATCCACGGCGCCCTCGGCGTTTCCGGCTCCCACGATCAGATGCAGCTCGTCAATGAAAAGAATAATGCGACCGTTCGATTCCTCAACCTCTTTCAGTACCGCCTTAAAACGATCCTCAAATTCCCCGCGGTATTTTGCACCGGCCAGGATTGAGGATATATCCAACATAATAATTTTTTTGTTCTTTAGAGATTCCGGCACATCCGCATTAACGATGCGTTGCGCAAGCCCCTCTACGATCGCGGTCTTTCCGACGCCGGGCTCCCCGATCAGCACAGGATTGTTTTTCGTACGGCGTGATAAGACCTGAATACTGCGCCGGATCTCATCGTCCCGCCCGATAACCGGATCCAGTTTGCCTTGAGTTGCCCGTTCCGTAAGATCTACTCCAAAGCGTTTTAAGGCCTCGTATTTGGATTCCGGATGTTCGTCTTTCACTGCCTGTCCCCCGCGTACCTTTTGCATCAGAGCCAGAAAGCGGTCACGGTCCAGGTCGCTCCCCCGCAACACATCCCGCAGCGCCCCGCTCTGTATTAGAGCCAGAAACAGATGTTCCACGCTGACATATTCGTCCTTGATCAGTCCCGCTTCCCTTTCGGATTCACGAAATATGCGCAGGAGTTCGTGCCCCGGATAGGCCTGCGATACCGAACCGACTTTCGGCAGTTTTCGGATCGCCGCTTCCGTACGCTGTATCAGTTCTTCCGGAGGCGTATTGCTCAATTTGATCATACGCGGGATCAATCCTTCTTCCTGCGTTAACAATGCATAGGCCAAATGCTGAGGGAGGATCTCCTGCTGACCGTATTCTTCAGCTAAAAACTGCGACTGCTGAATCGCTTCGCGGCTTTTAAGCGTGTATTTGTTGAAATCCATCGTCGGCTCCTTTCATACCTTGCCCTGCTTTTATTCCTTCAAATTCAGTGCCAAAGCATTTCGGTTGCCATTTTGGCGTAATATATTCAAGATAATTGTCATAATGGCAATTTCACTCCCGACAGGGGCAATTGCTTTTTTATATGTAAAAATTCCTTTCTGTTCCGGCTCTGTCAGCGCTATATTTACCAGATGAACTATTTACACCAGGATAAGACCCTTCCCCAGGCGCATGCTTTCGGAGAATATCTGAATCAATTTGAATTTCAGGCACTTGTCGATATTGATGCAACTCGGGATTATCTTGCAAAGCTGGATATATCCGCAGCCGGTCTGTATATTGGAAAAATTACGATCTATTATAGTCCCCGGAAAAAAGCCTATACCCTGAGTTGCCAGTCTATCAGTGTCCCCGCATACCGGGAGATCCTGGAGGAAAAGTGGCGGGAATTCCGGAACAGTTCCGTACCGGAAACGGATCCGGAGGCCGTTTTGGCCTATGTGGACGGCTCTTTTCTCCATGAGTGTATCGGCTACGGTGCCGTACTGCTGCGCAATAAGCAGATCCTTCATGAAATTTGCGGTAAGATGGACAGCCGCTACAAGGCGCACCGTCAGATCGCCGGTGAGTTGAAAGCCGTATTGGAAGCCGTAGTCTGGTGCAAGAAGCATAAGATCCGGGAGCTTCATATTTATTATGATTATCAGGGTATCGAAATGTGGGCGCGCGGAAAATGGAAAGCTAAAACCGTCTTGACCCAAAAGTACCAGGCATATATGATCCGGCAGTCCCTGGATCTTCATTTTCACAAAATTGCTGCGCACAGCGGCGATCCCTGGAACGAATATGCCGACCGTCTGGCAAAAAAAGGCTGTGCAAAAGGGAAAACGGAGGTTCATTGATCATGGCAGTCCGCGAATTTGACCGTGCTTTGAAGGTTCGTTCCTCGTATCAACCCGCCGGAGACCAGCCGCAGGCTATCGCCTCGCTGGTAGAGGGCATTCGGCGCAGCGAACGCTTCCAGACCCTGCTGGGTATTACCGGCAGCGGGAAGACCTATACCATGGCAAAGGTCATCGAAGCGGTACAAAAGCCCACACTGATCATTTCGCACAACAAAACCCTGGCGGCCCAGCTTTACGGGGAATTCAAATCCTTTTTCCCGGACAATGCCGTAGAATACTTCATTTCTTATTACGATTATTATCAGCCGGAAGCCTACATTGCCACCACGGACACCTATATTGAAAAAGATTCCGATATCAACGATGAAATCGAAAAGCTGCGTTTAAAGGCGACCTCTTCCCTGCTCGGCCGCAGGGATGTCATTGTGATAGCTTCGGTTTCCTGCATTTACGGACTGGGTTCGCCGGAAGATTACGAAAAGCAGATCATCGTTCTGCGCAAGGGTGAAAGTATCAACCGCAAAGAACTCTTTGCGCGTCTTGTCTATATCCATTATAACCGGAACGATATCAGTTTTTCCCGCTCGACCTTCCGGGTCCGGGGCGACAGTATCGAGATCTATCCGGCCTATGAAGACATTGCCGTCCGTCTGGAATTTTGGGACGACGAAATTGACCGTATCACCCTGACCGAGCCATTGACCGGAAAAGCCCTGCGGGAACTGGAATTTGCCATCATCTATCCCGCACGACACTTTGTAACGGACAGTGAAAAGGTCAAGATCGCCATTAATAACATTCGGATCGAATTACAGGAGCGCCTGAACGAACTGCGGCAAAACGGGAAACTCCTGGAAGCGCAGCGTCTGGAACAGCGGACCAACTACGATATTGAAATGATCCAGGAACTGGGTTATTGTTCCGGGATCGAGAATTACAGCCGGCATCTGACGCTGCGCAAACCCGGCGAGCGCCCCTTTACGCTGATGGATTTCTTTCCGGAAGATTTCCTGACCATCATTGACGAATCCCATGCCACTATTCCACAGGTCCGTGCCATGTACAATGGTGACCGTTCCCGTAAAGAAGTACTTGTGGAATACGGATTTCGTCTGCCCAGCGCCTTTGACAACCGACCCCTGAAATTCCACGAATTCGAGAATATGCTTAAACAGGCGGTCTTTGTCTCCGCCACTCCGGCAGAATACGAGATCACCCGTTCAAACGGTGTCGTGGTCGAACAGATCATCCGGCCGACCGGTCTTCTGGATCCCCGCATTGAGCTGCGCCCAACCCGTGATCAAATCGACGATCTGATCCACGAGATCCGTCAGCGCGTCGATAAAAAGGAGCGCGTGCTTGTCACAACGCTGACCAAACGGGAATCCGAGGATCTTGCCGCTTATTTGAAAAACCTGAACATCCGCGTGCGTTATCTGCATTCCGAAATCGATGCCCTGGAACGCGTGGTGATCCTTCGTGAACTGCGTACGGGAGCCTTTGATGTTCTGGTAGGCGTCAATCTGCTGCGGGAAGGTCTTGATCTGCCGGAAGTATCTCTGGTCGCCATATTGGGTGCGGATAAGCAGGGATTCCTGCGTTCGGAACGTTCGCTGTTCCAGATCGCGGGTCGTGCATCCCGGAATGTGGATGGTACCGTACTGTTTTATGCGGACAAGACCAGTGATGCCATGCAGGCTGTGATCCGCGAGACAAAACGGCGCCGGGAATTGCAGATCCTGCATAATAGTGAGCACGGCATCGAACCCAAAACCATTTATCGAAGCGAAGCGGAAATTCGCGGAATTACCTCAATTGCAGATATGAAAACGGATTATAAAGTGTCCGGCATCCCGAGAAGCGGAATCGAAAAACTCGGTAAATTCGAGACGCTGAACCTTATCGAACGCCTGACCCTGGAAATGCAAAACGCCGCCGAAAACCTGGAATTTGAAAAAGCTGCCGCTCTGCGGGATGAAATCCTGGAATTACGGAAAAATAAATCTTGATATTTTTTACCATTTTATTGCATTTGCACAAACTTTTTTTTACATTTTTCATTGATATTGATAATAAAAAATACACGTTAATTTAGGAGTAAATAATGAAAAAATTTTTTATGTCTCTTCTCTGGGTTCTGCTCTTTACCGCTCTGGGAGCGATGTACTATTATCAGACCACCTTTGATAAACGTTTAGTGAATACGATCGAACGTTCAAAATCAATTGAAGAACGCTACCGGGAATACACGGATAAACAGCATGATTTTGATGTCCTGCTTATCGGACACCGCAAACATATCAATCAGAACAGCCAGAAACTTTCCGCATTGCAGGATGAACTGAAGCAATTCAAAAATCAGCATTCCAATGATCTGTTCCTGATCAATATGCGTATCGACTCACTCTCCAGCGTCGTCGTTGCAAACCAGGCCGCACTGCGCAGCCGTATTGACGATGTGGATTCCAAGGTAACCAGCCTGCGCCGTACGGTTACCCAGAACAATATTACCGCAACCCAGCAGCTGACCTCCATATCCCGTGAAATTGAAAAGTTGCAGGGCCAGATCCTGGCTTTGGATTCTACCACGGTTAAGGTCAAACAGCGCCGCTGATTGCTGCTTTATTCACACAAAACCGCCCCTTACCGGGCGGTTTTTTTATTTTTGAGATCTTATTGACGAATTTTTTAATTTTTCGGTAAAAAAGCGGTGTCTCTCTGATTTTCTTTCGGTTCTCATTGCATTTTTCGGAGCTTATCTGTATAATATGCAGATTTTTCAATGTAAAGAACAGAGAGGTAATATGTCCGGACACAGCAAATGGGCAAATATTAAGCACCGGAAAGCAGCACAGGACTCCAAGCGTGCTAAAGTGTGGACAAAAATCCTGAAAGAGATTACAATCTCGGCACGCCAGGGCAGCGGCGATCCCGATGCCAATCCCCGGCTCCGTACGGCGATTATTGCGGCAAAATCGGCCAATATCCCCCACGATACGCTGCAACGCGCTATCAAAAAGGGAACGGGTGAACTGGAAGGCGTTAGTTATGAAGAGATCCTCTACGAAGGCTACGGTCCTTATGGGATCGCCATGATGCTGGAGGTTGTGACCGATAACCGGCAGCGTACCGTTGCCGAAATACGGCATCTGCTTTCCAAACATGGGGGAAATCTGGGCGAAAGCGGTTCCGTTGCCTGGAATTTCACCCGCAAGGGCAATATTGTGCTGGATGCGGAAAATGTGAATGAGGACGATCTGATAATGAACGCCCTGGAAGCCGGTGCGGAAGACGTGAAACGTGAAGGAGACACCTTTACGGTGATCTGCGAAGCCTCGGATTTTAACGACCTTCATGAAGTGCTAAAAAAAAGCTATACGATCCATCATGCCGAGATCGAGCAGATACCCGGTACCACTATCAGGATCGAAAGCGCCGAGGAAGCCGCAAAATTCCTGAAATTATATGAACTGCTGGAAGATCATGATGACATTCAGAAAGTCTGGGACAATTCCGATATACCGGAAGCCATCATGGAACAGCTGAACGAATGATCATACTTGGCATAGATCCCGGCCTGAACACCAGCGGATACGGTCTGATCCGCGTTACGGGTTCCCGCTTGCAGTTTCTGGCTGCGGGTACTATCACAACCTCAAAGGCAGAAAATTTCAGCGCCAAGCTCGGGATCCTCTACCGCAGCTGCTGCGACATCCTGGATGATTATCATCCCGATGTCTATGCCATCGAAGAGACCTATTCCAACGTCAATCCCCGTACTTCGCTCAAACTGGGCCATGCACGGGGAGTTTTGATGCTGGCTGCACATGAGCGAAACTGCCCGGTCTTCGAATATCCAGCCGCAATCGTCAAGAAATCCCTGACGGGCAGAGGCGGCGCATCAAAAGATCAGGTCCGTTATATGGTTCTTAAAATGCTGAAAATGCCCGAATTTGAAGGTAAAATGGATGTCAGTGACGCCCTGGCCGTGGCGATCACGCATTTTCATCATATCCGAGCACATCTTTTAACTTCATAAGGAAGTCCTATGATCGCTTTTCTTCAAGGCAGGATCGAAGTCAAAAAACCCAATTCCCTTATTCTGAACATTCAGAATGTCGGTATGGAATGCTTGATCAGCCTGCATACCTACGAAAAACTTCCCGCTGCAGGGAACAGCTGCAAACTGCTCACTTATCTGCATGTCCGTGAGGACCTGCTGCAGCTCTACGGATTCATCAATGAAAAAGAAAAAGAGGTATTTCTGAAATTGATCTCCCTTTCGGGCATCGGGCCCAAGCAGGCGATCAATATCCTTTCGGGGATCCGCTATGATCATTTGACCGCCTATATCCTCAACGGAGATGTCGCCGCAGTGAAACGTGCACCGGGAGTTGGAGAAAAAACCGCCCGCAGGATCATTCTTGAACTGAAGGAGAAGATCAGTGACGAAGAAGTGAGCTCCATCAGCGGCATTCCCTCCGATTCCCCGCTTTCCGCCAATGTTGCCGATGCTCTGCTGGCACTGGAATCACTGGGTTACAAGCGCAGCGCCATTCAGAATATTATTGCCAAATTCATCAAAGAAGATGAAACGATCAGTACCGAAACCATTATCAAGCGCTTTCTGACCGTCCAAAATAAATAAAAAAGGCCATGCTGAAAGAACTTTTAATTAAGAATCGCAGTTACCGCCGCTTTCAGGCGAAGCCGGTCTTGAGCAAAGCGGATCTGAAAGAATTGATCGACGCAGCAAGACTCTCCCCTTCCGCCCGCAACGATCAGCCCCTGAAATTTCTGATCCTGCATTCCCGCAAAGCCTGCGATACCCTCTTCCCCTTCCTTGCCTGGGCGGGCTATCTGACCCAATGGAAGGGGCCTTCGGAATTGGAGCGTCCAACATCCTATATTATTCTGCTTCTTGACAAACAGATCGCCGAAAAGGCCGATACCGACGCCGGAATCGCCTGTCAGAGCATCCTGCTGAGTGCGGTGGAAAAAGGATTCGGAGGCTGTATTCTGGGTGCCGTTCAGCGCGATCCCGTCCGCCGGAGTTTCGGGATCGATGAACGCTACGAGATCCTTTACGTTATTGCTCTGGGGAAACCCTCGGAGCGTGTTCAGATCGAAGATCTGCGTGACGGTGATACGCGTTATTACCGTACGGACGATGACGTGCACCATGTGCCGAAACGCAGTGGTGAGGAACTGATCCCGGAAATTCTTTGATCATTCATAAAAATCCCCCTTGTTTTCTGAAACATTATTGGTATTGTTGTTTTATTTTTGTATAATTGTTTGTCAACAATTTAATGTTTAACTAAAGGATATTGCCATGTACAAAAAGCTCTTCATTCCGGGACCGGTCGATGTCCGTCCTGAAATTCTCGAAGCCTTTGCAACACCCATGATCGGACACCGCACCAAGGATATTTCCGCATTGCAGGAACGTATCTCCATGGGTTTGCAAAAACTGTTTTTCACCGGAAATACCATCATTCTCTCAACATCTTCCGGTACGGGACTGATGGAGGGTGCCGTTCGTTCATTTACTGCAAAACGTGCCGTCGTTTTTTCCGTCGGTGCTTTCGGGAACCGTTGGGCACAGTTGGCGGAAGGCAACGGCGTTCCTGTCGATAAGGTCGAAGTCACCTGGGGAATGCCAACCCTGCCGGAAGTGGTGGATGAATACCTGGCTACCGGGAAATACGACGTTTTTACGGTTACTCACAATGAAACTTCCACCGGTGTGATGAACGACCTGAAAGCCATTTCCCAAATACGCAAGAAATATCCGGATGTCTTCTGGCTGGTGGATGCAGTTTCTTCCATGGGCGGAGTAAAGATCGAAGTCGACAAACTGGGAATCGACGTCTGTATAACCTCCACGCAGAAATGCCTGGGACTGCCTCCCGGAATGTCCGTGGCTTCCGTGACCGATAAGGCCATTGAATACGCTAAAGATGTTAAAAACCGCGGATGTTATTTCGATTACGTGGAACTCTATAAATTCGTGAAAGAAAAACCCTATCAGTATCCTTCTACACCCAGTATTCCGCATATGTACGGACTTGATAAACAACTGGATTACATACTAAACCAAGAAGGACTGGAAAATCGTTTCGCTCGCCATGCCGCCATGGCCGAAACGGTACGTCAATGGGCGATTAAAAAGGGTTTTGAAATCCTTGCCGCCGAAGGCTACCGTTCCAATACCGTGACGACAATCAAAAATACCAAAGGACTTTCAGTTGCGGACCTCAATAAAAAACTGGGCCAACAGGGATATTCCATTTCCAACGGCTACGGTTCGCTGAAAGAGAAGACCTTCCGGATTGCACATATGGCCGACCGGAAACCCGAAGAACTCCAGGCTTTGCTGGATATTCTGAACAAAGAAATTGAATGATCCGTGTAAGTAACAAAAAGACCCGTATTCACTGCGGGTCTTTTTTTTATTGTATTGTTTTTTACAGCAAGATCTCTTCGCCCGTATCGCTATGGACAAGTCCTCTGAGTTCAAAAGCTTTGACCGGCAGGCGGTAAATCTTTCCGGCATTTACCTGTTCCGGTGTCGGTCCGAAAAGGATCACATGCTTTGCATTGAGTTCTTTACAGAGGGGGATATTCAATTTTGAGAAGCCGCGGCTGTTCAGGTAATCGGAATTGACCCAGACCCGTGCCAGTGGCAGTCCTTCCATTTTCCGGTAGATACTTGTTTTGATCCCGGGATTGCAGTTTTCTCTGTGATAGATAAATAGTTGTCTTTTTCCGGGGTGCGATTGATAATCGTCAACGCTTTCGTAAACGGCATCAGCAAAGCGTCGGAAAGCTCCCGGCGGCGGAGCGATCAACAGCAGCCGGGCTCCGCGCAGCTGGGCACTGCGTGCACGCGCCCGCAGCATTTGATTCAGTCCGCCGATAAGCAAGATCTCATCCGCGTAGTCCAGGTCTTCCATTCCAGCGATGCGCGATGCATATTCGGGACGGTCGGAAGGATCCTCTATAAATTCTGTCGCTGCGCATGAAAATCCTTTTTCCCTGGCAAAATCCAGCGCGTCACGCAACAGGATATCCGGCATTTTCGGCGAAAGGTGCAGGACGGTACCGTCCGGGATATCCTTAAGTTCATTCAAACTTTCCGCTGTATATTGCAAATCTTCATTCTGCCAGGCAAAGCGTCCTTTATAACAGATATTCAATTGGTTATATTTGTTGCCATTAGAAGGTTTTACCTGCAGCAAGCTTGTTCCTGCCCGGTACAGGTCCAAATAGCAGGCGGCACCGCATTCCGTACAGCGGCCGGCGGAAATTTCAAAAAAGCCGGGGTTGCTTTTATAGTTCCTGGTTTTTGGGAGCAGTGCGCCTGTCGGGCAGACGTCAATGCATTTGCCGCAGCTGCTGCAAGCGGTCTCGTCCAGGCGGCCGCCCAGCTCTGGACCCACCAGTGTACTGAATCCGCGATAGATATAGCCCAGCACGGCAGGTCCCTGGATCTCGGCACAAACCCGGATACAGCGCCCACAATGAATGCATTTATTGGGATCACGGAGAATAAAGGCATGGGTATCATCCAGAGGATGCTTTTGGATGAATCCGGAGTAATGATCGGGATCTGCGGTATATTCGGAAGAATACTCCCGCAAAAGGCAGGAGCTATTGACCATACAGCCGCATTCCAGACAGCGTTCTGCCTCATTTCGGGCATCGTCCCGCAAAAAAGACTGCTCCACTTCTTCTGAATTCCCTTTTCGTATCTGTGTCGGGAGTTCCTTTGCCTTCAGGCGTTCTTTCTTAGGTATATGTAAAAATTCGTCCGCATCCATATCGCGGTTTTTTCCCGCTTTACGGGAATTGAACAGCGGCCGGCTTTCCATGATGGTCCCCCGTAGAAAACGGTCGATGGATCTCGCCGCGGTCTTACCGTCCGCGACGGCTTCGATGGCTGTTGCGGGTCCCCGGCGAAAATCACCGCCGGCAAAAATATTATCCTTCCAATGCATGGTCGCTTCATCACTGAGAGCGGTATTCTTTGAACTCAGGGCAAAATCCCCCGCCTTTTCCTTATTCAGCCAGGATACATCCACTTGTTGAGAGATTGCCGCTATCAGCGTATCAAAGACTTCCGTTTGGAATTCACCGGTAGCTTCCGGACGTTTCCTTCCGGAACTGTCCGCCTTGCCCAGACGCATTTTTTCGATGCACAAGGCCGGAACTCCTTCCGGGGTCTTTGTAATTCCGGCAGGAGCAGCCAGAAACATAATTTTTACACCTTCCGCTTCGGCAGCATCCACTTCCTTCGCTTCCGCCGGCATTTCTTTCCGTGTCCGGCGGTATATCAGGCATACATCCGCACCCTGGCGCAGCGCGGTACGTGCGCAATCGACGGCCGTATCGCCACCGCCGATCACAGCAACTTTCTTTCCAACAGCAGGAGCATGTCCGGATGCAACAGCGCGCAGATAATCTACTCCGGAATATGTTCTGAGGGATGCCTCTCCTTCGAGCGGCATCGGGGTCCCCAATTGCGCTCCGATCCCGACAAAAACGGCATCATAATCCTTTTTCAGTTCATGGAGAAATACATCTTTACCCAAAGTTTTCCCGTAGTGGATATTCATTCCGTTCCTGCTGAGGATCTCGATCTCGCGGTCGAGTATCTTCTTGGGCAAACGGTATTCGGGAATACCGTAGCGCAGCCACCCGCCGGCTTGGGGCGCCGTTTCAAAAACATCCACCGTATGTCCTTCGCTACTCAGGTAATAAGCGCAGGTCAGTCCCGCGGGTCCGGCTCCGATCACCGCTATGCGCTTCCCCGTTTCGGATTTACGCTCCGGCACATAGCACCAGTCGCCAAGTTCCAGGTCCGAAACGCAGCGTTTTAACTGGCGGATAGCAACGGCGTCATCGACAAGCATACGCCGGCATTCCTCTTCGCAGAAGGCAGGACAAACGCGGCCGATGGACATAGGGAAAGGCAGGTCGCGTTTGATGACCTCAACCGCTTCTTTTTCTTTTCCGTTGGCGATCAGGGATACATAGGTCTGAATATCGACATGGTCGGGGCAGGCGATCTTGCAGGGCGCATCACAGTCGGCATAATGATTTGAAAGCAGTAATTCCAGCGCCGTTTTCCGGGCATTCCGGACTTCCGGAGAATCGGTAATGACCGACATACCTTCCTGCACGCGGGTACTGCAGGAAGTGACAAATCCTTTTACGCCTTCAACCTTTACGGAGCATACCCAGCAGGAGCCGTAGGCCTCAAGTTCCGGCTGATGGCAGAGGGTAGGGATTTTTATTCCGTTCTCGCGGGCAACCTCCAGGATGCTTTGTCCTTCGCGGCATTGGATCTCTTTACTGTTGAGCTTTATTCTGATCATGATTGCTGTCAACCATTCCTAACTGCGCAAAACGGCATTGAATTTACAGACTTTATAACATGCTCCGCAGGAAATGCAAATTCCGGGATCGATACGGTGCGCTTGTTTCGGGGATCCGCTGATGGCATCTACGGGACAGTTTCTGGCGCATAATGTACAGCCGGTACAGGCCTGCGGATCGATGCCGTAGCTGACAAGGGCCTGGCAGACTCCTGCGGGACAACGTTTTTCAACAATATGGGCCTCATATTCGTCCCGGAAATAACGTAAAGTGGACAACACGGGATTCGGTGCGGTCTTTCCCAATCCGCACAGGGAGCTTGCGATGATCTGTCCGGCAAGTTCTTCCAGTTTTTGCAGATCCTCCGGAACGCCCTCCCCTTTCCGTATCCGTACCAGAATCTCCAGCATGCGTTTGGTACCGATGCGGCAGAACGTGCATTTCCCGCAGGACTCGTTTTGCGTGAACTGCATGAAATACGCCGCGATGCTTACCATGCAGGTATTTTTATTCATGACGACCATGCCGCCGGATCCGACCATGGCTCCGATACCCTGAAGCGAATCAAAATCCAGCGGAAGATCAAAATGTTCTTTCGTCAGGCATGCTCCGGAAGGACCGCCGATCTGCACTGCCTTAAACCCGTCTTCCCAGAAGCGTCCCTGATCGTCGCTGACCCCGCCGCCGATATCCAGAATGACCTGTCGAAGCGTCGTGTTCATGGGTACTTCGATCAGTCCGGTATTGATCACATGTCCGGTCAGGGCAAAGATCTTGGTCCCGGGGGAGTTCGCTGAACCGCCCTTGCGGTATTCCTGCACACCCAGGCGGATAATAAGTGGTACGGTTACCAGGGTTTCCACATTATTGATCACCGTGGGCTTTCCAAACAATCCCCGTTCTGCGGGATAGGGTGGTTTAAGCCGCGGCATTCCGCGCTTGCCTTCAATGGATGCCATCAGAGCCGTTTCTTCACCGCAAACAAAAGCACCGGCTCCTTCAACCACCCGAATATGGAAGGCATTATTGCTGCCGAGTGCATGATCGCCCAGAATACCGGCGCTTTCGGCATCCGCGATAGCCCGCCGCATACGCTGGACGGCAAGCGGATATTCGGCACGGACATAGATATAACCCTCATCCGCAGAGATCGCGTAGGCGGCGATCATCATTCCTTCGATCACCGCGTGCGGATTTCCTTCAATGATACTGCGGTCCATAAATGCGCCGGGATCCCCTTCATCGGCATTGCAGATCACGTACTTCTTTCCGCTTTCCCGGAGCCGTGCCAGTTCCCATTTCTTTCCGGTGGAAAAGCCGGCACCGCCCCGCCCCCGCAAGCCCGCGTCACTGATCAGGCGGCAAAGGGATGTAGGGTCCATATCACTATAAACCTGCCTTAAGGCCTGATATCCGCCGGATGCGATATAATCTTCGATGGAATTCGGATCCAGATTCCCGGAAGCCGCCAGAACCTGCCGCTTTTGCCCCCTGTAGAATGGGATTTCCCGGGTGTGAATATGTTTTTCTTTTCGGATTGGATCGGTATATAAAAGATCGCTGACCAGTTTCCCTTTAAGAACGGTCTGCTCGATGATGCGCCGCGCGTCAGCAGCCTTGACATGAACGTAAAATATCCCGGAGGGCCAAACGCTTACCAGCGGACCCATTGCACAGAGCCCCTGGCATCCGCTTTTCTTAAGAAATTTTGTATGCGTACTGTCATGATTTTCATGTAATTCCGACAATGATTCCAGCACTTTGAATCCGTATTCTTCCAGTACGGTCCGAAAAGCATCGATGACTTCCGTCGCCCCGCTTGCCAGGCAGCCTGTTCCGGTGCAGACCGTGACAGTCTGTAAATCTTCCGGGATCCGGGAATGCTGCCACAATGTAAAACGGTGCT
Source organism: Fidelibacterota bacterium (assembly GCA_028718545.1). Lineage (GTDB taxonomy): Bacteria > Fidelibacterota > Fidelibacteria > Fidelibacterales > Fidelibacteraceae > M50B103. The sequence continues at coordinate 77,358 of JAQULT010000002.1, read as the reverse complement.
CGTTCATGTATTTTCCGCCGTTTTATATTTATCCAGAACGGAAAGGGCTTTTCTAAAGGTCAGTTTGCCGTAAATCGTGTCGTCGATCATCATGACCGGTGCCAGACTGCAGCAACCCAAACAGGCGACTTCTTCTATCGTGAACAGTCCGTCATCGCTGGTGATCTTCTCTTCCGTCAGATCCAGGTGTTTGCGGATCGCGGATGCCAGATTTTCCGCACCCGAAACGTGACAGGCGGTGCCCTTGCATACACGGATCACATGGCGGCCGCGTGCCTTCAGATGGAACATGGAATAAAAGGTGGCGATACCCCAGAGTTCCGCAAGGGGGATCCCGGTCTTGTCCGAGATATAACGCAGAGATTCCGGATTTATATAGCCTTCCGCTTTCTGGATTTCCTGCAGAACGGGGATCGCGGATCCGGATTTATCCTTGTATTTTGCAGCGATAGCGTCAAGTGTTCCATTCATGACTCAAATGTAAAAAAGCGCCGGGTTTTTTCAAATGCTTATATCATGTTTCAGGGGAATATTTGGAGATTTTGTGACATCGGTCGCATTTTTGTTTTAGCTTGTTGCTTATCGCCGGCTTTTTCCGTAAAATTCCTTTATGAAAAAACTTGAAGATATTCCCTTTTTCCGCATTCTGCAGAAGATCCCGTACGAGAACGTCAGCAAGATCCTGCGATTAAAAATGCCGCCCGAAGAACGTCCCCGCGACAGCAAAACCCTTTTATCCGATTTCAGGAACCTGCACTTCGGCGGGACCTGTTTTTCTCTGGTCAATTTATTGATCCGCTCCCTGGAAATCGAAGGAATACGAGCTTATCCGGTTAAAGCGGAAATTCACCGGCGCAGTTTCCCGCATTTCTTTGCCATCGTGGAGTACCGGAATAAGCACTATCTCGTGGACCCGGGTTATCTGATCAATCAGCCCGTGGAAATTATCCCCGCCGGTAAAAACCTGCTTCGCAGCGGTGCGATCGACTTTACTGTGAAAGCGCTGGAAGACGAACGCTATCAGCTGCAGACACAAAGCAACGGCACGCTTACGACGCGTTATACCTTCAGGATCGAGCCCTTGGATCATGCGGACTTTATGCATTACTGGATTCGCTCCTTTGATTATATCAATGCCATTGTGGCTTCACGCTTTATCGATGACAAGTTCATTTATATTAACGATGATTACGTCCAGATCCGCAGCAAAGGCAATATCGAAAAATATCAGCAGCGCGAGAAGGCTTACGAATATCTGAATTTGTATTTTGATCTGGATGAAACGATGATCCGCGCTGCGGAAGCCTTGCTGAAGAAATACTTGCATAATAAGTCCGGGGAAAAGGAAAAACATTCATGAACGGAAAAAAACGAATTTTACGTACACTTCGTGGCAAAACGGTCGACAAGGTTCCCTGGGTGCCTTTTGCCGGCGTCCATGCCGGTAAACTCTGCGGATACAGTGCCACAGAGGTCCTGCAGGACGCCGATAAGTTATTTGAATCGCTCATCAAGGTGCATCAGACCTATTTGCCCGACGGAATGCCGGTCCTTTTTGACCTGCAGCTGGAAGCGGAGATCCTGGGCTGCGAATTAATGTGGGGAGATGACAGTCCGCCTTCCGTGCTGACGCATCCCCTGGAAAACGATTTTCGTATTCCCGATAAGTTGCCCGCGGAAAATGACGGCCGCATTCCCTTGGTCCTGGATGTAATGCGGCGCATGAAAAGCGCAGTCGGAAAAAATACGGCGCTTTACGGACTGATCTGCGGACCGCTGACACTGGCAACCCACCTGCGCGGTTCTGAATTGTTCATGGATACCTATAGCGACGAAGAAAAGGTAAAGGAACTGATCCATTATTGCAGTAAGGTAGCGGAACGTATGGCGGATATGTATATCCGGGCCGGCATGGATGTGATCGCGGTGGTGGATCCGGTAATCTCCCAGATATCGCCGGAAATGTTTTATCAATTCCTGTACCATCCTTTGAAAGCGTTTTTTTCTTCGCTCAAAGAACAAAAGGTCATTAGTTCTCTATTTGTTTGCGGAGATGCCAGCCGCAACCTGGAACCCATGTGCAATACTTTCCCGGATATTCTCTCCATCGATGAGAATATTGATATGCGAAGCGCCAAGATCCTTACTGATGCCCATGGTATCGTCATCGCGGGCAATATTCCGCTGACGACGGTCATGCTCCTGGGCACCCAGCAGGACAATGTGCGCTATATTACGGACTTTCTTACGGAAATGAAAAGCACGAACCTGATCATTTCACCGGGCTGTGATATGCCTTACGATACGCCGCCGGAAAATGTCGTCGGGATCATGGACGCTATTCGCAATCCGGAATCCGCAAAGAAAATGCTGGAGAACTACGAAGCACCCGCTTCCGGTACGGATATATCCCTGCCGGATTATACGAATCTGGATAAACCCCTGATCGAGGTATTTACCGTGGATTCCGCCGCCTGCGCCGCCTGCGCTTACCTGAAAGATGCTGCCATGCGCCTTTTGCCGGTTTTTGGGAATGCCATCGAAATTCGTGAATACAAGATCACGGAGATTGAAAATGTTGCGCGCGTAAAAAAGATGGGAGTGCGAAATCTGCCTTCCATTTACCTTAACGGCACTCTTTATTCTTCTTCCCTGATACCCCGGCATGATGCTTTTATAGCGGAAATCCGTCGTCTGCTCGACACACAAGGGAAAAAATAATGGATCTTTACCTGGTTTCAGGTTTTCTTGGGAGCGGAAAGACCACCCTGATCATTCGTTTAAGCAAATTTCTGATGGAAAAGGGTAAAAAGATTGCCGTGGTCACCAACGATCAGGGCAAATATCTTGTTGACACAGCATTTGTCAATGCCGAAAATATTCCGGCCGTGGATGTACAGTCGGGCTGTTATTGTACGAACTATCCGGACCTTCTGCGTCAGCTGGAGTATCTGCAGAAAAAGATCGATCCGGATATTGTTTTCGCCGAAGCAATCGGTTCCTCTGCGAACCTCAGCGGGACCGTCGGTGCAGCGCTTCTGCAAACAAACGATTTCCGGGCAAAGGCCTTGATCACGCTGGCGGATGCACGGCTCATGCTGCGGAGGGTCAAGGGAGAACCCTTACCTTTCAGCGAGAACGTAAAAGCCGTTTACGATAGTCAGATAAATGAATCTGACTGCTTAATTATCAATAAAATAGATCTTTTAACCAAAGCGGATATTTCTGTGCTTCAGCAGGAAATTCCCCGGCATTTTTCCACGGATAATTCCCGTTTTATTTCGGCATTTTGCCGGAGAGATCTGCAGGAATTTTTTGAACATCTTTCCCGGATCCGCAGCTCCGCTTTGCGCAATGCGGCCCCGGATCCGCAGCTGAAATCGGAAGCTTTCCGTAACCTGAAATGGTATGAACAGCAATTCGAACTCGAAGACCCAAACGATGTGCATGATGCGCTTCTTACCCGCTTAAAAGACATGCTGAACAGCTTTGAGAAGCAGGCTTTCCGCATCATCCGTTTTAAATGCCTGGTCCGAACCCGCGAGCAGAATCATTATTCTTTCGACATTTCTCCTTCGGACCCGCTTTCCTGGAAAATTCTCTTGAGGGACCTGCACAGTACAAAAGCATCCGTCCTGATCAATGCACGGCTCTTGAGGGAGACAGCGTTAAGATGAGCGGGGAATTTGCCTTGGATAATACCTCCGAGAATACTAAAATTGGCCATGGATCAACGCCGAACTTTCTTAGACATTCCCTATAAGGAACATATCGTTCCCTTCCCCAACACGGCTGCTGTAATTCTGCAACACGCACGGGTATTTCCGGAAAAAATTGCATTCCGCTTTAAAAACCGCTCCTGTACATATGCGGATATTCTGAATAACTGCCTCACTTTTAAGGTCACAGCCAATGATCGTCCGCTGCTGAGTTTCCGCGATCCGGAAAAAAGCCTGATCTCTCTGCTTGCGCTCTTATATCAGGGGATCCCCTTTGATTTGAACTTTCAGGCGGAATGCGACCGTATCAGCGCTTCATTCACCGAGCAGCATAAGAAAGAAAACCGGGATATCCCCTTTATACGCCTGGATGATGAAGCGTGCAGGTTGAATGATACATATCTTTTTTCACAATACAATCTTTTAGTCGCGGCACAGACACTGGGACGCGCTTTCCGGCTCTTTCGTCCCGGCGATGCCTGCTGCGCCTTGCCGATCCAATCCATGAGCGATCTGCTTTTCGCGGTCCTTGCTCCCTTCTATTATGCAAAAAGCATCCTTTTTGATACGACAAATCCAGCGGAAGAAGTCCTGAACGCAAAGGCTCAATACGCCTGGTGCAGGGAAATATTCCCTGTATGCCTGCCGGAAGATAAAAAGCTTTTGCGTGATGCCGCCATGCTTTTCAAGACCGAAAAACAAAACACATCCCTTCCCGCCGCGTATTACCTTTCACTGGAAGATGATTCCGCTGCAGGGCTGGCTGTTATCCGAAATGCATCCGGTGACATCATCCCGCTTCCGGGTTGTGATATCCTCAGGGATGCTGATGGTAAATTCTGGATCACAAGCCACGCGGCTGCAATACTCCTGTAATGCAGGTCTGCGGGGATCCTTTATAAGCTATCTTTAAATTTTATTAATCGTGCTTCGATTTCTTCGTCAAGGACGGAAGCGAGCCTGTCCGTTGAAAAAGATTCGACCAAAAACGAAGCAAGGACCGTTCCGTAGATCATAGCTTCCTGATAATCGGTAAAATCCGGTTCTTCTTTGTTGAGGCTGTCCAGATAACCCATAAAACCTCCGGCAAAGGTGTCCCCTGCTCCCGTAGGGTCCACCAGGGCTTTCTCGGGACAGATCGGGTATACCGCATGTTTGTCTTTATGGAACAATTCCGCTCCGTATTTTCCCTTTTTCACAATGACCGTATGGGGGCCGAGTTCCTGCACACGCCGTACAGCATCGGCTAAGTATTGTTCTTCGGTAAGTTGAATTATCTCTTCGTCATTGATAATGATGATGTTCGAGCGTTTAACAACCTCGATCAGCGTCGCTTTTACCGTTCTGATCCAGAGATTCATACTGTCGAGCCCAACCAGCGGGTTGTTTTCCATTTGATCCAGAACCTGCAGCTGTAAAGCCGGGTGGATATTTGCAAGAAAAAGCATTCTACAGGCACGGTATTCCACCGGCAATAACGGTGAAAAGTGTTCAAACACATTCAGATCCGTATACAGGGTTTCACGCTCTTTCATATTGGTTCGGTAGATACCTCCCCAGCGAAAGGTCTTTCCTTCGCGGATCTCCAGTCCCTGCAGATCGATTTTCATTTTTTCAAAATCCGCGATCGCGGCCGCCGGAAAATCTTTTCCGGCTACGCCAACAATAGCTACGCGGGTTTTTCTTGCGGCGGCCAGACTGAAAAAGGTGGCGGAACCGCCGACAGCGTTATCCGATCTGCCTTTCGGCGTGATCACAGTATCGAGTGCGATGGAACCGACAACGACAAGAGCCATTTTCCTCCTTACTTCATCAATGTGCATTTACGGATTTCCGAAGCATCCGGAGTCTGAATACGGTAAAAATATACACCGGAAGACAATTCACGGGGTACCCAAAGAATACGGTGGTATCCGGCTTTCCGATACTCGCGGATCGTTGGCCCGGCCTTTCTCCCCTGCAGATCAAAGAAATCGATCCTGACCTCGCCGGCTTCCGGTAAGGCGAAAGTAATGCTTGTGGAAGGATTAAAGGGATTCGGATAATTCGGATATACCATGAACTTATCGGGTATGCCCGAAAAATCGATCGCGGAGACTACTTTTTCTTCCAGCAGCAAAAATTTTACGGCATCTGTCCGTAAAACGGCTCCGGAATTGGTATTTCCGCCGTTATCCATCACCCGAAGGCTTATCGGAAGATCTTTGGGAAGATCGAAATGGCCGATACTGCGGAATACGCCGCTTTCTTCATTTTGATTGATAATGACAGTATCCACAGCTTCACCATTGATCATCAGAATATACTGCGCGTGATCGTGTGCGTTCGTGGTCCTTGGTACAATATACTGAATATCGTAGCTTCCGCTGTAATTCAGTTTTTCCCTGAATTCCGCATACTTGCCGGTTGCCGCTCCGCTGCCGGTCAGCGTTGTATAGCGGCTCGTTGATCTCCAGCCCAGCGCCGTGCTGTAAGACCAGCCGGAACCGTACTCCGTGTATTTGTCCGCATCTTCATTGTCAATGGCCTTAAAGTAACTATCGGCACTTACAAATACCGGAATAATGATCTCCGGTTTATGCGGATCATCCGTGCAAATCGTAATCGCGTCCTGATATTCACAAAATTCCTGTGTACTGAAATATACGGGAATACTTCGTTCTTCCATGGGATCCAGATTCAGGGGAAAGCTTTCCGGGATCATGAGTTTTTCCCCGTTAAAGGAAAAAGATTTTACCTGCAGGGGATCTTTGCCGAAATTAGAAATTTTCAACTCAAGAAAAACGGTATCTTCCACACTGACAGCGTCAAAATTCAATATATTGGGCTTGACATCGAAATACTTGTCGGCTACCATGGGTGTAATCCGGACGACATCGAGTCCGAATTTCTTTTCCCGCGAAAGATTTTCGAAGATCAGGGTATTCCCGCTGCCGGCTTCCAGTTCCGCAAAACCTGCACGTTGCCAATGATTGAGCCCCTTTAATCTTTCATAGAAATGCAGCGTATCGCTGATACTGCCGTTTTGAACGATCAGGCGCAGGGAATCCGTATCACTGCCGGCTCCGTGGAAAAAGATGGCGTAATCCCGTGTTTCCGGAATGTCGGGAATAATTTCCACTTTCCCTCTGCCGTTTAAAAGACGGGCGCCCAAATTCCATAATTCGCCGGAATTGTGATCGGACCAGTTCCCTTCCCGTTCGTGGAATTCCGGATCGGCGTTGTCAATATAGATATCATCCGGCAGGTATTGCAGTTCTTCTATGGATTGATTTCCCACACTGTCGCAGACCGCCACGGATACCTTTACCAGTTCCGCAGCCGGAACGGGATCGCGGGTCTCCCAATTGAATTCCCCGGTTTTTATGCATGCAAGACGGTAATAGTCCTCATAGATATCCTTCATCGCCACAAAGGGTTCATCCGACTGGAATACCGGTCCGTCCGAACTGATGGCAAAGCGCAATTGATCTCCTTCGGGAATTTCGGTAAATGTGAGGACAGGAGCGATCGTATCCTCTGGGTTGATCCAGAGCCGCATTGCTTCAACGTCCTTGCAGTACAGAAATTCAACGCCGTACTGTTCGGATAGCTGGTGGGCCAGGGTATTCATAGAATCCATGCCGGCCAGAAAATCCGTTTCCGGAAGATGCGACCACATATTGGCCATCTGATCTTTACCTTCCGCCGCCTCGCGGAACATGGTGTTCAGGGCGTTGGTCATCTGGGAATAAACGGTAAAGTAAAAGGAGCGTACGCGCCACTGTTTCAGATCTCCGGGTATACGGTAGTTGTCTTCTGCAGGATGGTAAGGCTGGGTTCCTTCCGACCAGGCGGACCAGCAATCGGACATATCAAAGGGGATGAAGCGTTCCTGATAGGCCTGCCAGTTCAGATCCATATACATCCAACCGCTGCGAAAAGAGACCGGAAATATCCGGTCTTCGATCAGAAAGCTGCAGAGCGTTTTTTCGTAATCATCCTGCTTCAGACTAAAGTCGGGAGCAACTTCGTAGGCATAAATACCGTCACCGTCGGGATCGGACCAGTAATAGGTATGGTAATGCAGCGACAATTGATCGTCATAATGATCAATGGCTTCCTGATGATATTTTTTCATCAGATAAAGACTGATATTCCTGCGAACCGGAATATTGCAATTTATAGAGCGGTCAAAGACGTTGCCGGCCATCATCCACCAGGTCATTTTCATCGGTCTGCCCTGACTGTCTTTTAAGGAATGGCGAAAGGCCGTGTCCATCACGGCATAGCCGTAACGGCCGGGATTGGAATAAAGTCCGCTTAAAAAGAGTCTTCCGTCATAAACGGAAGTTGAAAGCCCGTCCCAGATCGAGGTATCCGAACCGGGGACCAGATAGACTTTACCCTTAACGGCAAAAAGTGGGAAAATGAGTATCAGTGTCAGCAGGATCAGGGGAATTTTTTTCATTAAACGCATGAGTCTCTCTCTTGGTTGTTCGTCATTTATTCTTTAGTAAGGGGATATCCCAGGGCAGTACCACCGCATTGGGTTTATTGTATTCATCCCGTACGCGCATAACGGCCAGTCCGGCATAACGTTTGCTATCCTTTTTTGTCAGCAGCCATTCGTCAAAGGGTGTTTCAAAGGTCGAATAAGTGCTGGTGGAAGCCTCGCGGAAATACAATTCGCCGCCCTTTTCATAGATCATCAGCATGTGTGCCGAGAAAATATCGTCGCGGTTCGCAAAAAGCATGGCAACAATATCCCCGTTCCGGAAATTTGCCTTGACCTTATTCAGGTCCTGCATGGGGATATATTCCACAGTAATGCGGCGGTCCAGTTTGACATAGCGCAGGTCGCGAATGCCTTTTTGGGTGAAAAAATTCTCGTGGGAGATCGTTCGGGTCATACTGCGGGTATATTCGCCACCCACTTTACGCGCGGCATCTTCCAGCAGCCAGCGGTTTTCCGGCAGCCAGTCGGCCATGGTATAATGATTCCGGGTCCGCATGCCGATAATACCGTTCTTATAGCGGATCTGCTGGAGATTATTAAAAAAATTATCCCAGGAATCGGAGATGGACAGCGCCAGCACATGTTCGGTATAGACCATACAGTTGGTACTGTCGAAATTGACTAGCGGGTAGTTTTCCAGAAGTGCGTAAGGCCCGTCACCGGTAGCGGTCCAGCTGTAAGGTGTTCCCAGAAACATCTCCGAATAGAGCCGCATACGATCGGTGATGCTGTAATTCATCTTCGCGTTGACCATCAGGAGAGAATCGATCTGAGCATAAGTCATATTCCCGATAGGAGCTGCCGGACTTTTTTCACGGGATGCGCAGGAAATCAGTAACAATAGCGCGCTTATAACAACAAGGATCCTTTTCATTCTCTTTTCTCCGTACATTAGGCTTAAAGATTTATTTCAACTTCTACCGTATCCAGGATCCCTTTTATTGGAACACTGGGTTTACGGACAACAACGCAGATATTTTCGATACCGCAGTATTTGGATTTGATCTTTCGCGCTATCATTCCGGCAATGGATTCGATCAGGTGTTTTTTATCTTCGGTCACGATCGTTTTAATCTCCTGATAGATTGCTTCATAATTGATCGTATCTTCGAGCCTGTCGCTTTCGGAGGCTTTTTTCAGATCACAGCCGATCTTCAGGTCCACCTCAAAGCGTGCGCCCAGTATCTTTTCGCTTTCCTCTACACCGTGATAAGCATAAAACACCATGTTCTTCAGGCGGATATAATCCATATTTACCTCTCACTGGGTCCATTTCAGTTTATTGCGCACAACCGAAAAAAAGCTGCTGTTCATGGAACGCACCAGTTTAACGCTGTACGACGCTTTATTGACATTGATACGGGTCTCCGCATTGACCGGAATATCTTCCTGTCCGTCCACGGTCAGCATACAGCCGTCGCTGAGTTCTTTAAAACGGATATTCACACTGCAGTCTCCGGAAATGACAGTGGGGCGATTGGACAGCATATGGGGGCAGATCGGATTGATAATCATGGCATTGATGCCGGGACTCAGAATGGGACCGCCCGCCGACATGGAATAGGCGGTCGAACCGGTCGGCGATGCGATGATCAGTCCGTCACTGCGAAAGGTATTCATATAGACTTCATCCACATAGACCTCGGTAGTCAGCAATTTCGAAGAAGGTGAACGCAGGACAACCACATCGTTCAACGCAAAATAGCGTTCGTTTTCCGGCAGGATCCGCGTTTCCAGTACCATCCGCTCGTCAATACGGTATTTTCCCGCGAGAATATCTTTCAGTTCGCTGTCATAGGTTTGCCCGGACAACTCAGCCAGAAAGCCCAGACGTCCGAAACGGATGCCCAGCATGGGGATCTGGTCATTTCCCATCAGGCGTGCGGCACGCAGAATTGTACCGTCCCCGCCGAGGATGACCAGCATATCCGCTTCTTTTAACATCCTGAACAATGCAATTCCGTGCGGATATCCGGCAATCCCGGCGAATTCGGATTCGACGCAGTAATCAACCCGGTTCAGTCGAAGCCAGTCAAGAAAGTGGTGAAAAAACTGTCCGATCTCCTCCGAATAGATCTTATTGGCAATAATACCGATCTTCATAGGGATTCCTTTCTATTGATCAGGGCTTCCAGTTTTTGCAGAACCTCTGCGGCATTTTCCGCAGGGACAGATCCCGGTATTTCCCAGGAATGCAGAGAAATAAGCGGTTTTTCATATTGCAGTGCATAAGCGATCTCGGACAGTGTTCCGTAATTGCCGCCAATGGCGACCGCCGCTCTGCAGGCCATTGCCAAAACGGCATTGCGCGCAAGGCCCAATCCCGTGGGAATGGCGATATCGACCCAGGGGTTCGCGTCCGAATCGTCGTCGCCGGGCAGTATCCCGACGACCGTACCTCCGGCGTCCTTGCATCCGCGGCTCACGGCTTCCATAATGCCTCCGCGTCCTCCGCAAAGCAAAGTCCATCCGCGTTCGGCAATACCGCGGCCCACGGCTTCCGCTTCCCGGCACAGTGTTTCATCCGCTTTTCGTCCGCCGAATACCGCGATCCGGGGTTTTTTCTTATTTGCATTAATCACATTGGAAGTTACAATTTTTTTAGGCATATGTAAAGGGGAAACCCGGCAGTAAAGAGCTAAAGATCCCGGTAATGATTCAGCGGATCAATGCGTGAGAAAACAAAAATAGCGGATGATATTTCTAGAAAAGCGGGATTTTGCCACGGTAATTATATTCCCCGAACTTCAGACGATAAAGATAGATACCGCAGGGCAAACCCGGCGATTGCCAACTGATCCGGTAATATCCGGGGTCCAGTTCCTTGTCCAGCAAGAGACCGATGCGCTCACCGCGCATATTGAAGATCTCCAGGCTTAACTGTCCGCGTTCCGGCATTTCCAGGTCCATACGCAGCAAAGGGACTGTATATTCAGGATAAACGGGTTCAAAACGGAAAGCCGGCAGAGCTCCTTCTTCATAAGGGCGATGATCGATCCGGGTCTCCGAAGGATACGCCACTTTCAGGTTATCCCAATAAACTGTACCCTGAGCCTGTATATCGGGAACATAAAAACAGAGCTTCTTCAGTTTCAGCGGAAACGCGGCCTGCAGCCGTGAAATATCCAGATAAATATTCCGGTATTCGTTTTGTCCAGGATCGCTGCTACTGAAAAGTTCCCGTTTTATCCCATTTGCGTCTTCAAGAATCGCCGATATACGGTATTCCTGACCGTCTCCCCGGAATTCCAGCATCAGCATTTCGGGAATTCCCGGTAAGAGGATATTCTTTTCCAGTTCGATTCGGCCGCCTTTCAATGAACTGTAATCGATACGCATAGCCCTATCGCTTCCCTTGCGGGTGGCAAGTGCTATCCGGGCTGACAGGCCTTCGCGGGATTCATCGATCAGATTCCAGCCGTCCAGGCTTTTTACCGGATCAAGCACAAATTCCCCTTCCCGTACAAATACCTTGAGCTCTGCTACGGTGCTCACATCGCCGTAGGCGGCGGTCAACTGTGTCATTCCTTTCTTTTTTCCCAGAAAACGTCCCGCATTATCAATAATTCCTATACTCGTATCCGCCAGGCTGTAACGGAGTATCGTGTTCGGAAGAAGCAGGGTGTCTCCCTCCTCCGATACACCGTGAACAATAAAATCCACCGCTTGCCGCGTATCGCTAATCAGTGATGCGGGTGTGAGGATCAAAGGATCAAAGCCAAGAACATGAACGTACATGGAGTCGGGCCGGACCGTGTCCGCCATTGTGGCATAGAGATATCCTTTTCCGGCTTTCCCGGTGGATGCGAAATAGAGCTGGCCATCCCGGACACTGACGGATCCCAGTTCGGGATCGCAATAAAAATCAATACTTGCGCTGTCGGGGATCTCCCGGTAATGATAATGGGCATCCCAGCCGGAGATCCCGAAAGGCAGGGATTGCTGTTTATACATTAAAAGAGAGTCCCTTTCGATTTGCAGAATTGCCAGTTTCCCCTGCGGCGCCGAGCTGTAAATGGCACAGCTGTTCCGTACGGCACGCTCTTTGCCGTCAGACGGTGAATTCGCAATTCCGTCTGCAGTCAGCAGGACACTGGATCCTCCTCCGTCAAAATTCATTGCGCGCCAGGCACCGAGCCGGATCAGGATATCCGCCAGATCAGGAAGATTGATCCCGATGCTGCTACTTTGCCGGCCATCCACCACTAGCAGGTACATCCGGGTCGTATCACGGTTAAAGCCCACCGCCGTCCGCGGATGCCGGTCCAAGGCAAAACGGTTCGTCCCGTTCTCATTGGCAAAACCTTCCAGAGCATAATTGGATCCCTCGCGCACAATGGTCGGATAACCGCCAATGATATGACGGATCCGCTGCAGCTGCGGAAGAAGGTCAAAACTGACAGTGGAATCGCTGAGATCCTCGAATTGCAACATTCCAAGTTCCAGCTTAACCAAACGTCCTTTCTGGTAATGTCTGCGGAGAGCGTTTCCCAATCCGCGACCGGCTGTCAGATAAGCCCTTCCCGGAGTTGCGGAAAGTACTGCAGTATCAATAGCCAGGCTGTCCATCATACAGTATACGGGACCATTCACCACCCATTCGTTCAAAGGCAGAAGCCGGATCGCACTCATGGAACCTTCTAGCTGAAAGATCCCTCCGTGGCTGTTAAAAAGGCTTAATGCGCCCGCTTCCGGATATTCGTTAATAGCCGCAATATTCAGAGCGGTATCCGAAAATACGGCGCTTCCCTGAAAGAGATTACAACTGATGCTGAGTTTATTTTTGTCGTTGATACTCAGTGCCGGCCAGTATGCACGGGGTGTGGAAGAATAGTGTTCAAGACGGACAATCTCACCATCCGTTACGTTGGTATTAACCGCATTCCCGTTCGCATAAAAGAAATCCCCGTTCACGGCGGCAAGCAGGGAAAAGTTTTCCTCTTCTTTTGTACGCGTTGTTTCACTGGGCTTGCGTAAGGCTCCCCCATCCGCATTTACTGCATGCACATAAGGATTTGTAAGATCAATTTCCAGGGCATGAATGATCCAGGGTACGGAGGGCGCTTCCAATCTTTTTTGGATCAGACCCGGACCGGCCTGCCTTACCCGTGTGGTCAGTATTTCCGGCAACTCCGCAAAAAGGGATCCCGCTACTGCTGCCAGCGACAGGATAAGGGTAAATATCCGTCTCATTCAAACCTCGGTCAACGTATAGCTTATCAACAGATAAAAGATAGAGAAGAACGCGAATAAAACCAATGAGAAAGAAGATGTTTTATTTTACGGCTGTCCGGAATACAGGACGGAGATATCATCAGGCTTCTCTTATTCCTCACCTATAGTTATTTCACTGCCGGCAAGTATCTTTTTCAGGATTTGTTTGCCTTCAGCAAAAAAATCCAGAGCTTCGGGTGTTTTATAATCCGGATATGTCCAGGGCAGGGGTTCAAAGCGCTTTCCGCAGGCGATCAGTGTTGTTTCGGCATAAATGCCTTCGGCCAGATAATTCCGGTGCGAATAGGCTTTTGTGCTTAACAGGTTAAGCTGATAAAGTGTCAGAAAGCCGGGATCACAGTTGATCCGCCGCCGGCCGTCCTGCAGATAGCGCAACTCCAGCGACTGGGAATCGAGCTTATAACGGTAAGAATGTTCCAAGCTGATCAGCGGGGTAAAAAGATAGAATTTTTTCTGCAGTTCCCCGCCCATCTCTTCCCGATAATAATCCGTGAATACATCGAAACCGAAGGGACCGTAGCTAAGCAGTACCTTGCCGTAGCGTCTCTGCAAAAAATTCTCGGCGGGAAGCAGCAATTCCGCTTCGCTCAGCGTCAGCGCCTGAAATAAAAGTCCTTTTGGAGCGGAGCGGATATTCCCCATTCGTTTATAAACCCGTATTTTTTTCGGTTTTGTTCTTTTTTTGGAGTGTTTCGGGTAAAAGCAGCGCCAATAAAAGCGAAAGCAGTGCAGCGGCAGCGAAGATCAGATAGAGTTCGCGGTAACGAGCGAATTCGTGCGTCTGATATTCCTGACGATCGCCGTGCAGTATATGCTCGTAAATGCTCAGTATCGGTTCCCGTACCGCACCCAGACGGTAATAACGTCCTCCGGCTGCTTCTGCAATTTGCCGCAAGGTGTTTTCCTGGAGCAGGGTTGTGATCACTTTGCCTTCGCCGTCACGCTTGTAATCCAGCAGTCCCCCTGTTTTATCGTACACGGGGATAGGGCTGCCTTTGAGTGTTCCAACGCCCAGGGTATAGATCAGGACCTTTTCTTCGGCAGCGCGTTTAAGTACCGTTTCGATTTCCTGTTCATGATCCTCTCCGTCGCTGATGAGGATAATAGCCTTATATTTTTGATTTTCATTAGGAAAAGCGTCAATAGCGGTATGTATGGCATCGGCAAAGGCTGTTCCCTGGACCGGCAGCAGGCGGGTATCCATCAGATCCAGCATCATGCTTGCGGTACGATAATCGGAGGTAATGGGACACTGCAGATAGGAAACGCCGGCAAAGGCCACAAGTCCGATACGATCGCCTTTCAGATTATTGATCAGGCGCAAGATCTCATATTTAGAGCGTTCGAGGCGGGAGGGAGATATATCTTCCGCATCCATGCTTGCGGAAAGATCCAGAGCCACGATCACATCCATTCCCTCCTGTTTGAGTTCCTTTAATCCCGAACCCACGCGCAGACCGCCCGCGGAAAGGATCATCAGGGCCAAAGCAAGAAGCATCAGTATGTGTTTCAGTCTTAATAGCGAATTTCTTGCGGAATCGTAGAGCCGTTCCAGCATTTTCGGATGAAAATGCATTTCTATTCTTGCCCGGTTTTTCTTTGCAGCAATAAAAGCGCACAGCGCAAGCAGAGGCAGAAGCAGTAAAAACCATAGCATGGCAGGATGGGAGAAACTCAGCATCCGGCTCTCCTCCAAACAACGTATTTGAGAATATACGCAAATAAGGCAAGTAGAAGTGCGGCCAGAAGGAAGGGAAAATAGCGTTCATCCCAATCCATATATTGCCGCATGTTGATCTCGGTTTTTTCAAGCGCGGCGATCTCATCCCATACCTCTTTAAGTTTTTCTTCGGAATCCGCACGGTAGAAACGTCCCTGTGTTTTTTCGGCAATCTCGCGCAGAAGCCGATCGTTTAGCGGCGGGATTCGCTGAGAGAAAAGGAAGCCGCTACTGATCTGTTCCCCGCTTCCGGCCATTCCGATCGTGTAAATGCGAACATTGTAATCCTTGGCAAAGGAAGCCGCGGTTATGGGGTCGATATCACCGGCGTTATTTTCCCCATCGGTCAGCAAAATGATCACTTTACTTTTTGCTTCGGTATCGCGAAGGCGGTTGATGCAATTCACAATTGCCAGGCCGATCGCCGTTCCATCCAGGGACTGCGGAACGATCTCCATTTTTCCGATGAGTTCGCTGACAATATCATAATCGGTAGTAAGCGGGCATTGAAGAAAGGATTCTCCAGCAAAGACCACCAGTCCCACCCGGTCGTGTTTGCGGTTTTGCACAAAATCCCGGGCGACCTGTTTGGAAGCTTCAAGACGGTTCGGTTTAAAGTCATTCAGCTGCATGGACCCTGAAATATCCAAAGCCAGCATGATATCAATGCCACTCTGACGCAATTCCCGGCTGACATTTCCGCGCTGCGGCCGTGCCAGTGCGAATAGCAGAAAGATCACGGTGAAGAAGAGCAAGAGCTCCGGAAGGAGGATCTTGTAATAGAAAGGGCGCAGTAAGGTTTCCGCAGGGGGGCTTGCGCCCATTCGCAGCGCCCGCTGTTGCCTTTGCCGGTAAAAATAGACAATAATAAGAACAGCACTAAATGGCAGTATCAGCAATAAGACATAAGGATAAGCAAAACGGAACATGGAGACTAATTTTTCTTCGTTTGTTTCTCGATGACGTCGCTCATAAACCAAACCAGGATTTCGCCGATCTCCCGGTAGATCTCTTCCTGGCTACGCTTTGTTTCACGCAGAAGTTCCAGGGAATGGTCCGTTTCGGGAATCAACATCAATCGCGCATAGGGATTCAGGGCTCCGACCATCAGTTCCAGTTTACCGCGGTCACAAAAAGGATCTTCGGTGCCGCTGATGAAAAGCATCTCCTTTTTCAGTGCAAAAAGGGCTTTCCGGGAAAAGGGAATGCGAATCCGCGGCGTATGCAAAGGCCAGGTCAAAAATACATAGCCGTTCACAAATCCGGGTGCGATCTGAGCGGCAATGGCGGCACTGAGGGACTTACCGCCGATAAAGCAGAATTTGCTTGCGGGCAGCTCGCTTTTTACATCTTCCAGGACCATCTCATAGACAGTACGGCAGCGGCATTTACTCAATCCGATGCGGGGATTATCGACAAAAGGAAAATTAAAGCGTACCAGATTCACATTCTCTTTGGGGAGATGCTCGGAAAGCGCTTTCAGGACCGGTTGCTCCATATCGTTGAAGCGCCCGTGCCCAAGTACCAGTGTTACCTCGGAGGGTACATCGGGAAGATTATATGTGATCAGCGATTCCGCTTTACGGAATGGATAGATAATATTCTTAATCTCTCTCATCGATCAGATCTCCGGGGTCAGTTTTCGTCAAAGGATCCGTCGTCAAGCGATCCCAAATGTTCCAGGTATTCAGGTCCGACCAGTACTTCGCGGGCTTTTGAACCCATGGAGGGTCCTACGATACCCGCCATTTCCAGTTCGTCGATCAGGCGGCCGGCGCGGCTGTAACCGACCTTTAGGCGGCGCTGCAGCAAAGATGCGGAACCCTGCTGGTGGGTGATGACCAGTTTCATTGCCTCATTGAAGAGTGGGTCCTGGTCGCCGTTGACATAGTCTCCCCCGTTATCGATCTCTTCTTCCTCTTCAACGGCGGTCGGAAGAATAAAATCGTTTCCGGATTGCGGTTGGCGGGAAATATGGGTAAGTACGTTTTCGATCTCCTCCAGGGAAATAAAAGCATTATGCAGACGAATGGGTTCCGACCGGCCGCGCGGCAGGAACAGCATATCCCCGCGTCCAAGAAGCTGTTCTGCACCGTTCACGTCCAGAATGGTGCGGCTGTCGGTTTTGGAAGCCACCGCAAAGGCGATACGGGCCGGAAAATTGGAACGGATCACACCCGTGATCACATCCACCGAGGGACGCTGGGTGGCTACGACCAGGTGAATTCCCACAGCCCGGGACTTTTGCGCCAGTCGCTGGAAGGGCAATTCGATCTCGGCCTTGTTCAGCGTACTGTTCATCAGATCCGCAAGCTCGTCGATGACAATGACGATATATGGCATGACCGGCATCCCGGCCTTTTTTACCTTTTCGTTGTACTCTTCAATATTCCGTACATTTTGATCCAGCATTTTCACATAGCGTGATTCCATCTCGATCACTGCAGAACGCAGTGCATAAATGGCATTTTGAGCATTTGTGATCACATATTCCTCAAAATCCTCCGAGGTGATCAGATGGTAGGGTTCCAGCGCCCGGTAGATAGACAACTCGATCATCTTGGGATCGATAAGAATGAACTTGACTTCATCGGGGGTGGCCCGGTAAAGAATGGACATGATGATTGTATTGATGCAGACTGATTTTCCGGAGCCCGTTGTACCCGCAACCAGCAAGTGGGGCATTTTCCCCAGATCGAAGGTATAGGGATTGCCTTCGGTAGTCTTACCGACGGCGATGGTCAGAATGCTTTTGGCGGAACGGAATTCCGGAGAATTGATAATCGAATGGTAGTAGATCAATTCGGGGTCGCGGTTAGGAATTTCAACACCAACAACGGTTTTTCCCGGAATGGGGGCGATGATACGGACATGTTTGGCCGCCATGACCCTGGCAATGTCATTTTCCAGGTTTTCGATACGATTAATGCGGACGCCGGATCCCAATTGCAGCTCATACATCGTAATCACCGGACCGGGAATAATATTGACCACACGGGCGTCAACGTTGAATTCCGCAAGTGCCTGCGTCAGTAAGTGGGCTTTTTCATTCAGTTCCTGAGAATCATAACCGCTGTTTGCCGGAGCCGGAGTCAGTAATTCCGGACCGGGCAGAATGTAGGGACGTTTGTTTTGTGCGGGAGCGGGAGCGGCTTTCGGCTGCGTTACCGTATTTTTTTTCGGATTCCCGTTGCCGTTATTACGTACAACTTTCGTGACAGGAACTGTTTCTCTCTCTTTTTCGGGAGCTTCGTTCGAGGGTAAAGCGCTAATCGGCGCAGCCGGAGGAGGAGATACGGCATCCCGTTTTTTTCTGCGAAAACGCAGTGTAAAATGCGGACGTTCCCCGCGAATGCGTTTACCGGCCTTTAAGGCGGCAAAGGGGGCAGTAAGACTAAAGCGGAAGAATCCGCTGATCAGCAAGAGAATAGCCGCTATCATTACAATGATTGAAGGCAGAGTTCCGATCCAATCGGAGAGGAAGACGGCAAAGGTCCCGCCGACAAATCCACCGGGTACAAAACCGGAGGAGAACTGCATTCCCTCTTTCGCAACCGGATCCAGCGAGAAAAGCACGGCCAAAAAAAGAATGAGCGGAATGAGAAATCCCGTGCAGCGTTTTAAAATTCGCTTATTCCATTTAAATAAGGTGAAAAGTCCCCAAGCAAATATAAGCGGAAGAAAACCCCAGGCAAAATAGCCCACTCCGAGCTTAATAAAAAGGTAGGAAATAAACACGCCGGCAATTCCCATTTTATTGTCAATAAGTCCGTAATGGTTCATCAGCAGTTCGTCGCGTTCGGAATAAGTGCCAAAGCTCAGTGTAAGCAGGACGGATAAAATGATGAGCAGAAATCCCAGCACTTCGCGTTGACGGGAAGACAAGCGGCTTTGCTTTTCTTCATTAACAGGTTTATTACGCCGTTTCATGCCAAAAGGTACGCTTTTTAAAATTCATGGTCAAGAAGTAAGATAAGAAGTTCGATGTCACAGTTTTAGCGTCAGGAGTCCTCATTTATTATTTAATTCAAATTATATTTTTCCCCGGATTCAAGATTCCCGGGGATGCTGTTGAGATTGTCCGTTATCCATTATTGTAAGCGGAGGATGAGGGACTCGAACCCCCAAGCCCGAGGGCGGCGGTTTTCAAGACCGCTGACTTACCAATTAGCCTAATCCTCCAATTAGCGGGGTATTTTAAACCGAATGCTGAAATTATGCAAGCCTTTTAAGAAGAGGCTTGCTTATTTGTTGGATTGAGTCAATTTATTTGAGTCAATTTATTTGAGTCAATCCAATCTCCGATCGGATTGACTCCGGGAAGCCTCTAATGTCTTCCTGCCTCCCATTCCTTGCTTTTCCGAAAAACCACTATACCTCTATCATATTTTAATTCCCGGGAATAAAAAAAGCCCTCTGTATAAAGGGCTCTGATATGTTCTGCGGAGAGGGGGGGATTCGAACCCCCGGTAGCGCTATCGCACTACGACGATTTAGCAAACCGTTGCATTCAGCCGCTCTGCCACCTCTCCGTGCCTTAAAAAAGCCAAAAAATTTAAGACCTGAAATGCGGAATTCCAATAGTTATTTATCAGAATAACGATTCTTTATATTTTCTCTCCCCACCCCTTTCCGTTTTTATCTCCCGTTGATACGAAATGCGTACCGAAGTCTATGAATAACAGTTTATATAATCCCTGATAATATGCAAAAACCATTGTTCCGACGGCAGCAAGCACAGGGTCAGCTGAATAAATATGTTTTTTCTCTTTATTCCATCAAAGTTTTAATGCAATTTTTATGGATATCGATCATCAGTTAACAAAAATATCCATTCGTAAAATAAATATTTTGACTATACCGGAACAACAGCTATACCGGTGTGTTTGATGAGTGAATTGAATATTTATTGGTAGGATTTTTTACTTGAATCCCGCTTATTAACAAGATGGTCAAAGAATGGAAAACAGCATATTATTTATATCTTAAACAAACCTTCACTGAATATTAATTATGAATATGTATTCATATATCTTATATTCTCACGATTTAGTCTAATGTAAAAGGAGAAAACTATGAATAAAAATGACTACGCAGAACTCACCCGCAAAGCGGAAATCCTTAAAGCGATCGCACACCCCATTCGCCTTTCCATCCTTCGCGGACTGATCAAGAACGGACCTACTAATGTCAACAGTCTTGAGACCGGAATCGAAGTCCCTATGGCGACCGTTTCCCAGCATTTGACAAAGATCCGTTACGCCGGTGTGATCAGTAAAAAACGCAAGGGAACTTTTATATATTATTCGATCAAAGACAGTGACGGCCTTGTTGATATGCTCAAATCCTTCCTCGAGACCGAATAATCGCTCCGACCGTTTCGGAATAGCAGTTCATTTCCAATAAAACCAAAAGATAATCTTTCCCGTCTCAGAACGGGAAGGATTGTCTTTTGGACCAATAATATTATCCCGCTGATACGCTTGAAGAATTCATATTGATTTCCTGGATTCTTCTCCATAATTTTCGCAAACAAGCTATCAGAGGAGCTTTGCGGTGAAAAAGATCAGAAGGAATAAAAAAATCGGTCTGGCATTGGGCGGCGGTGCCGTATTAGGAGCGGCACATATCGGGGTTTTAAAAGCACTGAAGGAATTACAGGTGGATATTGCCTGTATCAGCGGAACCAGCATCGGCGCCTTTGTTGCTGCTTTTTATGCCAACGGAGTGGAATGGGAAGAAATAGAAAAAATCGCCTCGGAGATCAAGTGGCTCGATCTTTCGGGCATCTCCTTATCCGGACTGGGTTTACTGTCGAATGAAAAAATGGGCAAGCTTATTGAAAAACATTTGGGCAAGCGCGATCTGCAGGACGCGAAGATCCCGCTTGCCATGATCGCAACCGACATTGCCAGCGGCGATAAGGTTATTATGCAGAAAGGCAGTGTCGCCGACGCCGTAATGGCCAGCACCTGTATACCGGGCATCTTTACACCGGTTGAGATCAACGGCCGCATGCTGGTTGACGGCGGAGTCGTGGAAAATGTACCCGTCACTCCTCTGAAGGAGATGGGCGCCGATCTGATCATTTCCGTCGACCTGAATGCCGCTCACAAAGCCCGTAAACCCTCCAATATTATTGAAGTCCTGCTGCGAACCTTTGATTTTCTTATCCAGTCCACCAGCGATCTGCAGAAGAAAAAAGCGGATATCCGAATCGAACCTGATCTGTCAGACTATAACATGGTTGAGATCAAACAGGCTCCCGACCTGATACTGGAGGGATACCACAGCGCCATGAAGGTACTTCGAAAAGTTCTGCGCAAATAAAAATTTCAATCCAATTTAAAACGGACACCTGAGGTGCCCGTTTTTTTATCGTTATGACCATTACAATGATCAGGATTCCTCTTTCTCGTGCCTATATTCCGCGACGATCTTCTCCTGAATATCACGGGGAACGTATTCGTAGTTAGAAAATTTCTGACGGAAAATTCCCCTGCCCTGTGAAATCGAGCGCAATGTATTGGCATATTTATAAAGATTGGCCAACGGTACCGAAGCCCGGATGATCTGACTGTGTCCGTCGCTGTCCATACCCAGCACTTTACCGCGCCTTGAAGAGATATCGCCCATCACATCGCCCATGTATTCTTCGGGAATCTTAACCTCGATCTCGTAGATCGGTTCCAAAAGAATGGGATCGGCATTTTCAAAGGCATCCTTGAAGGCTCCGCGACCTGCGATCTGGAAGGCAATATCCTTGGAATCCACCGGATGCTGCTTGCCGTCATAAAAAGCTACCCGGATATCTATGACCTTACTTCCGCTGAGGGGTCCTTCGATCGTTGCCTGATTAACGCCTTTCTCCACTGAAGGCACAAAGGAACGATCAACGTTCATACCGACAAGTTCACTGACGAATTCAATGCCTTCACCGCGTTCCTTCGGTTCAATGCGCAGATAGACCTCGCCAAACTGTCCCGCTCCCCCGCTCTGTTTTTTATGCCGGTAATGGCCTTCGGCGGACTTACGGATGGTTTCCCGGTAGGGTATCCGCGGTTCGATCTGTTTGATATGGATATTATAACGCTGTTCGATCTTTTTCAGGTTAACATCAAGATGGGTCTCACCCTGACCCGAAACAATCGTTTGTTTCAGTTCGGGATCAACAACGTAGCGGAAACTGGGATCTTCCGCACAAATCTGAGCAAGACCAACCCCGATCTTCTCGTCGTCGCCTTTGGCGGATGCTTCGACCGCAACGCGGATAACCGGTTCCGGAAAGATAATAGCGGGATATTCGATCGGCGAGCGAGGATCACAGAGCGTGTTACAGGTATGAGTTTCCTTCAGTTTCACGGCCGTACCGATATCGCCGGCGTGGATCTCGACAAGTTCAACACGCTGTTTTCCGATCATGCTGTAAACGGCGCCAAAACGTTCGTGGACATTGGTCTGAACATTTTTCAGGTCCGCCCCGGGCTTAAAAGTACCCGACATCACCTTGAAATACGACATTTCACCGATATGCTGTTCATAAACACTTTTATAAACATAAATGCTGGCAGGTTCGGAATCGCTGATCTTGCGGATAAGCTTATCTTTTGTGCCGGGTTTAACGCCTTCTACTTCGGGCTTGTAATCCGGAGCCGGTGCCAGTTCGGCAAGAATTTCCATAAGCCGGGTAACGCCCACGTTCCGCTGGGAAGATACACAGAACAGCGGATAAAGCAAACGGCCTGCGATGGCGCTTTTAAGACCCTTGCTGATCTCTTCTTCACTGAGTTCGCCGGCTTCAAAGTATTTTTCAAGCAGCGTATCGTCCGATTCCGCCACCAGTTCCACCATTTTTTGATACAGGTCTTCGACATGGGATTGATGCTCCGCGGGAATCTCTTCTTCCTGATATGTCCCTTTTTCATTGAAACGTAAGAGTTTCTTCTTGAGAATATCAATCACAGCGCTAAATGCCGGACCTTCATTGATCGGGAATTGGGTCGGGAAGATCCGGTCACCCCAGCGTTCCTGAAGCGATTTGACGATCTCATTAAAATGTGTATGTTCCTTATCCAGCATTGTAACGGCAATAAAAACCGGAATAGCGCGCTGTGCGGCGGCATCCCAGGCAAGTTCGGTGCCGATGGCAATGCCCGATGTTGCATCCACGGTCATGAGCGCTGCATCCGCAACATGCGCGACGGCTTTCAATTCACCGGAGAAATCCATATAGCCGGGAGTATCCAGAATATTCAGTTTTACATCCTTTTGGTAGACATGGATCAGAGAAGCGCGCAGCGATATCTGACGATCGATCTCTTCCTGGGTATAATCGGATGCGGTGCTTCCTTCCTGAACAGACCCTAAACGGTTGATCACACCGGTATTCAGTAAAAAGGCATCCGCCAGGATGGTTTTCCCGGTCGCCGAGTGTCCTGCCAGTGCAATGTTGCGAATATTTTTGCTTAACGTTGCCATTCTATTTCCTCCATAATGGGTTATTTGATCTATTTCAGTGCCTGTCTGACCACTTTTCCCGTTGCCGATCTTGGGAAATGGTTGGTAAAAATAAATTTTTGCGGGATTTGATACCGGGGAAGTTCTTTCTCTAAAAATTCCGTCAGGTTCTTTTCGTCCGGACGTTTTCCGCTTTCCGGAATGATATGAGCGTGAATGCTTTCCGAGTCTTCATCCAGTGGCACTCCCACCACTACCACATCCTTAACCTGGGGATGTTTGCTCAAGGCCGCTTCGACCTGTTCCGGATAGACTTCAAAGCCCCGGACATGAATAATGTAGGCTTTCCGGTCGATAAAGTACAAATAGCCGTCCAGGTCCAGATGTCCCAGATCACCGGTATGGTACAAGCCGTCCTGAATATCCCTTTTCAGCAGTTCCTGCAGATCCGGTGTCAGCATGCTTGCCATCAGGCAGATCTCACCGGTAATATTGTCCGTAACCGCTTCCCTGCCTTTCATTACGCTTAACGATACATTTCTCAGCGGAATTCCGATCGAGTAGGGTTTATCGGTATTGGAATTGACAGAGAGCAAAGGCCCGGCTTCCACCATACCGTAGGCTTTAAAGATCGGAATACCGTGTTTTTCGGTAAATTCCTGCTGAATATTTCGCTTCAGACGTCCTCCGCCGGTCAGTACAAAACGCAGGGAATCCGGTAAGGAATCTTTATCGAGAAGATTCATTTGCGCAATAAATCCCGTTTCGGCCAGAAGATAGGCGGGGCGCAAAGCCTGCAGCTGTTCCCGGAAAATGCTCATATCCCCGCAGTCACCGATCGCGATAGCGCAACCGGCATTCAGAGCGGCATTCATTACGCCGATAAAAGCAAGAAAATGCGTTAGCGGATACTGGGAGTAAAGGATCTCCCGGGCACGGTACATCAGTGCATGAAGAAAATCGTTGGTGTTCCGGCTGATCTGGGCATTGGAATATTTGGCATATTTTGCGGGACCGGTAGCCGCTCCGCTGTAGAACATGACCGCGGTATCATCGTCATCCGGCCGGTAAGGTCCGCCGAACAGCGGTTTTTCCTTGTATTTGTCAAATTCTGCCGTTTTTTCGTATTTGCAGGGACCTACACCGACAAAGATCTCGCAGCTGTTCAGAATGTTGGTCGCACTCACTACATCATTTTCACATCCGGCTTCATAGATGATCGCGCTGGCACTGCTGTCATCAACAATATAACGTAAAGCCAAAGATTTATAGTGAACATTGACCGGGATCATCATGGCTTCAAGGCGGGACAGCGCCAGCCAGGTATAGAGCATTTCCGGGATATTGGGAAGCATGACCACAACGCGGGTATCTTTTTTAATGCCAAGATGGAATAAGTAATTGGCCAGCCTTAGAGATGCATCGAATACTTCGCGGTAGCTGTAGCTCTTTGACCCTTGATATAGAAAGATATCATCGGGTGTTTTCTGAACCTGTTTGAAAAATGTCGAATAATTTGATACGATATTACACTCCTCAGCCTGATAAAACAAACAAGCCGGATAATGTAATCAGAATATCCTCTTGAGTCAAGATTTTGATATGTTTGCCCCCTTTTTTATCCTAAATTTCCCGATGGATCCGAAATACCTCAAATCGATTCTTCTGATGACCGTCTCTTCACTCTCCTTTGCCATCATGTCCCTGATGGTCCGCCTTGCCGGGGAGCTTCCCCTTTTTGAAAAAGTCCTGTTCCGGAATCTCTTCAGTCTGTTGATCGCTTTCGTTATTATCCTCAGGGAAAAAGCGTCTTTCACCGGTAAAAAAGAAAACCGGAAGTATCTGTTATTACGGGGTATAACGGGTCTGGCCGGTGTGATCCTGTATTTTTTCAGTCTCAGCCGCATGAACCTTAGCGATGCCACGATGCTCAACAAGATGTCCCCTTTCTTTGTGATCATTTTTGCTTCCTTCTTTCTCAAAGAGCGTATGAACCGTTATCAGATCGGCGGTATTATCGTCGCTTTTCTCGCCTCCCTCCTGATCATTAAACCGCATTTCGAAATGACCTTATTGCCTGCCCTGCTGGGTCTGGGCTCTGCTTTCTTTGCGGGCTTTGCCTATACGGTGATCCGTCTGCTGAAACTGCGGGGCGAATCTTCCGCGACCATCGTCTTTTATTTTTCGCTGATCTCTTTTATCGTTGTGCTGCCAATCGCAGTGTTCAATTTTATACCTCCGACTCCCCTGCAATGGTTATATCTTGCCGGAATCGGGATCTTTGCCGCATTCGGACAACTATTTATGACACAGGCTTATTTTTATGCCCGCGCTTCGGATATCGCTCCCTTTAAATACCTGCATGTGCTTTTTGCTGCACTCATCGCTTTGATCTTTCTCGGTGAAAAAATGGATATTCTCAGCATTCTCGGCAGCGCTATCATTATCCTGGTCTTTTTCTATCTGTACAAAAAACGTTGTGTATAGACCCGGGAACCGCCAAAAACGCTAAAATGCTTACATGTTCATTGCTGATTATTAAAAATATTTCTACGGATTGCTAATCTCGGCTCTCCGTTTCTCCCACCCTCCGCCTCTCCCTCTCTTCCTCAGGGCAGGAGTTCCTTATACACTTCCCGGACATAGGCATCGAGCCATTCGTAATAGGCCAGGACGGAAACGGAATCGGGATTTTCTTTTACTCTCTGAAAATGCCGGATGATCTCCGCTTCTTTTTTTTCCACGACTTGGAGGTAGCCGTCTCTTTTTCGGTTCATAAGCGGGGCCACATCCAAATAATTCGCATGATCGTCATGCTGCAGCGGGAACAGGTCCGCTTTGAGCTTTAACGCGGCTTCCGTCATCAGGGGCACTTCTCCCCCGCTTTTGCTGATCACTTCCGGTAAAATATCGCGGGAAGCGAAAAAGACCGGAACTGTCATGGCGGTCAAAGGGAATCCCATGATGGTCCATATTACGGAATTCTGCGGATCTTCGCCGGGAAGTACGCCCTGCATCACGCATACGGAAGCGCTCCAGTAACGGGTAATATAGTCCTGGAAAGACACCAGCGTGCGGTCATTACGGTTCCCGGGCAGGCGCATGTTGCCAATATGCTCTTTCATTACGCCGTGATCCAGATTCCTTGTTCCTTCTTGAATAATGAATTCCGGGGTAAAGGTTTTCCGGGTCCCAAAGAGGGCAGCGGTCGCATCATAACGAATATAGCCCTGACCTTTGTCATTTTTCCCGGCCAAGGAGAAATTCGTTCGGATCAGATATCCTTCGGGTGCGGTTTCCGGATCGTTGACATCGTATTTGATATAATGGTCATATCCGGTCTCAAAAAATGCGGCATTGCCTTCTGCATCGATCACACCGAAATTGGCCGCCAGGCCCCATTGACCGGAATTTTCCAGCAGCAGTTTTTCAAAATCATCAACGTATTCACAGGTTTCCAGCGCCAGCCGCATAAATTTCCCCTCGCTGTCTTTTTCCAGTTCTTTGGGAATAGCCAGGTTGATATTGTAGGATGCCGTATTCATGATGGCAAAACCGCGTTCATTGATCCCCATCCAGATATCTTCGTTGAGACTATCGCTGACATTGGATACGCCCGTAAAGGCATAGCCTTTTGTGTCTATATAAACGAGTGTATTTTCCAAGGATCCAGTATCGCGATGTTTCCAGAGCAGAGGTCTTCCGTCCGGCGTCGCTTTTCCGCTAATAACGGCGGAGGTACAGGCAAACAAAACCGGAACGTAAGCGATGAGTATCATGATGAGTCGTTTCATCCAAACACCTTTCTTTTAATATCAATGGCGGACACGGGACAAACTTCATGGCAGCAGTAACAGCGTATGCAGTTGGGATCGTGAATCTCGATCCTGCCGTTTATTACCTTCAGGGCTTCCGCCTTGCACATCTGCACACATTTTTGACATAAAATGCAGCGTTCATGATCGAAGACAGGTCTGCGGTCAAAACGGCGCCGCAGATGCTCAAAACGAACACCCATATAAATAAAATTATATTTCCGCTCAATGGCAATACGTTTAAAATTCCTGACTTTGAAATCCTTTATTTCCCCGCCTTCCGTTTCGATATCGGCAATATTATTCAGCTGGATATTTCGCTGAACGGCATTTGCCAGGACGGGAATATCCAGCGGATTGTATCCGATGATCTGTGCCATAACGGCATCCAGGGCAACACAATTTGTAGAAGCCAGTAAAAGCCCAAGGTGCTTGGGTTTTCCGTTCTGGGGGCCGGCACCCTCCATGGCAATGACCGCATCCATCAGGGCAAAATCGGGTTTGACAATATCCAGGAGGTCCACTACCATGGCCGCAAAGACCCGGCGGTTCGGATATTTTGCATGCATCATTGCCTTATTGAATCCCGGAATCAGTCCAAACAGGTTCTTAACGGCACCGGTGTAATAGGCAAATTCGTGGGTTTTGCATTTAGCCAGGGAAAAGACATAATCCACATCCTTCAGGATTCCCGCCAGGCGGAATCCTTTAACGGTAAAGGAAGCTTCCATAAAATCGATCCAGGGTATGTCCAGTTCCCTGCAGACCTGGCGGATACCGCAGCCTTTAGCTGTGAAGGCGGGGTTATGGATCGCTGGGGAATCGCCGGCAAGAACTATGGCACCCCGATCCAGGAGGTAAGATGCCATAGCCCGGAATACCTCAGGATGGGTGGTTACGGCCCGTTCCGGCGGAACATCCGCCAGAACATTCGGTTTGAGTAGGATCTTTTTTCCTCTGGGATCGGGACCGCCCGCAGCGGCGTACATTTCCGACACAGCCTGCAGAAGCAGTTCGTTCTGATAGCGTTCAACCCGGCGAATGGAGACCTTCGCGGATATGTGCGGTTCCGGCCTTTGCATTTATTTCAGATTCTCGGGATTCAGTTTTTCAAGTTCGGGCAGAATAAAACGTCCATCTTTGCGGACCAGGACCCCGTCCAGCCAGATCTCGCCGCCGCCGCAGTCGGGTGTCTGACGCAAGACCAGGTCCCAGTGAATGGCCGAACGGTTGCCGTTAAAAGCATTATCGTAGGCATTCCCGGGAGTAAAATGGATCGATCCGGAGATCTTTTCATCAAAAAGAGTATCTTTCATGGGTCGATTGATATAAGGATTCAGCCCGAACGCAAATTCTCCCACATAGCGGGCGCCCTTATCGGTATCAAAAACAGCGTTTAATTTCTCCGGCTCTTCGCCTTCGGCTTTAACGATCTTTCCGTCCTTGAAATGAAGGGTAATGTTTTCAAATACCGTGCCCTGATACAGGCTTGGCGTGTTGTAGGCGATCACGCCGTTCACACTGTTCTTTACCGGAGCGGTAAAGACCTCGCCGTCGGGAATATTCCGCAAACCGCAGCTTTTCAAAACCGGGATATCCTTCACGGAAAAATGCAGATCCGTCGCCCCGGGTCCTTTGATATGCACCTTGTCGGTCTTTTCCAGCATAGCCACAAGCGCATCTTCGGCTTTTGCCATCCGGGGATAATCGAGCGTACAGACGTTGAAATAGAATTCTTCAAACGCTTCGCTGCTCATCCCCGCCTGTTGGGCCATGGAAGGCGTCGGCCAGCGCAGCACTACCCATTTGGTCTTGGGTACCCGGATGCGGGTATGCACTTTTTCGCTCCACAGAGTCTGATAGCGCTTCAGGTCTTCCGAAGAAACATCGGAGAGTTCACTGATATTCCAGCTGCCGCGAACACCGATATACGCCTGCATATTCTTCATACGGAAAGCTTCATAGTCGCCACTGAAGGCTATCTGCGCATCGCCGGCGTTGCGGTACAATTCCCGTTGAACGGCATTGGATTTCAGGGAAACAAAGGGATTTCCTCCGTGCTCACGAATGCTCTTTATCAGAAGTTTTACAAAGGACTCGGGAATATCGATAGCCTCAATGAGCACATTTTCCCCTTTCCGGACATTGGTAGAATAGCTGACCAGCAATTCCGCCAGTTTTTTTTCACGTTGATCAAACATTGCCGTTCTCCTTTATCAATATTTCGATTTCGTGCTCATTATACACTTTTATCCCTTCACGGTCAAAGTATTTCACCGTTATTCCCTTTCCCGGAACCGTAATTTTACGGAAAGTGCCGTCATAGATCTCCGGCTTACCGCAGGACGGCGAAAGACTTTTCATCAAGGCAAGATCCGACTGACCGATTCTGGCGATTAGCAGGGCGGCTTCAGCCCCGCGATGGAAGTTTGGACTGATATCCTTGCCTTCCGCATTCCGGATACGCCCGTCCACCTGAATTTCGGCGGGAATGCGCGGCGTCGGCAAGCCTCCCAACTGTTCGGGACAAAAAGGTATCAGGGTAAAATGGTTGATCAGACAATCCAGATCGTACTGTGCAAGCGGAAGTGATCGACCGTCGTAGCGACAGGCAATACCCAGCAAACAGGCGGAGATCAGTAAATTTTTTTTCTTTATATTCATGCGTGTTTTTCTTTCAGCAGCAGCAGAGCGGAACGCGGATCCAGAACGATGTGCGGCTGATCAAGGAGTTTCGGATCTTCTCCGCCGGCTTTTTCGATATCCGCAAGGATCAGCCAGCCGGCCGCAGCCAGATCGAAATGTGCTTCTTTCTCGGGCGATGTGTTCAGCAGCAACGCGATACTGCGTTTCGGAGTGTCAATGCGGCAGCCCAGCGCAAAAGGATTGTCCTTATCGTAGAGGGGCGCGATATTGTTACGCTCGGCTTTGCGTAATTCCGGATAGTTACTGCGCAATAAAAATAAGTTACGATAGTAGGCAAGCAGATCCGCATTGATTTGCATATCTTCATCATTCAGATAATTGGTCTCGTTATCCTTTGAATAGGAATCTTCATCCATCTCTCCCGCATGCGGATCTTCCACGCCGGGAACTTTGACAATCACTTTGGAACGCGCGAACTCCTGTCCTGCATGTATCATCAGGATTCCCTG
Source organism: Fidelibacterota bacterium (assembly GCA_028718545.1). GTDB lineage: Bacteria > Fidelibacterota > Fidelibacteria > Fidelibacterales > Fidelibacteraceae > M50B103. Next base: position 46,759 of record JAQULT010000002.1, on the reverse strand, counting down.
GGAACAGCAAAGCATCAATGCCGCCATACGGTGAAGGCGCGATTCTGTTTCGTCAAGTCGGAGATGTTCTTCAGGGTCTTTTAATGCATTTTTTCCGGAATCGCGAAGATGAATGCGAATAAAATCACCCAGGGTATAACCGTCATGGGATTCCAGATAATTCAAGGAAAAGCGGGAATCCGGAACGATTCCGCCTTCATCCTGCCGGGAACCGTTCAACAACCGAAACACTGCCTCCGCGTTTCTTTCCGGGTTTTCCGCTGCAAAAAGGAAACCCGGTCCGGTCCGGGGATTTTCACCCTTTATCCCGTTGCGGAAACGGTCGTTCCATATCCCGTATCCCAGGCTGCTCATCTGCTGGGGAAAATAGCGCTTTCCCCAGGGTTCGCCCATGAGTTGTGCATAGGGATTGACAGTCCGGGCCTTATCACGTATCAGGCTCAGAGTCTCATTATCCAGAATTCCCGCAAGATCCAGACGAAAACCGTCAATATGGTATTCACGTATCCAGTATTCCACACTGTCGAGAATGAGCCGGCGCATGACCGCAGATTCGGAATTTACATCGTTCCCGCAGCCGCTGTGATTCTGTTGCAGCCGCAGATACTGGTCTTCTGCCAGATCCCGAAGGGGATTCCGGTTATACTGACTGATATGATTGTAAACCACATCTAAAATAACGGCAATGCCTTTACGGTGCAGGGCTTTGATCAGGTCCTTCAGCGCCTTAACGTCGCTTCCTTTCGGATCGCACCAGGTATTTTTATCCCGGCCGGCACCTGTCGCGTAAATATTGGCCGGAGCGAAGAAAAAGGAAGTCATGTATCCCCAGTGGTTATAGGCATAGGGATTCCAGTCGTTAAAAACCTTTTCCGTTTTCGTTTTGAAGGGCGGCTCATGATTGGCGAACAGCATGAGCGGCTGAAATTCCACGGCATTGATCCCCAGTTCTTTCAGATATGCGATACGCCCTTGTGCTGCTTCATAAGTCCCGCCGTTCGGGATCTTTTGTGCTGGATGCGCCGTCAGGTCCCGGAGATGGCATTCATAGATCTGCAGATCGCGGGGATCGCGTACCGGGATAAAATCATCGTCCTCCCAGTCATAGGGAGTAAAATCGATGTAGCCCCGGGCATCCTGGCGGTAATCGTTATAGGTGGCAAGCGCACGGGCATAGGGATCCGCGGTAAAATGTTTGTTATCATCGATCGAATACGCATAGTAAAGACCCTGAAAATCGGCGATATCCGAGTATTCCCACCAGCCCCCCCCGCTCATACGCAGGGGAAAAAGCTGCTGCGGTTTATCATCCCTGCAATCTTTAAAAAGTGCAAGACGCAACACCTTGGCGTATGGCGCATAGAGGGTAAAAAAGGTACGACTCCCGATGCGATGACATCCGGGCGGATGCTTCATGAATAATTAGTCTCCGATTCGTTGACAAAGCATTAAAATATAGCGGGTAAGATCATGTTTGACGCGTTGGGCGGTTTCGCTGACCTCTTCATGGGTCAGGGGTTGCTCGCTGATTCCGGAAGCCCAGTTGGTCGCACAAGAAAAGGGATAGACCCGCATTCCGTTTTCACGGGCCCACATAATCTCCGGCATGGTGGACATTCCCACCAGATCGCCTCCCAGAGTGCGGAAATAACGAATCTCCGCGGGTGTTTCATAAGAAGGTCCTGTTGTCCAGACATAGACGCCTTCTCCCAGCCGGATCCCCGACTCCTTAGCCGCATCCATCGCAATCTGTCGTTCTTTCCGGGATGTTTTTTGGGTACCGGCTTTCAATGCACGCGAAAGATGGGTCATATCGATACAATCCCGGATCAGCAGAATATCGCCGGGCTGGTGGGAAGGATCCATCAGTCCCGCTGCATTGGTAATGATCACGTCCGGAATGTTCAGCGCATGAAAACTGCGCATAATGGCAAGGATATCATCCAGCTCGTATCCTTCGTAATAGTGAAAACGCCCCTTTGCCGCAAGGACCGGAACATTGCCGATATTCCCGCAAACAAAGGCGCCCTCATGTCCCGCGACCGTGGATCGCGGGAAGCCCGGTATATCCGCGTAGGACAGCTTTTCCCGGATCTCCATGGAATCCACAAGATTGTTTAAACCGCTGCCAAGCACGATCCCGATCCGGGGTCGGCAATCACGGAAGGCATCTTTTAAGAAATCACCATAAAGGTTTATATTTTTTTTCATCGCTTATTTTTCATTTATTAAGGCGTCAGCCAGGGCTTCGAAAGGCAATGTTGACACGGAATTATTAAACATGGACTTTAACTGAAGGCGCCGGTTTTTGATCTCATCCTCGCCGATGACTGCAGTATGTCTTGCCTTTTTACGGTTTGCTTCACGCAGCATGGCTTTGACGCTGCGGCCCAGAAGGTCCACATAAACGGAATACCCCGCCTCACGCAACGATTGTGCAAGCGGCATGGCGGTATCCAGCGCCCGGCTATCCATAGGTGCAAGATAAAGGTCCATCCCTTCCTCGTCCTCCGCGAACAGTCCCTCGGCTTCCATCGCCAGGATCAGGCGTTCCATTCCGGCGGCAAAGCCGACAGCGGGCGTATCCGGACCGTCAAGTTCCCTGAGCAGATTATCATAACGGCCGCCGCCGCAAAGCGCATCCTGGGCGCCCAGCGCCGTTCCCTTGATCTCAAAGGTCGTGCGGGTGTAATAATCCAGTCCGCGGACCAGTGCGGGATTGACTTCATAGGGGATCATCATCGCATCCAGCAGTTCACGGACCCGGGTAAAATGCTCTGCGTCTTCGCGTGAAAGATGGTCCAGAATGGAAGGTGCATGGTTTTTCATGATCTGAGCACAGCCGGGATTCTTGCAATCGAAGAGACGCAGGATATTGACGTCAAAACGCTGTTTACAGGTATCGCAGAGATCCTGCCGCTGCGCTTCCAGGGTTTTTTGCAGCAGATCGGTATAGTTTTTTCGGGTATCCGTACTGCCGATGGAATTGATATGCAAAGCGAAATTCTTTAATCCGAGTTCACGGTAGATACTATAGGCCAGTGCAATCACTTCGGCGTCGGCTTCGGGTAAGGAAGAACCGATCACCTCGACTCCGTACTGATGAAATTGCCGCTGGCGGCCGGCCTGCGGACGTTCCTGCCGGAAAAGCGGCCCGAGATACCAAAGCTTATGGACCGGGGCATCCTGCCAGAAATGGTGCTGAATATAAGAACGTGCCACCGGCGCCGTCAGTTCCGGGCGCAAGGTAAGACTTTCCCCGCCCTTATCGTTAAAAGTGTACATCTCCTTGCTGACAATATCTGAAAATTCTCCGACACCGCGGGCAAAAAGAGCGGTATTCTCAAAGACCGGAGTACGGATCTCCTTATAGCAGAAAGCCGTAAAGACCTTTTGCAGGACTTTTTCGATCTTTTGCCATTTTGCGATCCCGGTGGGCAGGATGTCGTGTGTTCCTTTGATGTTTTTCAGTTCCTGCATCTTTTCACCTATACCATACCGGCGATCGCGTCCCGGGCGGCTTCGAGATCGCGCTCTTTGACATAAATGATCGTAAAGGCACCGGAAGCGGAACTCCCCTCGACCTTTAACGCCGCCTGCAAGATGTCCTGTTTTGAACGAAAGAGAATTCCCTTATCGCGCAGGACGTTTTTGACCATTTCCGCCAGCATATCATTTTGGAATTCGACCAATTTTACTTCTTTTTCCTTCATCTGCGCCCCTTTCAGCATAAAATAAGCAAAAAGGGCTGAAAAATTCCCATAAAAATTAAAATATTTTTGGGAACTGCGTTTTTTTTTAATATCTTTGAAAATAAAGTAAGTCGAGGCCGATCATGAAAAAAATAATATTTCCCCTGATGATCATTGCCGTCATCTTTGCATCCTGTGCCAGCAAGCCAAAGCCGGCAGCTGCACCGATCCTGATCCAGAGCGATGATGTCAATATCACCCTCTTGGACAAAAAGATCGAGAATCTGCGGGACACCATGACCCTGGCCTTTGCCTCCATGGATGAATATTATATCCAGCGGACCACCAAGCTGCATGCCAAGCTGGACCGCATGGAAGCCGAAGTCATGGAAATGGATACACAGTCGGATGCGCTCATTGCAGTGATCGATCAGATGAATGCCTATCTCCGGGAACTGAATGGCCTGCCGATCTTTTTCGGTTCACCCAAGGTGATTGCCGAACAGACGGTAAAAACACCCGAGGAACTTATTGGAAAGGTACCCGAGGAGGAAATCATTATCAAACCCGAGATCATTGTGCCGGAAGTCAAGGTCAAGGAAGCCGTCAAAGCCGATCCTTATCTGACCCAGTACAAAGACGCCCTGAACAAATTTTACTATCAGCGCTATAGTGAGGCCATTGAAATCTTCGAACGGCTTCTGATGGAAAATCCGCAGCATGAACTGGCCGGAAATGTTCAGTACTGGGTCGGTGAAAGCTATTATGCGCTGCGTCAGTACAAGAAAGCCTACAATGCCTTCAATATGGTCTTCAATACCAATGCTTTTGACAAGTATGACGACACACAGCTCAAACTGGGTTTCTGTTACTTCAAGATGGGCAAAATGCGCTCGGCCATTCAGGAATTCCAGAATCTGATCACCTTTTATCCCAACAGCGAGCATGTAACCATTGCCATTCGTCAGATCGGGATTATTGAACAGTACGGTTTATAAGCAATAAAACGAACATGGAAATGCAAGCCCCTGTTGATAAAACGGGGGCTTTTTATTTGGGTACTGTTTGCGTCAAATATTTTGCGTCAATCCATCACCCGGGATATCTACACCCGGTACTCATCCCAGCTCTTGATCTGCAGGGCAGTCTGTCGCGGATCACCTAAAGCCTCGAAAAGGCGCATGGCAAGCTGGCGGTTGGTGATGAGGGGAACGGCGTAATCCACCGCGGTCCGGCGGATGATATAGTCGTTGGTCAGTTCGTGCTCGTGATAATTCTTGGGAATATTGATAACCAGATCCAGGGTGCCGTTCTTGAGGATATCCAGGACATTCGGCTGAGTCTTATCCAGCGGCCAGTGCAGCATGGTGCTGGGAATGTCGTGGCGCATCAGAAAATCCGCCGTACCTCCGGTGGCGTAAAAACGCACGCCTTTGGACTGGAGTTTCTTTAATCCCTCCAGCATCTCCGCCTTGGATTCCGTGGGTCCGGAGGATACCAGGATGCTTTTAACCGGAAAACGGAAGCCCACCGATATCAGCGCCTTGATAAAAGCTTCATGAAAATTATCTCCCAGACAGGCTACCTCGCCGGTGGAGGACATTTCCACACCGGTTGCGGGGTCCGCACCGCGCAGCCGCGTAAAGGAAAACTGCGGCGCCTTGACGGCAACATACTCGTAATCGTAAAGCGGGATACGGATCTTGTCCTGCTTTTCGCCCAGAATGACTTTTGTGGCGATCTCAATAAAGTTTTTTCGCAGGGTCTTGGAGACAAAGGGGAAACTCCTCGATGCCCGCAGATTGCATTCAATGACCCGTACTTCGTTGTTTTTAGCGATATACTGAATATTGAAGGGACCGTTGATCTTCAGTTCGCGAGCAATATCCGCCGAAGTCCTGCGGATCTGCCGCTCCGTTTCAAAATAAGTGCGCTGCGGCGGCAGGACCAGAGTAGCGTCCCCCGAATGTACGCCGGCATTCTCCACATGCTCCGAAATTGCATAACAGATAATATTTCCGTCCTGGGCAACGGCATCGAATTCCAGTTCTTTGGCATTTTCATAGAATTTGCTGATAACCACGGGATATTCGCGAGATACATCGGCCGCCGCCTGCAGGAATTTGGTCAGTTCCCGGTCACTGGTCGCCACTGCCATCGCGGCTCCGGAAAGCACATAGGAAGGACGTACCAGTACGGGATAAGCGACTTCGTTGGCAAAGGCAATGGCCGATTGGCTGTCCGTCAGCGCTTTCCATTCCGGCTGTTTGATATCCAGCTCATCCAGCATGGCGGAAAATTTACTGCGGTTTTCCGCCCGGTCAATACTGGCGGTTGAGGTACCCAGGATCTTCATCCTTTCATTATTCAGACGCACCGCCAGATTATTGGGGATCTGTCCGCCCATGGAGAGGATCAGCCCTTCGGGGTCGGTCTTTTTGTAAATTTCCCTGACGGTCTCAAAGGTCAATTCTTCAAAGAACAGCGCATCAAATTCATCGTAATCGGTGCTGACCGTTTCGGGATTGCAGTTGATCATAATGACCTTTTTCCCGGACTCCCGGGCGGTCTTTCCGGCAATCACACAGCACCAGTCGAACTCCACACTGGAGCCGATGCGGTAAGGGCCGCCTCCAAGAATAGCTACGGCGCCGCGCAGATCACCGGTATCGTCATCCTTAATGCCGTCATAGCTCATATAAAGATAATTGGTAATAGCCGGATATTCCGCCGCAACCGTGTCGATCTGACGGATCACGGGGTGAATACCGGCTTCCTGGCGCAAGCTGTAGATCTCCTCTTCCTTTCGTCCTGTCAGGACCGCGATCTGTTCATCGGAAAATCCGCTTTTCTTGGCTTTCCGCAATAATTCCGTATCCAGAGTTTGCCACTTTTCCAATGCGAGGGAGAGTTCCACGATATTACGGATCCTGTGCAGGAACCAGCGATCAATACGGGTCAGGTCATAGACCTGTCCCACACTGTAGCCCTGGCGGAATGCATCGGCAAGTGCAAATAAACGTTCATCACTGGGCTTGCTGAGCGATTCTTCCAGGGACGTCAGTATAAAGCGTTCGTTTGCCACCATCCCACGGGCGCCCGTTCCCAGCATGCGGATCGCTTTTTGCAGTGCCTCTTCAAAATTCCGGCCAATGGCCATGACCTCTCCCACGGATTTCATGGCGGATCCGATATGGCGGGATACATTGCGGAATTTCTTCAGGTCCCAGCGCGGCATCTTAACGACAATATAGTCCAGCGACGGTTCAAAAAAGGCCGAGGTGCCGGTGATGGCGTTTGACAGTTCATGCAAACCGTAACCCAGTGCGATCTTGGCCGCGATAAAGGCCAGCGGATAACCGGTGGCTTTCGAGGCCAAAGCCGAGCTGCGGGAAAGCCGGGCATTGACCTCGATCACACGGTAATCTTCGGATTCGGGGTCCAGTGCATATTGAATATTGCATTCTCCCACGACGCCAAGATGCCGGATCACGCGGATGCCGATCTCGCGAAGTTTGTGGTATTCCCGGTTATTCAGTGTCTGGCTGGGTGCCACGACGATGCTTTCACCGGTATGGATGCCCAGAGGATCGACGTTTTCCATGTTACAGACGGTAATGCAGTTATCATAGGAGTCCCGCATCACTTCGTATTCGATCTCTTTCCAGCCGCCGAGATATTCTTCGATGAGTATTTGCCTGGTATAGCTGAAGGCTTTTGAAGCAAGTTCCGTCAGCTGTTCTTCACTGCGGCAGACACCGCTTCCAAGACCGCCCAGGGCATAAGCGATGCGCAGCATGACCGGATATCCGATTTCGGCAGCGAATTCCCGGGCTTCTTCCATATTTGATACGGCTTTGCTCCGCGGATATTTCACCGCGATCTCATCAAGAGCAAGATTAAATTTTTTTCGGTCCTCGGTATTTCGGATGGTCTCCACCGGTGTCCCCAAAACCCGAACCCCGTATTTTTCCAGAATACCCTTTTCCTCAAGCTCCATGCCGCAATTCAGCGCGGTCTGCCCCCCAAAGCTCAGCAGGATGCCGTCCGGCGCTTCTTTTTTCAGGATCTCTTCCACAAAGCTCACATTGACCGGCAAAAGGTATACTTTATCGGCAAGATAATCCGAGGTCTGGATCGTGGCAATATTCGGATTGATCAGGATGGTATAAACACCCTCTTCCTTTAGGGCTTTGATTGCCTGGGAACCGGAGTAGTCGAATTCCCCCGCTTCTCCGATCTTGATTGCTGCGGAACCGAGGATCACCACTTTTTTGATCTTTTTTTTCATGCTTCTCCTGCCGGATTAAAAACAACGTTTGAATTCATCGAAGACAAAACCCGTATCCACGGGACCGGGAACGGCTTCGGGATGGAACTGCGTGGAAAGGACGGGCAGGTTTTTATGCCAGAGTCCTTCGTTCGTTCCGTCGTTTAGATTTTCGAACCAGGGTATCCAAGCGGATGGAATGGTTTTGCTATCCACGGCATAACCGTGATTCTGAGTCGTAACGTAGGCATGCCGGCTAAGCCTGTCGATCACCGGCTGATTCTGGCTGCGATGACCGTAGGGCAGTTTAAAGGTTTTTGCACCGGCCGCCTGTCCGATAAGCTGATGGCCCAAACAAATGCCCAGTAAGGGTTTGCGCTGACGGAGAAATTCCCGGATCTTCTCGTTCATGAAAGCATATTTGGCGGGATCCCCGGGTCCGCTGGAAAGAACGATACCGTCATAACGGATATGACTGTAATCATAATAATAAGGGACCCGTATTACCTTCAGATCCCTTTTAACAAGGTCCGCTATGATGCTGTTCTTGCAGCCGAAATCGATCAGCAATACACGTTTTGCACCGCTGCCGTATTCAAGCGGTTCCTGAACGCAGACTTTTTCGATCAGCATGTCCTTGTTGGGATCATAAAAATCGATAGTACTACCTTCCTGCACGATCTTTCCCAGCATGGTCCCGCTCTCGCGCAGGATCTTGGTCAGGGAGCGGGTGTCAATCCCGCAAATACCCGGTACTTTTTCTTTTTTCAACCATGCATTCAGGCTCATTTTTGCATTCCAGTGGCTGTAATTTTCCGATAAATTACTGATAATAAAGCCAAAAGTCTGTATCCGGGGAGATTCCCACTGAAATTGCAGTATATCGTCCGGCCGTTCGGCAGGAACGCCGTAGTTCCCGACAAGCGGATAGGTTGAACAAAGGAGCTGACCGTAATAGGATGGATCCGTCAGAGCTTCGGGATAACCGACCATACCGGTATTGAAGACCACTTCGCCGGCGGCAGGCTGCAGGGCACCGAAAGCCTCCCCCTCAAAAACCCTTCCGTTTTCCAGTACCAGTTGCGCTTTCATCTGCCTCCCGCCGTTTTTTAAGTATTTACCGCTGTTTTGCCGATTTTCTTCTCCTGTTTTTATCACATCGTGATAAGATCGGGATAATGTAATAAATCATCCGCCCGGATAACAGAAAAAAATCAATGAATTTTTGGGAATTACGCTTGAATTGTTGTCTATTGATATTTTTTATAAACAAAGTATCACTGACGGTAGGCGACGCTCCGGCGTTTCGGAGCTATGGCCGGTCGAGGCGTCGAGATGTCGAGTTGTCTTTTTCTGTTGATTTGTTGATTTGTTGATTTGTTGATATACGCTTTGATTCAACATTTAATATTCATAATTCAATATTATTCCGCTGACTAAAGTTCTTATCTTCCTAACTTCCAAACTTCCCTCTCTTTGTCTCTCCCATACTCCCTTACTCCACTTCTCCGTTTCTGCGGGAAAGCGGAAGTTGTTCCTCATTTCAATTGATTCAACACCACGCCCCATTCCGTGAGGGTAAAACCGCTGCGTTCGAATTCCGGGATATCCGCTTCGGGAAGCACAAATTTTTCCTGTATTTCGTCTATAATATAAAAAAGCCGCAGTAATGCATCCGGGCGTTCGGAAATCCTGAGTTTGACGGCATAATTCACATTCGCGGTATGCTGCGGATAGATCGCATAATACGGAGCGGTATTCAGCAGCGGTATCCAATGATCCATAAAATCTTTTATCTCGGTTTTGTTAAATCCGTAAGCCTCAAGGTTGCTCCGGAAGAACAGCGGCAGGATATCCTGTTTTACCACCCATCCCTCGGAATACTGCCAAAGGTCCGGGACTGCAGCCTCATAGAACAAATAGCCGTATTTCCTGTCGATGCTGCCGTCCGGCCGGACCTTGATATTGATCCAATCTCCGGGATATTGCGGATCGGATTCGATCACCTCGCCGCCGTGGGGAAAGAATAAGGAGACATCGAGTTTTAATGTTTTTTTGGGATATAAATAGATATTGGGCTTACGTGCCACCATTCCCGATTCAATAACAAAATCGATCCGGTAATCTTTTTTTGGGATCGCTGTTTCATCATCAGGTTTTAACGGGTTTACCTTAATAATATGAAGGATAAAATAATTGCCGCCGCCGATATCTCCTCCCTCAAACGGCACCATAAATGAAATTGAATTGACAGAATCCGTACGAAAAGCCAGCGTTTCCGTGTCCCCCCAGCCACCGGCCGTGAATTGTCCTTCTACATGGCCTGCGGGTTCAGATGCCATGCCTGCGGGACAACGGGAATCGAAAGTGATCTTATCCAGGCGCAGCCAGAGACGTTCATTCTCGTACAATTTTTCTCCGATCGCGATCCTTACCGTATCATTCAGATCAAAATCATCGGTTTCTTTTACGAAAAGGTTACAACCGTAATAAAACAGAACGCTTATCATCATGATCATCATTGCTGGCGGGATTCTTTTCATTGGACCGTACCTCGTTATGAATTTATCATCATTATTAATGCAATTGAAAGCACATCCGTTACATTTTTAAAGTATGACATATGTTTAATAAAGACAAGAGAAAATCAAAAACAGAAACTTGAATGATATGCTATAATATGCTTGGAACTGTGCCGGATCTTTTGCTGACTGACCTTCAGCTTTCCATGCTCCATTTTAAAAATACCTGGATAAAATCGTCGATATCGCCGTCCATCACGGCCTGCAGATTGCCGGTCTCGTGGCCGGTACGCGTATCTTTGACCAGCGTATAGGGCTGAAATACATAAGAACGGATCTGATTTCCCCAGCCGATATCGGTCTTGGCTTTGTCCAGTTCCGCTTTTTCCGCCTGCTGTTTTTTGCGTTCTTCTTCATAAAGGCGGGAACGCAGGACCTTCATGGCGGATTCTTTATTCTTATGCTGGGAGCGTTCGTTCTGGCAGGTTACGACAATATTCGTGGGGATATGCGTGATCCGGATGGCGGAATCGGTCTTGTTGACATGCTGACCTCCCGCTCCGCTGGAACGGTAGGTGTCGATACGCAGGTCCGCCGGATTGATATCAATTTCGATATCATCCTCGACTTCGGGATAGACAAATACCGAAGCAAAGCTGGTCTGGCGTTTGCCCTGGGCGTTAAAGGGAGAAATACGGACCAGCCGGTGCACGCCTATCTCCGATTTCAGATAACCGTAAGCATAAGCGCCGCTGACCTCGATGACCGCTTCTTTGATCCCGGCCTCATCGCCCGGCTGAAAATTCAGTACCTCATAATCGAAACCCCGGCGCTCCATCCAGCGGATATACATACGGTAGAGCATGCTGGCCCAGTCGTGGGATTCCGTACCGCCCGCACCGGGATGAATGATCAGAATCGCACTGCTGCGGTCGTGCTTTCCGGACAGCAGTTTCTCGGTCTCAAGATCCAGGATCCTGCGTGAAAAGGATTCCACCATCGTGGAAAGTTCTTTCAGGTCGCCGGAATCTTCTTCCATCAGCATCCACTGCAGTTCGATATCCTGCTTGAGCATATCCAGTTTTTTCCAGCGTTCGATCTCGAATTCCAGATCGGCGATGGTTTTACTGATCTCCTGGGCACGTTGTTTATTCTGCCAAAAATCCGCTTCCAGTGTTTTTTCCCGGAGTTCCCCGATACGCTGTTCTTTTTCTTCCAGATTCATGTAGGAAGCGACCTCGTTATACTTCTCGAGGACGCTTTCATAATTTTCCCGGACCTGTTCCAGGCTTAACATAGCTGCACCTGCTGTTCTTTAGCCGTTTTGACGGATAATACCTTCGGTTTCAAGCGCAATGACCAGTTCTTCGTTCGTAGGGATCACCGCGATCATGACCTTTGAATCCTTCGCATGGATAAACCCCTCTTTACCGCGAATGGTTTCCCGATTTTTTTCTTCGTCCAGCAACAATCCCATATATTCCATATTCCTGCAAACCGGTCCGCGGGTCAGGTCCGCATTCTCTCCGACACCGCCGGTGAAGATAATGCCGTCTACCCTTCCAAGAACGGCTGCATACATACCGATATATTTTTTTATCCGGTAATTGTACATATCAAAAGCCAGTCTGGCGCGATCATCCCCTTTTTCGATATCTTCTTCCACGTCCCGCAGATCGCAGGATTTCTTATAGATCCCGATTATCCCGCTTTTTTTATTCAGCATCATGTTCATATCGTTGATACTCATGTTCTCGTTCTCCGCGATCTTCAGAAAGGCACCGCCGTCCACATCGCCGCAGCGGCTTCCCATCATCAGGCCTTCCAGAGGGGTGTAGCCCATGGAAGTGTCTACGGATTTTCCGTTCTTAACGGCCGTGACCGAGGCGCCGTTTCCAATATGACAGGAGATCAGGTTCAGTTCCTCCACCGGCCGCTTTATCAGCTCTGCAAAACGGCGGGTCACAAAATAATGCGAAGTCCCGTGAAAACCGTAACGCCGGATGGCATATTTCTCATAATATTCGTAAGGCAGCGGATACATATAGGCATAATCAGGCATTGTGGCATGGAATGCAGTATCAAATACGCCGACCATCGCCGTTTTTGGCAGGGAATGCTGGGCCGCGCGGATACCTTCGATATTGGCGGGATTGTGCAACGGAGCCAGCTGGATGCATTCGTTCAGCACATCCATAACATGATCGGTGATCAAAACGCTGGATTTAAAGCGCTCACCGCCGTGGACCAGACGATGGCCGACGGCATCGATATCGTCATAGGAATTTAAAACACCGTGGGTTTTATCGATCAGCATGGATAAGACCTTGGCAATGGCAGCCTTATGGTCCGGCATGTATTCCTCAAAGATGATCTTTTCATTTCCCCGTTTTTCATGCTTGATGCGGGAACGCTCCAGGCCGATACTCTCAACAAGACCCTTTGCAAGATAATTCTTTTGTTCGGTATCCACGACCTGATACTTCACCGATGAACTTCCGGAATTAATGATCAAAACCTTCATGCGATATCCTCCGTTGAAACAAGACGAAATATAACAGATAAAGCAGCGTTTAGAAACGGATATTTTGTTTTTTTCCGTTCAAAAAGATGTTTTTATCCGCTTGCCTGCGGAGCCTGTGCTTTTTGTATTGTATCCTTGCTGGGATGAAGGGAATCGAACCCCTATCTTCTCGGTTAACAGCCGAGCGCCTTGCCTTTAGACCACATCCCAATATTAAATATCGTTTCTAATATGAGATTTTTTATCGTGTTTTACAAGCATTAATTAATATTATTGTGAATATCGTTATTTATTCCATCATTTTGCTTTTGTATCGTTAATATTTAAATCCTTCAGATGTATTATATACGTAAAGGCGGAAGGCCGGCCGGGTTTTCCCTGCTCCCTGTCCGCTATTCCGTCTTTTGCAGCTTTTTAAACCTGATGCCGGTTCTTAAGTATGAGATTGATATCGTTGAGGCTGATCAGCCGGTCGGCCATCAGGACCAGAAGATGGTAGAGAAGGTCAGCAATTTCTTCTTTCAGCAGATCCTGGCGTCCCGCCAGGGCTTCAATCATGACTTCCAGGGCTTCTTCCCCGACTTTCCGGGCGATATGTGCCGTACCCTTCTCAAAGAGAGAATTGGTATAGGATGCGGATGAGGGATTGCTCTTTCGGTCTGAAATAATACGCTCCAGTTCTTCCAGAAACCGGGCGAAATCCGGGTTCGTATCCCCGAAACAGGTGTCATCGCCGGTGTGGCAGACCGGGCCGTCGGGAACAACGCGGATCAGCAGCGTGTCGGCATCGCAGTCCTCTCGGATTTCCCTCACATGCAAATAGTTACCGGAAGTCTCCCCTTTTGTCCAGAGTTTTTTCTGCGAACGGCTGTAGAAGGTGACCTTAGCGCTTTTCTTCGTGATCTCAAGGGCTTCACGGTTCATATAGCCCAGCATCAGGACCTTGTCACTGTGGGCATCCTGAATAATGGCCGGGATAAGGCCTTTCCCTTTTTTAAAATCCAGATCCATAATCATTGTCCTTTCCGGTCAATCTGACCGGTATTTTTTGTTGATGGAGCAGTATTTTCAGTTCGGGAATGCGGATCTCAGCAAAATGGAAGACGCTGGCTGCCAGTGCGGCGTCGGCCTTTCCCTCTCTGAAGACCTCAAAGAAGTGCTGCGGGGTGCCGGCACCGCCCGAAGCAATGACCGGAACGGGCAGCGCTTCCGATATCTCCCGGGTGATCTCCAGGGCGAATCCGTTCTTGGTGCCGTCATGGTCCATGGAAGTCAGCAATATCTCCCCTGCTCCGCGCTGTACCGCTTCACGGACCCATTCCTGTGTTTGCCGCTCGGAGGGTTTGCGACCGCCGTTCAGATAGACGCGGGAGATATTACCCTCCTGTTTGCAGTCCACCGCCAGCACAATACACTGACTCCCGAAACGTGCGGCAAGCGTATCGATCAATCCGGGATCCCGGACCGCTGCAGTATTAATGCTGATCTTGTCTGCGCCGGCATCCAGCAAGCGCGCAACGTCCGATTCATTTTGTATGCCGCCGCCCACCGTAAAGGGAATATTGATTTGAAACGCAATGCGTTCCACCAGTTCCGCAAAGGTACGGCGCTTTTCAACCGTTGCCGTAATGTCCAGAAAAACCAGTTCATCCGCTCCCGCCTCGGCGTAGCGTCGCGCCAGTTCCACCGGATCGCCGGCGCGGCGGATCTCCACGAAACGGACTCCCTTGACGGTTTCACCGTCACGGATGTCCAGGCAGGGAATGATGCGTTTTGTCAGCATAATGTCATGAACTCCCGTATCTCATCCAAACGGATACGTCCTTCGTAAATGGCTTTGCCCACGATCACGCCGTCGATCCCGGCTTCGTTCAGGCGCTGAATGTCCTTCATATCCGACACGCCGCCGCTGGCGATCAGAAAAAGGTCTGGATAGCGGGCTTTGATCTGAGCATAAATCTTTTCGGCACTGCCGCCCAGCATGCCGTCACGGGAAATGTCCGTACTGATCACGGTCCTGATGCCCCGGGATATATAGTCGTCCAGGAAACCCGACAGATCCAGCGAACTGCTTTCCTGCCAGCCCGAAACCGCGATACGTCCATATTGAAAATCCGCACCCAGAATAATACGTTCCGCTCCGTATTGCCTGAGCCATCTTAGAACGGTATGCGGTTCGCGCACGGCAATACTGCCGGCCGTAATCTGGGCGGCTCCCAGAGAGAAAGCCTTTTCAATATCCGCGTCCGATCCGATACCGCCGCCAATATCCACCTGCAGAGAGGTCTGTGTACAGATCGCTTTCAGGATCTCCGTATTGACCAAATATCCCTGACGTGCACCATCCAGGTCCACACAGTGCAAACGCCGGATGCCTGCAGATTCAAAACGCAGGGCCACCGCAAGCGGGTCTTCGTCGTAGACCGTCCTCTGTTCGTAATTTCCCTGTTTCAGGCGTACACAGACACCCTCGAGGATATCAATGGCGGGAATGATCTCAATCATGTTTGCATTCCTTCTTTCAGGGGCGGCAATTCCAGAAAATTCCGCAAAATACGCTGACCCGTATCGCCGCTTTTCTCGGGATGGAACTGCAGTGCGAAAAAATTATCCTTCTGCAGAGCCGCGGCAAAGGGGAAAACGTATTCCGTCACTGCCGTCTGTTCCGCACAGCATTCGGCCGCATAGCTGTGCACAAAATAACAATAGGCATTTTCGGGAATGCCCTTAAACAGAGGTCCGCGCAGGCTGCTGATCGCGTTCCAGCCCATATGCGGAACCTTTTTTCCGGGAGGAAAACGGCGCACGCGGGTAGAAAATACATTCAGGCACGGTGTATCTCCCTCTTCACTATGACGGCACATTAACTGCAGTCCCAGACAAATGCCCAGCACCGGCTGTGTCAGCGCGGGGATCAGGGTGTCCAGTTTTTTTTCCTGCAGATATCGCATTGCAGAAGACGCTTCTCCCACTCCGGGAAAAATGACTTTTTCCGCCGCACGGATGCGGCCCGGATCGTTGCTGATCTCCGCAGCTACGCCCAGGCGTCCGAGTGCGATCAGTACCGAACGGATATTGCCGGCATTGTATTTAATGACAACGAGTGACATTAAAGGACTTCTTTGGTACTGGGCAGAATATCGGAGCTGCGGATAAAAGCCTGCCGGCAGGAGCGGGCTACGGCTTTGAAAACGGCTTCGATCACATGGTGATCGTTCTCACCCTGCGCACGAATATGCAGATTGCAGCCCAGCGCATCGGCAAAGGAACGGAAAAAATGCTTTAACATATCGGTTGGAAAATCTCCGCACATCGGGTTATGCAATTTTACTTCCCACTGAAAATAGCTTCGTCCGGAAAGGTCCAGGGTAACCGTGGCGGCCGCTTCATCCATGGGAAGATAAAAACCGTAGCGTTCAATCCCGCGTTTTGAACCGAGCGCCTTGCGGATAGCCTCCCCCAGAACCAGCGCCGTATCTTCAATACTGTGATGTGCATCAACCTGAAGGTCGCCTTTCACAAAGATCTTTGCGTCGATTCCGCTGTGCCGCACGAAGAGTTCCAGCATATGATTGAAAAATCCGATCCCCGTATCGATATCCGCTTTCCCTTTCCCGTCCAGCAGCACTTCGACGGCAATTTCCGTCTCACGGGTCATACGCTGCAGATGCGCGGAGCGCGGGGATCGCAATAAAAAATTCCGTATCGCTTCCCAGGATTCGCTGCAATATTCCGCATCCGGGTGCTTCTTGCCCAGAAAAATGCCTTTTGCGTGTAAATTTTTTGCCAGCTGCATATCCGAGTCCCGGTCCCCGATCACCCAGGAGCCGGCCAGATCATATTCGGCATTCATATAGGCGCTCAGCATAGCGGTACCGGGTTTCCGGGTTGCAGCAAGTTCCTCTTCGTAATGATCGTCAATATGTATGGCGGAAAATTCAATTCCCTCGTTTTTAAGAATTTGCAACATCTTTTCCTGTACAAGTTCAAAACGTTCGCGTGGAAAATCCGGGCGTCCCAGCCCGTCCTGATTAGTGACCATGACCAGCGTATACTCGCCGCTGCGGGTAAGGTCGCTCAGGGCACGGATTACACCGGGGAGGAATTGCATTTTTTCCAGCGTATCGATACGTTCGTCCTCCGTTTCGGCGATAATGGTACCGTCGCGGTCGATGAATAAAATTTTTTTCATTAAGCCTTCTCCTTTCCGAAAGCTTCGAGCGTTTCGCAGAGAAAACGGTTCTCATCCGGGGTCCCTACCGTTATGCGCAGACATTCCCCACAGTGCATCTGGCCGGAACGGTCCCGCACAATGACCCCCCTTTCGCGCAGATAGCGATAAACCGCCGCGGCATCGGCAAAGCGGACAAGAAAGAAATTCGCAGCGCTGGGAAGCACTTCCTTTACGAAGGGCAAGCCGGCAAGCGTTGCCATCAATCTGCTGCGTTCCGCCTTGATCTGCCTGACCATATTTTCTTTTTCCCGGGATTGCCGCAGAGCAGAAATAACCGTCTTTGCGGTGACGTCACTGATATTGTAGGGATATTTGATCTTGTTCATCAGTGCAACGATCTGCGGGTCGGCAAAGGCCATTCCAAGCCGGATAGCCGCCATTCCCCAGGCTTTTGAAAAGGTCTGCAGAACGACCAGATTGCGATAAGCGGCAATTTCCTTTGTCCAGGATTCCGCGTCGGCAAAATCGATATAGGCTTCATCCACAACCACAATGGAAGAGGTCTCCTCCAAAATGCGCCGGATTGACGCCGGATCCATTAAATTTGCGCTGGGATTGTTGGGCGAGCAGATAAAGATCAATTTGCATTTATTTGTTACGGCAGTCTGAATAATCGTGTCCGTATCCAGAGAATAATCCGGTCGCAGTGGGACCTGCAGAACGGCAAGATCGTTGATATCGGCGCAGACCTTGTACATACCGTAGGTCGGCGGCAGGATCATGATGCTGTCGATCCGCGGTTCGCCGAACACCCGCATCAGCAGATCGATAGCCTCATCACTGCCGTTACCGAGAAAGATATGCTCTTCGCTGCCGATCGCTCTTTCTTCCGCGATCTTTTTCCGCAATTCCCGTTGAAGGGGATCCGGATAGCGGTTCAGCTTTCCGCCGGCCGGGGAACCGTAGCTATTCTCATTCGCATCCAGATAGATCTTTGCACTGCCGCTGAAATCATCCCGCGCAGAAGCGTATTTCATCATTCCGAGAATGTTCTTACGGACCAGAGAATCAAGTTCAAATGTCATCTTATTTCTTCCTTGCACCGTGTTTCAGGCGCAGTGTAACAGCATTTTTGTGTGCCTGCAATCCTTCGGCTTCCGCCATGCGCTCTATAGAGGGAGCGATCCCTGCGAGTCCGCTTTCCGTGATATTCTGAAAGCTGATCCATTTCCGGAAAGCGTCAAGCGATACACCGCTGTAACTGCGGGCAAAGCCGGAAGTCGGCAATGTGTGGTTGGTTCCGGAGGCATAATCACCCGCAGATTCGGGTGTATAGGGACCGATAAATACGGATCCGGCATTCCGGACGCGTTTGCTGAGTTTTCCGGCATTGCGGGTTTGCAGGATCAGATGTTCGGGTGCATAGCGGTTTGAAAAATCCATACAGGCTTCTATATCCTTCAGGATCACGATCGCGGCGTATTTCAGGGATTCTTTTACAATATCCGCCCGGGGCAGGTCCGCGGACTGTATCCGGATCTGCTCCAGAACCTTTTCCGGCAGATCCTTGTCATCGCTCAGCAGCAGGACCTGGCTGTCGGGGCCGTGTTCCGCCTGGGAAAGCAGGTCGGCGGCGACAAAAGCCGGATCGGCGTTTTGATCCGCGATGATCAGCACTTCGGAGGGACCGGCCGGCATGTCGATAGCAACCCCTTCCATGGATGCCAGTAATTTTGCTGCAGTGACGTACTGGTTCCCCGGTCCAAATATCTTGTACACCGCCGGTACAGATTCGGTCCCAAAAGTCATGGCAGCTATCGCCTGGACGCCGCCGATGCGGCAGATCTTGCGGACACCGCATTCCGCCGCACTCCAGAGAATAAGCGGATCCAGGGTTCCGTCCCTGCGCGGCGGCGAACACAGCACGATCTCTTCACAACCGGCCAGCCGGGCGGGGATCGCCAGCATCAATACGGAGGAAAAGAGCGGGGCGCTGCCGCCGGGAATATAGAGTCCGACCTTTTCGACGGGACGGGCTTCACGCCAACAGTGAACTCCGGGACGCGTTTCAATTTCTGCCTCCGCACTTTCCTGTGCGGCATGAAAACGCCGTATATTCTCAGCAGCCATACGGATATCGCTTTTGATCGTTTCCGACAAAAGTGCTCCTGCAGCGGCAATTTCCGCTTCCGGGTAAAGGATGCTGCCAATCGCGGCGCGGTCATAGCGTTCTGTCAGGCGGATCAGGGCAGCATCGCCTTCCTGCCGCACCTGTTCCATGATGCCCCGTACATCCGTAAAAAGCGTTTCACGCGCAATTTGCGGCCGCCGGCAGAGTTCTTCAAGAGTGTTTGCACTCGGATAACGATAAATCTTCATCATTCCTCACAAAATCATTTTTTCGATATCGGTGACCAGAAGACTTTCCGCACCGGCATCCTTTAACTGCTGAATGATCTCCCAGAATTTATCTTCCTTGATCACCGAATGCACGGAACTCCAGCCGGGCTCGCCCAGCGGCATAATGGTAGGACTTTTCATTCCGGGTAAAATACGGCAGACCTGCTCCAGCTTTTCGTTGGGCACATTCAAAAGGATATATTTGTGGTCTTTGGCCTTATTGACG
The DNA here is from genome assembly GCA_028718545.1 of Fidelibacterota bacterium. GTDB lineage: Bacteria > Fidelibacterota > Fidelibacteria > Fidelibacterales > Fidelibacteraceae > M50B103. The sequence continues at coordinate 26,951 of JAQULT010000002.1, read as the reverse complement.
GCCTGTATGCGAAAACACAGGTTTTCTAAAAGGGCAAGCTTTCCGGGATTCAGCCTGCGGTTCCGGTAAACCGCGGCTTCGGAATGCAGGACGAGTTCCACTTCGCGCAGTCCGTTACTGATCAGAGTGCTTCCTGTACTGACGATATCAAAGATCGCATCCGCCATATTGATGCCCGGAGTGATCTCAACGGAGCCGGATATTTCGTGGATCTGTGCGGAAACCTTGTTCCGGTTCAAGAATTTTTTCAACAAACGCGGGTAAGAAGTGGCAATGCGCTTGTCCTGCAGATCCTGCACTCCCGTGTAGGCCAGATGTTTGGGAACGGCGATGGACATACGGCATTTCCCAAAGCCCAGCGGCAGAACCTTCAGAATGTCCGCGGCAGACTCCAGGGCGACATTTTCACCTACGATCCCGATATCCGCGACTCCGTCTTCCACGTAACGGGGTATATCGTCATCGCGCAGGAACAACATTTCCAGCGGAAAATTAAGGGCTTCCGTTTTAAGCTTTTCCTGTCCGTTATGTTCAAAATGGATCCCGCAGTGTTCCAGCAGTTCCAGGCTGCCCGTAGCCAGTCGTCCCTTCTTTTGAATTGCCAGTGTCAACATAAGTACCTCGAATTATCCCGTCGTTAAAAAAAATCCCGATTCAACCAGGGAATCGGGATAAGATATTTCAATGCCATGCAGATCCCGGCTCCCTATGGAGCGGTATGATGATGCATGTTATATACGTTTTGTTTCATATCTGCGGTTCCGTTTTCGACTCAAATTTATGATATAGCGCGACTGATGTCAATGCGTTTTTTAATAAATACAGCTTTTTTTTCATATTCCGAAATAATAATGACCGATTAAATTATTTTATGAATAAAACGATGTTTTATGTTTGTCTGTGCTGATACTTCATCAAGTCAAGGATATTCAGATCCTTTAAAAAAGATGCAGACCCAGGGAAAGCCGGATAAGCTGACCGAACAGCGGATGCGTGGTGTCGAGCTGACCGCTGCAGATATCCGTGATCCCGCCGGAATAGCGGAGATCGACGGAAATAATGCTCAGGAGGCGCAGACCCACGCTGACCGCGAATCCCGTTTGAGAAAATTCATAGTTTTCCAGAAAAGTGATATTCGGATTCTCAATGATCGTCATCAGTGGCAGACCCACATTGACACCTGCGGCAATATAGGGTTGAATGACCGGGATATCCACCTGATACCGGGCCATCAGCAAGACATTGATATATTCGGTGTTCACGGTGGTTCCGCTGATCACTTCCATAAAGGGATCGCCCTCGATGATACGGGCGATGGAAAAACCCTCCAGGGCGAGATTGCCTTCAAGCTGTATTCCGAAGGAACCGAAATTAACTCCCGCAAAAACACCACCGGTATAAGCGGTGATCGCCGAAGGATCGCTGATATCCGCGATATATTCCTGAAAAGCGTCTCCCGAAAAACCGCGAAACGGATAATTCGCTCCGAGTCTGACCCCCAGATCGATCTGTGCAGGCAGCGACAGCGTCAGGATCAGTACAGCCATGATCGTTAACGGCAGTTTTTTCATATTACCCCCATTGTTCTAATATAATATTTTTATGAATATACTCCGGCGCCAATCTATTAACAAATATTTTTTTGTAAAAAATCATAATTACTGAACTTAAAAATTAATAAAAAACCCGCCGGATGGCGGGTCTGTGCTTTTTGTCAATGTAAATCAGAAAATGTACAGGCCAAGCGAGAGTCGGACAAGATTGGAGAAGGTTGTCGCGTTGTCATCGGTCTCGGCCGTATAAATGTCGGTAATGCCCTGGACATAGCGAACTTCAACATCCACCATATCAAAGATCTTGACGCCGGCACCGATAGCGAGTCCGAGTTTTGTGAAATCAAAATTTTCAAGATCGATCTCGGCGCCTTCCACAACCGATTCGCCCAGCGGGATACCTACATTGACACCTGCCAGAATGAAGGGTTTTACGATAACCAGATCAAGATTGTAGCGGGCAGCCAGTACCGCATTCAGATAATTGGTGCGGATGGTCGTATTCTCAATGACATCCGAACCTTCTCCTTCCAGGATCCCTTCAATGGAAAATCCTTCCATGGAAAAGAGACCTTCCGCCTGGATGGCAAAGGATCCGAAGCCGATCGCGGTATAGACACCGCCAACAAAGCCCGTAATGTTCCCCAAATCACTGAATTCATCGATGTAGTTCTGGAAATCGAATTCTTCGCTTTGTATGTATGAGTAGTTAGCACCCAGCTTGATACCCAGATCGAACTGGGCAAAGGCAGCCGATGCGAACAACACACACATCAAAAGCACGATACCTTTTTTCATATTTTTTTGCTCCTTTTTTTACTATTGTTGACTACGACGGTAAAAATTAATTCTTCTCTGTTCTCTTAACAAGAAAATTCTTTTAAAAATTTAATATATAAAACTTAAACCATGTATGCAGATGTGGTAAAATTTTTTAAAAAATGTCTATGAATATTCCCTGCATTGAATAAATTACACCCGCAATTGCAGAAATTTAAAAAAAATGCAGGTGAAGAAATGACATCGATCCGGCATCTGGCCGAGAAGGCAAAAGCAGCAGCTCCTTTGCTCCGCTCGCTGGATTCCGAAAAAATATCCCGGATTCTGAAAGAAATGGGCACTGCGCTTCTGGAGAATCAGAAGATCGTGCTTCGCCTTAACCGCCAGGATCTGGAGAACAGCAAGGCCATGCGCCTTTCCGCATCCATGATCGACCGGCTGATCCTCAATGAAGAACGTATCGGTCACATTACCGGTTTACTGATCCGTCTTGCCGCCGACCCGGAGATCGAAAAACGTTTCCAGCACTTGCTGCAAAGTGACTGCAATCTTCCATCTCAACCCTCCCTTGGCGGACTTATTTTCGAATCCTGTCCGTATATTACGATCCTTTCTCCCCTTTTCGCATTGAAAGCCCGAATGTCGCTTATACTGCGCGGCGGCAAGGAAGCCTTTCATTCCAATACAGCGATCGTTTCCATTCTTTGCGATATCCTGGAAAAGAACGGACTTCCGAGAGATATCCTTGCGCTGGCTCCGACTACCGACCGGGTGGCAATGGCCGAGATGCTGCAGTTATCGGATCTGATCGACCTGATCATTCCGCAGGGCAGTGAGGGACTGTTGAAATATGTCGACAACAACAGCAAGATCCCCGTGATCGAAAGCTATAAAGGTTTTATCGACCTTTGTCTTGATCAGGAACTCAGCGATCAGGAAGCCATTCAGCACCTGCTGCCTTTTTAATACATCATTTATTTTGATAGCCCGCTTTTTTTATTAAATTGCAGACGATGCGTTACTTTTTACTCATTTGTCTCATCCTTTTCCTGACAGCCTGCGGGGACAGCCGCAGCGCATACCGGGGTTCCCGATCCTGCCGTGAATGCCACGAAAATTTTTACGCGCTTTGGGAAAATTCCCATCACGGTCTGGCAATGCAGGAATTTCATGCCGATTTTGCCCGTTCGTCGCTGAGTCCCTGCGATTCTGCCATTCGCTCCGGCGATGATCATTACCGTTACGTCCTGCAAGGGAAATGCGCCTATATTGTCCGCAGCAGCGATAAGAAGCGTTACCGTATCCGTTACGTCCTGGGGGGAAAATACGTTTATTACTTCCTGACCCCTTTCGGAAAAGGCAAACTGCAGACCCTGCCGCTGGGTTACGAGGTCCGCAGCAGTAGCTGGTTTGACATAACGGCCTCGGCCATACGGATGCATCAGGACTTCCCCGACCGGGCATTGCCCTGGACCGACCGGCGATATACCTTCAATTCAGCCTGCTATTCCTGCCATGTCAGTCAGTTGAGCAGTTCCTATGATCTTGCCAAAGACCGTTACCGCAGCAGCTGGCTGGAAGCGGGCATTAATTGCGAGACCTGCCACGGTCCGGCGGACCGACACAATGCGGTTTTCAAAGATGCGGAAAGGCGCGGCTACGTACCGGATTCCACGTATATCAGGACGATAACCCAGGACCGCGGCTATACGCCGGAACAGGTAAACACCGTCTGTTCCTATTGTCATGCCAAGATCGTTTCGCTGACACCCGAATATGTCCCCGGCGATGACTTTTTCGATCATTATGACTTGGTCGGCTACGAAAATCCGGATTATTATCCGGACGGCAGGGATCTGGGCGAGAATTACACCTATACCAGCTGGCTGCTGTCTCCCTGTGTTCGGAACAGCAAGATGGACTGTCTGCACTGCCATACCAGCAGCGGACGCTATATTCAGAAAGACAATCCCAACGCTTCCTGTCTGCCCTGCCATGAACAGCGCGTTTCCACTGCCGCTGTGCACACCTTTCACACGGAAAATTCCCCCGCTAACATTTGCATCAACTGCCACATGCCAAAAACGGATTTTGCCCGGATGACACGTTCGGACCATTCCATGCGCCCGCCCATGCCGGCTTTAAGCGCGGAATACGGCTCGCCTAATGCCTGCAACCTATGTCACCGCAGTAATAGTCCCGCCTGGGCAGATTCTATTATACAGCTCCGCTACAGCGGCCGTTTTCAAGCGGAAACTCGGGTCTGGGCCGGGATACTGAACCGCTTGCGGCGGGGAGATACAGTGCCTGCGGCCGATATTGTCGGGTATTTACAAAAAACGGATTCGGAAATTGTCGCGGCATCGATCCTGCGAAGCCTTCCTGCAGGCAGGGAAGAAACCTTCATTCCGCTTTTTTCGTTATTGCTGCGCTCTTCCTCCCCGCTAATTCGCGCTTCGGCCCTGATGCATCTGTCGCCGGAAGACTATCCGGAAATGCGCGAATCCCTGCTGGCGGCCTGCGCCGACAGTATTCTGCTGGTTCGTATCCGCGCCGCAGAGGCGCTGAGCGGTATTCCGGAATCGTCAATTCCTCCACGCTACCGTTCAGCCTATGAAGAGGCAAAACGCGAATATTTCCAAAGCCTTGGGATCTTTCCGGATAACGAAACATCGCACTATAATTTGGGAAATTATTATATTGCCAACGCCGATCCGCGCTCAGCCGCAACAGCTTACCGCAGGGCATTAAAACTGCGGCCGGATTATGGGGAAGCGTCCATCAATCTTGGATTGCTGTACTATGAAAATGCCCGAATGGATTCCGCTCTGTTCTACCTTGAAAAGGCTGCGAGGGAGCATCCCGGAATCCCGGCTGCGCAGATCAATCTTGGATTGCTGTATTCCGAATCCGGAAACAGCGAGGGAGCTATCCGCTGCTTTGAATCGGCTTACGCTCTGGACGGCAATGGTTTAAGTGCCTATAATTTGGGTATTCTATATCTCGAAAAACAGCCGGAAAAGGGCATGCAATGGGCGAAAACCGCTTTTGAGACGACGCAAAACGATGCGCGTTACGTTTATTTGTATGCATATTCTTTGTACCGCAACGGACTGCAAAAGCAAGCGCTGCAAGTCCTGGATCAGGCTCTCATGCGCGGTATAAGTTCCACAGAAATACAAAGGATGTATGAGGAACTGCGTTCCGGTTCCTAACGGCGGTTTAATTTTTGTTCGATATAGCGATTTACGGATTCCGTGATCTGTTTTGCCATTTGTGTACGGAAATCCGGGTTGGCCATTTTACTCTCGTCTCCGGCATGGCTCATAAAGGCCAGCTCGACCAGAATAGAAGGCCGCTGGCTCATGCGGCACATCATATAGTTAAAGGAACCCACCACGCCGAATTCTTCCAAAGGCAGTTTTCGCATGGCATCGTATGTCAGAGAAGCAAAATCCCGCCAGAAAGGGTTGTTATAATAGGTGCTGGTCCCCGATACGCGCAGGTAATCGCCGCCGGCGGCATTGGCGTGGATGGAGACAAAAAGATCCGCTTTAAGGGAGTCGGTCATCAGCCAGCGCTCACGAAGTGTGGGACTGCTGTCAGCAGGACGGATCTCCAGGACCCTATAGCCCATGCTTATCAGCATATCCCGGACTTTTTCCGTGACATCCCGATTGACATCCTTTTCCTTCATACCCGAAAGACCGAGCGCACCCCAGTTCCATTCTCCGCCATGTCCGGCTTCCAGAGCTATCAGCATATTCTTGCGTAAGGGCGGATAGCGCAGCTGCAGGCTGAGGTACCGTTCGTTCTGTTTCAGATCGTAACCCCAGATATTCGTATCCTGTAGATAAACCAGAATATCGTAGGTCTCGGCATCCACCTGTTGCCAAGTGACATAATCGACCAGCTCCAGCCCTTCGCGATGTGTGATCCAGGTGCTGTTGGAATGTACGCCGTAAAGCCGGACCCGGATGCGCTTCAGTTCCGGTTCAGGATGCAGGGAATACGGTACCGGTTCCGGCCGGGGAATGGTAACACTTTCGAAAGCGCTGTCTTTCTGGATGCTGATGGAAGTAATGTTATACTTGGGACGCGGCATACCGGTTGCGAGACTGCGGACATACTGTTCGGAGACATAAGCATATTGTGTCGGGTTCAGGCGTATCCGGTAATCACCCCCGTATTTCCCGTTCGTCACAAAGCGCACGCCGCGGGGATATTCGTGGATATAGGGTCCGCCGAGGCGTACCTGTCCCAGGGAATAGCTGACAGGTGTAAAATCTTCCTTAACCTCAATGAGCGGGAAGCTCTCTGCGGGACGCACCCGCAGGCTCAGAGGAAGATCATAAGAGTATTCCTTGCCCATCCTGTCCCGCGCAGCGACCTGGATACGAACCGAATCGTCGGCGGAAAAAGGTCTTGTAGGGATCTCGCCGATATAGTGGGAACCGTTGTACCAAAGCGGATACGGCTTTCCATTCGCATATAGCAGAATGGTATCCATCACATCCGCCAGTCGTGAAGCAAAGCTGATCCTCAAATAATCGTCCGGAGGCAGCAGTACCCGGCCGCGCGGGCTGACGCTGTTCAGGATCACCGCATGCAGGGTACTGGTATCCGGCATATTCCCGAAATACACGTCTTCGTAGTACAAAGAATCCCCGTCCGTATAGAGGCTTCCCCGTACACGGGTGCGTTTTCCGTAAGACGCCATTTTGACCCATTTAAAAAAGATACCCGTATAGGGATAGGCATTCAAGGTTTCGCCGTTGATACGGGTTTCGCCGGAAGAAGCACGGAAAAGGAACTGAAAGGCTGAATCCTGCGTGATAAATGAAGGTTCTCTGCGTAATTCGATAAATGCATCCGGACGGATCAAATCGCGTTCCGAAACGGCGCGGTAGCGGTAGGGTTTTGCCCATTCACGGGTTGAATAACGCAACTGTGTATCCATACTGACAATATTCAGGGTCCGCGGCAGACCGTCAAGCATGAAGGTCAGGCGGTTATACTGGTCCACAAAACGAAAACGTCCATCCTGAGTGATCTTGACAATATCATAGGGAATATGCAGAATATCCAGGTCAATATCGACCGGCAGATAGCGGTTGTGCGTACGTGCAAGATACGGAAGCCCCGCGTTGTCTTCATAGAGGGATTTGCCTTTCAGAATATCCGGGGCGGGCATCGCGATCAGGCCGGATCCGCCTTTTTTGCGGATATAAGCCAGCGATTTACGCACATCGGCTTCGCGATAGATCTCCACATCCCCCTGTACGAGCGGAATGATATAGGGATGCAGTACGCTGGCTTCCAGATAGGCATCATAGAGATTTTCGAAACCCTTGCTGCGCATGAGCAATCGCGGAACCAGAACGTCAATCAGTCCGTTCTCCAGCCAGCTAAGGCCTTTCTGGAAATAATAGCGATCCGCCGGATACATATCCCGGAAACCCTTGATCTCGAATGGCAGGGCTTCGCTTTCCGCAAAGATCTGCAGATAAGGCTTGCGCAGACGGATCTCTGCGACCATGGATTCCAGGCAGGAACTTAAAATGTCCTGGGCGCAGGCTTCGATACTTGCGCCGTTGAATGCATGCAGGTACTGATACTGCTTTTGAAAGGCAGCATTTTTAAGAATGCTGTCATCCGGATAGCGTAGCTCCGAAAAGTAAAAACCGTCTACCTTATAACGGTCACGGACATGCGCCACCCGCATCTTCAGATAGCTGATGACCTCGGGATTCGAAGGGTCCAGATAGTAGTAGTAATCCCCGCGCAGGGGATTGAAACTATTGTCCGTTAAAAGCCATTTGGGGTTTTTAACAAAGATATGCTCGGGAGAACGGGGTTTTGTAACGGCATTGTAAGCAGCCAGCACGTCCATGCGGGCGATCAGTTGCAGACGCAAAGCCGCCGCTTCTTTGAGGGCATGGTCCAGCGGATCAAAACCGGGGTCACTTTCCCCGAACATGGCGGACCAGGTTTCCTGCGGGGAAGGATAAAAAGCCTCGCCGGCCTCGCTGATCTGAAAGATAATACTGTTGAATCCCTGTTCTGCCGCTTCGCGGATCATCCGGCTGATGGCCGCTTTCTTTGCCTCCGTCCCCTTCTCGTATGCCCAGTCGCTGCCGCGGATCATCAATCCGCGGAATTCCGCTTCAGCAGCTATTAAATATGCCGATGCAAACAATACAAAAATGAGAAGGCTTCGGAGAAGCTGTTTTATTCCTGACTGATGGTGCGTTTTCATAGTACCTCTTCTGATTAGCGCTATCCGCAGAATGTAAATATTCTTTCCTGAAAATGAAACAGGAGAATGATAAATCCTCCCGTTTTACTGTCGGAGCGACAGGATTTGAACCTGCGACCCCTTGAACCCCATTCAAGTGCGCTACCGGACTGCGCTACGCTCCGAAAAAAGCAGGTTAATTTATCCTTTTTATCTCCCTGATGCAATGCATTTTTTGAACATTTCCATTGATTTATCCCGAAATCCGGCTCAAAAATAATGAGCAAAGAAACATGGGCTGGCAAATGAAAGTGCAAGGAAAAGGATCGCGGGATCGGACGGGTCCTTAATTCCGGGATTCCTTCAATATGGCAATGATATCACAGATATTTGCAGATATTTTATGCAGCAGTTCCCGCATTTCATCGCGGACATTATCATCCTGAGAAGTTTGGGGAGTATGTTCTTCGGCCGGCGTAGCCGTCTCCGGGCCGGCGGATTCGGTCTCGGCCGGGAAAGGGAGCTTGTCCCGGTGCTCTTCCGCCTGTAGCGGCGCTTCCGTTTCCGCAGGAGTTTCCGGCTGATGACGGGGCTCCGCCTCGTTCTTTGGGGATCCACTTATTGTTTCGCTTTCTTCTTCGGTTATTTCCGCCTGTACCGTTTCCGCTTCTTCCGCTTCCGGCAGATTTTCTTCCGCTTCTTCTTCCTCTTCCCGGGAGAAAGTCTCCGCTTTATCCTCTTCCGGCGGTGTGATTTCCGTAAGTTTTCGTTCGTAGAGTCCCTCTTCCCGCAGGGAACGGATCATTTCGGCCGCTTCCTGAATGGAGAGATGTTTTCCGTGCACATAATAATGGATCAGGCGGATAAGGGCGATATCCTCTTTTTTATAAATACGGTTCCCTGCACGGTTCTTTTGAGGTTTCAGGTCCTTGAATTCCGATTCCCAGTAGCGTATTACCGATTGCTTGATATCCAGCATTTCGCTGATTTCGCTGATCGAATAATATAACTTTTTGATACCTGTGTACTTCATAGAAAACCTCATTATTGAACTAGCAGAAAATACGCCTTTAATCAGCTTATTTTCAAGCCTTTTTTATACTTTTTCTCCGGTGATCGAAGTGGCTCAGCGCATCAGTTTCTGTTTGATGCGCGTGAAGAAGGCGAAGGAATGGAAAAGCTGTTCCTTGCAGTTCTCGAAACGGTGGCAAAAGGAATGAATGCGGATCTTTCGAAGAACCGAACGGGGATTGTCCACACAGCGGTATACAACGGAACGCGGAATCACGCCATGGCGCGCTGCTCCGGTAAAACCGACCAGATTTTTATATCCGGCCGCCCGGGCGGCGTCGACAACCCTTTTGTTATACACCCCAAAGGGAAAGCAAAAGGTGCTGACTTCTCCGCCGGTCAGTTCTTCCAGCGAGGCTTTGGAATGCTCCAGTTCGTATTGTATTCCCGGGGCTTTCATGCCTGTCAGTACCCGGTGTCCTTCTCCGTGTGACGCGATCTCCCAGCCTTTGCGGTGCAATTCCAGGAGTTCCGCAGTGTTCATGTGACGGGAGCGGATATTGCCGGGCGTGAAATCCCAGTCGTTCTTTTTCCCGATATAGGCGTTTGGAACAAAAAGGGTAGCATGAAAATCCAGTTTCTCCAGAAGCGGAGCTGCATAGCGGTATACGCTTTCGTAGGCGTCATCAAAGGTCAAAACGAATTTATTTTCTGCCGGTTCGGCAAGATATTCCTTCAGGCTGCAGCCGGTATAACCCTTTCCGGCAAGATAGCGCATCTGGGCTTCGAAGGCCCGGGGATACATCATGGTAAACGACAATTCCCACTGCTGTGAGATCTTGTGGTATGCCAGGACCGGATAGGATTTCAATTTATTTTCCTTTCGGTTTCAGGAGCAGGGAATGAAAGGCGCTTTCGTCAAAAAGTTCGTTGGCAAGAATGCGGATATCGTCGGGCGTGACGGCTTCGATACGGCGCAGCGATTCATCGATTCCGATGACTTCTCCGTAACGGATGTGCTGCTGCACCATGCGTTCCAAACGGTTGTGCATGCTTTCGAGTCCCATGACCATGGATCCCTTTGCCTGTGCCTTGACCTTGTTCAGCTCAATTTCACTGATATCAATATCTTTCAGTTTATTCAATTCCGCCCATACAAGATCGTGCAATTTTTTTACATGTTTCCGGTCCGTGGCGGTATAGACCCCAAACAGGCCGGTGTCTTTGAATGCGTCAATAAAGGAATAAATGGTATAGGCAAATCCGTAACGCTCGCGAATATTGTGAAAAAGACGCGAACTCATGCCGGCGCTCAGAATAGCATTCAGGATCATATAGCTGTACCGGCGTTCGTCGCCGTAAGCCAACGCACGGCGGCCGATAATGTAATGACATTGTGCAATATCGCGTTCAATGACCAATTCTTTCGGTGTCGGATCCGTGATGGGCGGAATAGAATGCGGACTGGTGACGCTCTTGTCTCCTCCCATCAGGGTTGTTGCTTCTTCGACAAATTTCTGATGGTCCAAAGCTCCGGCGGCGGCGACAATAATGCGGCCGGGTGCGTAAAAACGGTCCACAAAGTCCCGGATAGTGCCGGAACTGAAGGATCGGACCGTTTCCAGGCTCCCCAGAATGGGATATCCGTAGGGATGTGCGGGAAACATTTGAGCCGCAAAGGCATCGTTGGCCACATCCTGCGGAGTATCCAGGGAATCCCGGATCTCTTCGGCGATGACAGTCTTTTCGCGTTCGATCTCTTTGCGCGGATAGGTGGAATTGAGTACGATATCGCTCAGTACTTCAAGTGCGGAATAGAGTTCGCTGTCAAGAACGCGGGCGTAATATGCGGTCATTTCCCGTGAGGTATAGGCATTGATATGTCCGCCCTTTGATTCGATATCTTCGACGATATCGTAGGCGGAACGGTTTTTTGTGGCCTTAAAGGACATATGCTCGATAAAGTGCGCAATACCGTTAATGGAAGCGTCTTCATCGTTCACACCCGTTTCAACAAAAATACCCAACGCAACCGAGCGGACATAGTCCACTGGTTGCGTCAGTATTGTAATGCCGTTTTTCAGGACGGTTTTATGATAGAGTGATAGCATTAATTACGGCGATTGTTATCGCGGCGACCTCTGGAAAAATTCGGTTTCCGGTTATTGTCACGCGGTCTGCGTTCGGGCTCCACATAGCCTTCAGGCGGCTCGCTGAGACGTTTCATGCTCAGGTTATTTCTTCCCTGGCTGTCGATCTCGAAGAGTTTCACCTTGACCTTATCGCCTTCCTTGACGACATCCTTGACCGAATTTGTCCGGCCCCACTGCATCTCGCCGATGTGGATCAGGCCTTCCTTGCCGGGCATAAATTCCGCAAAGGCGCCGAATTCCATCAAGCGGGTAATGGTCGCATCGTAGATCTTGCCCACTTCGGGCTCGGCGATCAGCGCGCGGATCATATCGCAGGCTTCTTCCGCTTTGGCGGCGTCCATGGTAAAGATATGGACGGTACCGTCCTGATCGATATCTATCTCCACGCCGGTCTTGGCAATGATATCCTTGATCACTTTTCCGGAGGGCCCGATCACCGCGCCGATCTTGTCGACGTCGATGCGCATGGTCGTAATGCGCGGCGCCCATTTGCTCAGCTCCGGACGCGGTTCCGAAAGTGCTTCGCGCATTCTTTCAAGAATAAAGAGCCGGCCTTCGCGGGCCTGTTCTAAGGCGACTTTCATCAGATCAAAGGACAGTCCCAGGATCTTGAGATCCATCTGAATGGCCGTAACGCCGTCATCGGTGCCGGTCACTTTGAAATCCATATCCCCGTAATGATCCTCTTCGCCGAGTATATCGGAAAGGACGGCAAATTTCTTGCCCTGCGTGATCAGACCCATGGCAATGCCGCTGACCATTTTACGGATAGGAACGCCGGCGTCCATCAGGGACAGACAGGCGCCGCAAACGGAAGCCATGGACGAAGAGCCGTTGGATTCCATTACGTCGCTGACGACGCGGATAGTATAGGGGAATTCCTCCGGAGAGGGTAAAACGGATTTCAGGGAGCGTTCGGCCAGATTGCCGTGTCCCACTTCGCGGCGGCTGACGCCGCGGATCATGCGGGCTTCACCGGTACAGAACGGCGGGAAGTTGTACTGCAGCATATAGACTTTCTCGGAATCGCCGTCAATATTGTCAAGCATCTGCGCATCGCGTCCGGATCCCAGAGTGGTGGTGACCAAAGCCTGGGTCTCGCCGCGGGTGAACAGGGCCGAGCCGTGTGCGCGCGGCAGAACCTGTACTTCGGGCGTGATCTTGCGGATCTCCTGTGTTTTGCGTCCGTCAACGCGTACACCCTTGCTGAGAATCTTCTCCCGGATCACTTCTTTGTGAACCTCATGCACGATGTTCTTCACCTGTTCAAGGCATTCGGGATAACTTTCTTCAAGACTCGCGGCAATTTCCTCGACAAGGCTGTCTTCGGCTTCCGCGCGTTCCAGTTTGAGCGTCTTGGACAGGATATCCTGCATGCGTTTCCCGATCTTCGCGCGAACGGTTTCGACAAAGGCTTCGTCGATCTCTTCGGCCGGTGCTTCGCGTTTTTGCGGCTGAACGGACTCGATCAGCTCTTTCTGCAATTCGATAAACTCCACAATGAGCTTATGACCGGTCTTGACCGCATTCAGCAGATCCTCTTCGGAAATTTCCTTGGCCTCGCCTTCCACCATGACGATGGAATCTGCGGAACCGGCAACTACGATCTCCAGATCGCTCTGTTCAATCTGCGGAGCCGTGGGATTGATGATGACCTCGCCGTTCACGCGTCCCGCGCGCACCGATGCGATAGGTCCTTCAAAGGGAATGTCCGAGATACACAATGCGGCCGAAGCGGCAACGGCTCCCAGCATATCCGGCTGATTTTCGCCGTCATAAGATAATACGTTCACAATAACCTGGGTCTCGTAGAACCAGTTCTTCGGCAGCAGCGGCCGGATCTGTCGGTCGATGATGCGGGAGATCAGGATCTCGCGGTCCGAAAGCCTTCCTTCCCGGCGCAGAAAACCGCCGGGGATCTTACCGCTGGCATAGAATTTCTCGCGGAATTCCACCGAAAGCGGCACAAAATCCTGGCCTTCGTTCATCGTTTTGTTCGCCACAACGGTCGCCAATACCATCGTATCGCCGACCCTGGCAAGAACAGCACCATCGGCCTGTTTGGCGATCCTTCCCGTTTCCAGGCTGATCGTTTTTGCGGCAATGGTTTTTTCTTTGATAATCAAAATATACTCCTTACGGCAGGATCGTCTTTATCCTGCGCTGTTAAAATTTGTTACTTCCTTAATCCGAGTGTACTGATTAATTCGAGGTAACGGTTGTAATCCTTGTTCTGAATGTAACGCAGCAAACGGCGGCGCTGGCCGACCATCTTGGAAAGACCGCGGCGGTTGTGATGATCTTTCTTATGCACTTTTACATGTTCGGTCAGATCACTGATCCGTTTGGTCAAAATAGCAACCTGAACTTCCGGTGCTCCGGTATCGTTCGGGTCTTTTCCGAATTTTTTTACCAGTTCTGCGATTTGATCTTTTGTTAAACTTGACATTTTTCCTCCGTCAAATATGTTTTACATGTTTCGATATCGTTTTCTATCCGGCTGATCAGATCAGCCTCATTATCAAATTTACGTTCTTCGCGAATGAAATGTTCAAAACGTATTTCAAGCGCTTTCCCGTACTGCGTGTCCAGCTTTGCACCGATGGCGTGCACTTCCAGGGAAATGCCGTCTTCGGCAAAGGTGGGCCGTGTGCCGATATTGCACACGGCGGGATATTCCCTGCCGTCCAGGGTCAGCCGGACGCAGTAAACACCCATGGCCGGGATCAGACAGCGTTCCAGGTGCGGTTTGACATTCAGTGTCGGAAAACCCAGTTTGCGTCCGCGCATTCTGCCCGGGATCACCTTCCCGGAAATGCGGTATTTATAACCCAGCATGGCATTCACATCTTCAATACGGCCCTGTTTGATCGCCCGGCGGATACGCTGACTGCTGATCTCGGAGCCCTGGTAAGTGCTCTTGGGAACGATCAGCAGATCAAATCCGTACACGTTCGCACAGTTCTGCAGAAAAGCGATACCCCCTTCATGTTGCTTGCCGATATGGTGATCGGGTCCGGCAACCAGGGCTTTCAGGTCCAGATATTTCAATAAGCGCGTCACAAAGTCTTCACGGCTGGTGCCCGCGAAATGCCGGTTAAAGGCCCGGATACAGAGCATATCGATCTGAAGTCCGCGGATCATGGCAATCTTTTCGTCTGCCTTCATCAGCGCGATCTCCTTTTCACTTCCCAAGACCTCCCGGGGTGTGGGTGAAAAGGTCATGAGCATGCTCTTAACGCTCCGGCGCTGTGCTTCTTCCCGGGTCTTTGCGATGATCGCGCGGTGACCGCGGTGGATGCCGTCAAAGGCACCGATGGCCAGTACGACTGCCGGCCGCTCCTTTATGGTCTCGATTCTCTGATAGATTTCCATGCTTCCGTAAACTCATCCAATGTCAGGCATTCTTCCAGACCCCAGTCGCCGATCCGCTCGCGCAGCAGTTTATCCGCATATGCGCCGCAATTCAGTGCTTTCCCGATATCGGCGGCCAGTGTGCGGATGTAGGTCCCGCTTCCGCAGCGGATCCTGCAGCGCAGCAGAGGCCAGGCATACTCCAACAGGGTAATGCTTTCGATACGCACCGATACGGCTTCTCTTTCAATGATCTCTCCCTTGCGCGCAAGGGTATACAGGCGTTTGCCGCGGACCTTTTTTGCCGAGTACATGGGCGGGATCTGTTCGATCGTACCCGTGAAACGCGGTAGAAGGTCATTGATGGTCTGCAGGTCCGGCGGCGTTCCCTGCCCCTTCCCGGCAATGATCCTGCCCGTAGGATCCTGCGTATCGGTCTCTGCGCCCAGCCGTATATCCACCCGGTAAGTTTTATCGAGCATTTTATAGCGGTCCAAACGCTTTGTGTGCGTACCGAATCCCAGGATCAGCACACCTTCGGCGAAAGGATCCAGGGTACCGGCGTGACCGACCTTGCGAAAACCCGTAATGCGCCTGCATTTATTCACGACATCAAACGATGTCCAGTCCGCGGGTTTAAACAGCGGTACCGTTATCCCGGTAATTTCACCCGAATCAGATATCTCGCAAAAGGATATTAACTCTTTCAACTTGATCCAGACTGTTGTCAATAAACAATTTTACTTCGGGTACAAAGCGCATATTCACCTTATTCCCGATTTCCAGGCGTATCCGCCCCTGATATTCCTTCAGGACCCTCAGGCATTCCCGGCGCAGAGCATCGTCCCCGGGGTAAATACTGATATAGATCCTTGCTTCTTTCAAATCCGGGGTCAATTCGACTTGCGACACGGTCAGCATAACTTTGCTGCATTCTTCGGGTGCGTCGTGAATCAGCAGGTCCCCCACCGCACGCCGGATCTCTCTTGCCAGTCGTTCAGGCCGTGATCGCATTGTCTATTTCCCCAGTTTCCGTTTGATGGCTTTTTCCGTGTAACTTTCAACGATATCGCCTTCCCGGAAATCATCAAAGGAATCAATGTAAATTCCGCATTCATAACCTTCCGCAACTTCTTTTACGTCGTCTTTAAAGCGTTTCAGTGATGTGAGGTATCCTTTGAAGATCTCTTCATTGTCGCGAAGAATGCGGATGGTGGTATTGCGTTTCATTACGCCGCTTTGCACAAATGAACCGGCGATCACGCCGATTCGTGAAATGGAGATCAGCTGACGCACCTCGGCAGTGCCGAGGATTTCCCGTACTTTTTCGGGTTCCAGCAGACCTTCCAGTGCAAGACGGACGTCCTCTACCGCATCATAGATCACGGTATAATTCCGGATCTCCACATTGCGTTCCCGTGCAAGTTCCAGCGCTTTTCCGGTCGCATTGACGTGGAAACCCACGATCACCGCCCGGGAAGCGGATGCCAGGTTGATGTCCCCTTCATTGATCATTCCGATACCGCGATGGATCACATTGACGGCGACCTCCTTTGTCGATAATTTCATAAAAGAGTCCGCAAGGGCCTCGATGGAACCGTCCACGTCGCCTTTGATTACCAGTGCCAGTTCACGGGTGCGGCCTTCGGCGATCTGCCGGCCGATCTCGTCCAGGGTCTGCAGCGACTGAGCACGGAATTCCTGTTCGCGATGAATCTTCTGGCGTTCCGCAGCAATGCGGCGTGCGTCTTTTTCCTCATCCATAACGATAAAATGGTCCCCGGCCTGCGGAACGTTGTCAAAACCCTGGATCTGAACCGGATCCGAAGGCTTTGCCAGCTTGAGCCGTTCGCCGAATTCGTTCATCATGGCGCGGACCTTTCCGGCATTGCGGCCGCAGATAAAGGCATCGCCGACGTGCAGGGTACCCTGATTGATCAGGACCGTTGCAATGGCGCCGAGTCCTTTATCCAGCTGGGATTCAATTACAACCCCGCGGGCATTGCCCTCGGGAACGGCTTTCAGTTCCTTTAACTCGGCTTCCATCAGGATGGCGTCCAGCAGGGCTTCCATATTCTGTCCGGTCTTTGCAGAAAGTTTTACCGATTGCACCTTACCGCCCCAAGCTTCGACCAGTACGTTCTTTTCGGACAGTTCACGGATCACGCGATCGGGATCGGCCTCGGGTTTGTCCATCTTGTTGATGGCAATGATAATGGGAACACCGGCTGCATGCGCGTGGTTGATGGCTTCCTGCGTCTGCGGCATTACTCCGTCGTCGGCGGCGACCACAATCACCACGATATCCGTGACCTGGGCACCGCGGGCGCGCATGGCCGTAAAAGCTTCGTGACCGGGCGTATCTAAAAAGGTTATGCGCTTTCCGGAAGACGTGGCGACACTGTAAGCGCCGATATGCTGCGTAATGCCGCCGGATTCGCCGGATACGACGCTGGATTTGCGGATATAATCCAGGATGGAGGTCTTGCCGTGATCTACGTGTCCCATGACCGTGACAATCGGCGAGCGCTCAACGGCTTCGCCTTCGGGAATGTCATCTTCTTCAATGACCTCTTCGGTATATTCTTTGATCTTGCGGGCTTCAAAGCCGTATTCCGCCGCGAGCAGTTCAATCGTATCCCATTCGAGGCGCTGATTGATCGTTACCATCAGCCCCATACCCATGCACTGGGCAATAATGTCCACTGCAGATACATTCAGGCGTTTGGACAATTCGTCTACGCTGATGAATTCCGTTACTTCCAGGATATTGCTATCGCCGGTCTCCTCTTCCGGTTCGCTCTGACGGGATTTATAACGCTTCTTCTTAGGCTTGTCTTCCATGGAGGCCAGGGTAGCGCGGATGGATTTATTGACCTCTACCTGGTCGACCGCCTTTTTCTTTTTCTGACGGCGTTTTCCGCTTGCCGGGACACCGCTTTCCAGATCTTCGATATTTTTCGACTGCCGGAAACGCTCCAGACGCGACTCCATTTCGGAGACCTGGATGCGTTTGGTGGCGCCTTTATGGCGCTGTTTCAGTTTTTCGAGCTTATTCTCAAACTGTTCGTCGGTTGCCTTGCTTTTTTTCTTTTTCTTGCTGTCTTCGGCATTTACATCTGTTTTGCCTTTAGCGGGAGCTTCGCCCTCCAGGGCCTTCTTGGCTTTTTCCTCTTCCTTTTTACGGGCTTCCTGCTCTTCTTTGAGCTTGCGGATCTCTTCTGCCGCCTTTTGCTTTTCCTCTTTTTCCTTATCGAGTGTCTTCTTTTCCAGAACAGCCGGTTTCTTGCCGCTTTCGGCGCTTTTCTTTTCGACAGGCGGGGTTTTTTCTTCGGGTGGCTTGGGTTCCTCTTTCAGGGAACGAAGAATTCTCTTTTGGACGATATCACGCGCTTTCCGCTCGTCTTCCCGTTCCTTTTCGCGGGCACTGCGGCGCTCTTCTTCCTCGATACGCTTCTGCTCCCGGTTTTCGCGTAAATGCCCCGCTTTCTCTTTATCTTCGGCGAAATGCTCATTGACCAGTTTCAGGGAATCGGGATCCAGAGTGGTGTTCAGCGAGGCTTCAATGCCCTTGCCTTTCAGGAATTCAATGATATCCCGGTGTGAAGTGTTGAGCTGTTTCGCGAGCTGAAATATTTTCAGGGGTTTGTCAGCAGAAGCTGCCATAGATTCTCCAGTTTGGTTTATGCCTCGTCTTCAGGGGACCCGGCTTCGGCGCTGTCTTCCGGATTATGATCAATATCCAATTCCTGATCGTGGCTGCGTTTCTTTTCCACCGCTTCCGTAACCAGTTTTTCGATCTTTTCGAAAGTTTTCTCTCCGATACCCTTGATCTGCAGCAAAGCACCGGGATCCGCATTCAGGAAGTCCGCCGCAGTCTCAATATCGGCATCCGCCAGCGCATGGATCTGCGCGGAGCTGATACCTTCAATATCTTCAATATAAATATCGTCGCCTTCAAAGCGGTTGTATTCCGACTGCCGGATGGCGTCGATCTCATAACCGGTGACCCGGCCGGCAAGATTGATGTTGATGCCGCTGGATCCGATCGCGGTCGCGATCTCATCGTCATTGAAAACGGCCAGAACGGTACGGCGTTCTTCGTCGATCTCCAGAAACAGCGGTTTGGCGGGCGAAAGCGCACGGGAGATCAGCAATTCGGATTCCTGGCTGAAGTTGATAATATCAATATTTTCGCCGCTGAGTTCCTTAACGATCGCCTTGATACGGCTGCCCTTGATACCCACACAGGCACCGACCGCATCGATACGCTTGTCGTTGGATTCGACAATGATCTTACTACGTTTTCCGGGGAATCGGGCAATGGAGCGGATCTCGACAATGCCGTCGAAGATCTCCGGAACTTCCAGCTCAAAAAGCCGGCGCAAGAAAGAATCGTCCGCACGGGTAATAATGATCTCGGGACCGCGGGTGGTCTTGCGGACCTCTTTGATTATAGCCTTGATGGTGTCGCCACGGTAGTAATGTTCCGTCGGGATCTGTTCATTTTTGGGCATCTTCAGTTCCGTCTTGTCCATATTTACATAAACAGCATCGTTACGCCGGATCTGATGAATATTACCGACAACGATCTCACCGATGCGGTTCTGGTATTCTTCCATGACCTGGTCGCGTTCGACTTCACGGATCTTTTGTCCCAGCACCTGTTTGGCAGCGGAGATCATGCGGCGGCCGAAGACCTGAGGATCAATCACCTTTACCACAACCTCGCCGATCTCGGGATCTTCCACATCCGGAAGTTTTTTCGCCTCGCTGAGCGGGATCTCGACAACATCATCATCCAGATCCTCATCGGCAACCACGGTCAGTTCCTGATAGATCTCGATCTCCCCCTTGTCCGGGTTGACGATCACGTCAAAATTATCCACCTCACCGTATTTTTTCTTGATAATGGTGTCAAATACTTTGCGTATGATCTCGCCGACCTCGGAACGGGGTATCCCTTTTTCTTTAGCCAGGCTGGCAAATGCGTCAATGAGATTTTTGCTGTCCAATTTGTTTATCTCCTAATTTACCATTTCAGTTTTATTACCGCGTATCCAACCCTGTCAAAGGGGATACGTAACATTTGTGTTTCTTTCCCGGCTTTCCTGATCTCCAGATGCAGAAAATCGTCGTCAACCTCCAGGATCCTGGCCTGCAGAGGACTCTTAAATCCCTCAAGATCGTGATACAGTTCGATATCACGGGTCTTGTTCTTCCGGAAATGCCGCGGAAGGGTCAGCCGGGCGCCGATCCCGGGCGAAGAGACCTCCAGATCGTAGTGTTCGGCATAACGCGCATCATAGTCCGGATCGTTCAGGATCATTTTGCTGATGCGGACCAGTTCTTCGGAATTGATGCCCCGCTCGGTATCGCAGATCACCTTGATCGTTCCGCCGCTCTCGGGGATGCGGATATCTTCGACAATAGCACCTTCGCGTTCCACGATTGCAGCGATATGTTCACGGATTTCATCCATCTTTTCAGTGTCCTCATAAACGAAAAGTGGGATTTTACCCACTTTCGCGCCTAATATAGTCATTCACGGACGGTTCTGCAACGTTTTTTTGCATTACCCGGACCAAGTTTTCCGTCCGGGCGGGATATGCAAAGCTACGATCCGGCGCCCTTTGCTCCAGGATCCGCCTTCATGCCGCAGTTTCCTGCTGTTTTATTCGTATATAACTTTTTGTATTTACTAATTTTACGTGATAATAAAAAACCCGGTCTGCCGGACCGGGTTCAGTTTTATGCGGGCGATTTATTTCAGGAGCGCGACGCGGTTTTTCTCGCCTTCGTTGAGTTCCAGGCTTTCCAGGTAGTTCACTGCCGTTTGCACGCCGGCGGGATTGCCTCCGTAACGGTAAGCATAAGCAGCCCGTATTCCCAGATCCACCTTATCCGTTTTTGATACGGCCAGCTTTGCCGCGTTCATATAATATTCCGCAGCGCTCAGATAATCGTTTTGACTTTCATAAACACTGGCAATATACTGGTATGCGCTTGTTTTTATCAGGGGATCTTTGACTTTAAACCCAACAAAGGTTTCCATGTAATCCAGACCTTCGGCCTGCGAGCCGCCCTTTGTCCGTGCGATTAGTCCAAGATAGTAATAGGCGCGCTTGCCCCATTGCGTGTTTTTATAGCTTTCCGCAAGCAGGAGGAATTGATCTTCGGCGTTCAGATAATCCTGCTTTTTATAGAAATCCATGGCAATGCCGAAATAACCCGATGCCTCACGTTCATTTTGCCGTATTACCGAGCGGCCGATAAAAAAGCCGCCGAGCAGGATCGCAAGGACAACCGCAAGGATCAATATGCTGCGCTGATTCTTTTGAAAAAAGGTCAACACATGGGCGACTTCTTCAAAAAACGGATCTTCCTTTAATTCTTTTTTACTGAGTTTCTCTGTCATATTCGACCTTTCGTTTGTATACTCTGTCTAACTCGTACCCCCGGCCCGATTCGAACGGGCGACCTCAGGTTTAGGAAACCCGCGCTCTATCCGTCTGAGCTACAGGGGCTCTTGACAGTCGCAATAATACCCAATTCGGAAATCGTTTACAACCAATTTTTATGAAATCCTTTAAGCCCACGATTCGGCTTTCCCGGGCTTATGTCTTTCTTTATCCTTTGGAATAACAATACTTTAACGCAAAACTCTTTTTCCGCTGCTCCTTCCCTTGCCCGAAAGGGGCTTGGCGGAAATGCAGATTTCCGGCTGAAGCAAAACGGCCGCGTTGCTGCCGTGTATCCTTATTTCAGATATTGAACGTTTTCCTTGCCTTCTTTTTCATCGACCTTACGCAACAGCAAACCGCCGATAATGAAGAGCAGAAGGACCGAGAGAACGCTGAGCCGGATACCCATATTCTCAAGATGCAGTCTTCCGATCTGCAGATCGCCGGCATTGCGGGTCAGCAAGCCGACGATACCCATCAAGCTGGGTCCGATCACCGCCGCAAATTTCCCAAGCAGATTAAAAAAGCCGTAGAATTCAGCGGATTTGTTGACCGGGATGATGCGGGAATAATAACTGCGGCTGATTGCCTGGATACCGCCCTGGAAGAGTCCGATCGCTACCGCCAGCGCATAAAAATGCCAGACCTGACTCATGAAAAATCCGACCATAGTGATCAGAGAATACGCAACAATTCCGACATACAAAGATCTTTTAGGACCGATCTTTTTGGCCAGCTGGCCGTAGAGCAGCGATCCGAAGAAGGCGACGAACTGCGTGATCAGCAGGGCAACGATCAGCGCCGAAGCCGGGAAACCGAGTGCCGTGCCGATGGAAAGCGCCATACGGATAATGGTATCCACACCATCGATGTAGAACCAGTATGCCAGGAGGAACATGCCCACCACTTTCAGATGCCGAATCTCGCGGAAGGTATCGACCAGCTGCAGCCAGCCGGCCTTAACCGCTTTGAATACTCCCGGTTCTTTGAGTCCGTATTTGGGCTCCTTCACCCAGAGAATGATCGGAAGGGAAAATACGGCCCACCACAACGCCACACTCAAAAAGGCGATGCGGATAGCCGTACTGCCGTCGGGAATGCCGAAGAGTTCGGGTTTCAGGTACATCACCACATTAACAAGGAAGAGCAGACCGCCGCCGATATAACCCATGGCGAATCCCAGGGAAGAAACGAAATCGATCTTTTTTTCCGAAGCAACGCCGGGCAGCAGAGAATCGTAAAAAATGTTCGCGCCGGAAAAGCCAACGGTGCCCAGAATATACATCAGGGCGGCAATTTGCCAGTTCCCCTGTTTTACCATAAACAAAGCCCCGGTCATCAGAATGCCCAGAAATGCAAAGGTCATCAGGAATTTCTTTTTGGCCGTACCCTTGTCGGCGATGGCCCCCAAAAAGGGAGCCAGCAACGCTACGATCAGTGATGCGATGGAATTGGAAAATCCCAGACGGGCGGTCGTATCCACATTTGCCACATTGGCACTCCAGTACTGCGAAAAGAAGATCGGAAAAAATCCTGCCATCACGGTAGTGGCAAACGCGGAGTTCGCCCAATCGTACATCGCCCAGGACCATATGGATTTCTTTTGATCCAGCATTATTCCCTCCTTATTGCTTATCTTATTTATCCAGTTTGCATTCCTCCAGCGGAAGATACTGCAATTTACCGTTCCTGTGACAGCTTTCATACCAAATAATGCGGTCTACCCAAAATTCTTCCGCCGGAAGCGGACGTTCCAGGAAATCGCTCAGCAACTGCGGATCAGGTTTTTGTTTGATACGGGCCAGCGTGATATGCGGAGAAAAACGTTTGCCGCTGTCATCGAAGCCCATTGAGACGTAGACGGTATTCAGTTCATCCGACAAACGGTATAGTTCACCCGGAATTTGCAGAAGACCGGCCCAGAGCACCCGGGGTTCACCCTCGCGGGGGAAACAGCCCGTATCCTTTAATTTGAGTTTCAGGGAGCGAAAATTGCGGGTACTGTTCAAAAATACTTCCCGTACATTTTCCATCATCCGTTCCGGGGTCTCCCCGAGGAATTTTAGAGTAATGTGCATGAGTTCCGGACGTACCCAGGCGACGCCCCGTGACAGGGGCTCAAGTTTTTTATGGATATTCTCCAGGGTTTCCCGGATGTGTTCCGGCAGGGGAATTCCGATAAAGGTGCGTTTATAATCCATATTTATTCCTTATGATCCTTGTTTTTCAGCGATAGCAGGAGGCGGCGGGCCAGATGCAGTGCGGCATTGGCGGCATACAATTTGTTAGGACGGCGTCCGCGGTCAAAATTGATCCGTTGCGTGATCAGATTGCTTTTGGTTGCGGCCGCGATCCATACAGTACCTACCGGCTTTTCGGGGCTGCCTCCTCCCGGTCCGGCGATGCCGCTGGCCGCAAGAGCAAGCCCGCAGCCGGATACCCTGATCGCGCCACGGGCCATTGCCGTCACGCAGGCCTCGCTGACCGCACCGTGTTCCTGCAAAAGGGTCTCTGAGATACCCAGTAATTCGTTTTTTGCAGCATTGCTATAAACGATGTAGCCCCGGTTGAAGACTTTGCTGGACCCGGGGATATCCGTGATCATATCCGAAATCAGTCCCCCGCTGCAGGATTCCGCCGTTACGATCTGCAATTCCGCTTCGCGGCAAAGCCCGATCAGCTGCGCGGCCACGGGTTCCCCCGTGCAGGAATAGACCGCATCCGGGAAAAGCGCGACAATGCCGTCACGATAATCCTTTACTCCAGCGGCGTTAGTTCCGCGCAGGCGCAGTGTAATACCATTCACGGAGGGATAGTAGCCCAGTACGATCGCATCTTCAATACCGGGGAAACGCGCATTGATGCGGTCGGACAGCTCCGATTCGGGGATCCCGAAAGTATTGATCTGATATTCCGCGTCGATCACCCCGGTCTCTTTACCCAGCATCGGCAGAACGCTTTCCTGCATCATGCTTTCCATTTCATAGGGTACGCCGGGCATAACATAAAAGCTGCGTTTTCCGCGCCGGAACAACAAACCTTTTGCCGTCCCGAGGCGGTTGGGAATCAGCAGGGCATTGTCGGGTTCGAATGCCTGTTCACGGTTACCCGGAGAAGGAATGCGTCCGCGTGCCCGGAAGCGTGCCTCGATCTCCGCATAGATCTCGGGCATAAAGACCAGTTTCCCGCCAAAATAATCGCTTAAAACCGCTTTGGTGCGATCATCCCCCGTCGGTCCCAGTCCACCGGTAATAAAAACATGGCTCGTAGTTTCCAGCAAATTGTCCATTGTATTCACAATGGCGTTGCGTTCATCGGGAATCACGCTGTGCCGGAGCACGGGAATTCCGATAGCTTTGAGTTCCGCACTGATATAGGAAGCATTGCTGTTCAGGGTGTGGCCGGCGAGCAGTTCGTCTCCGATATTCACGATCTCTGCAGCATAGGTTCTCATAGCAGTACACTCAGCAGAAAAGCGGTGACCCATGCAGGGACAGCAGCCAGCAGATCATCCAGAATGATGCTCCCTGCATTTTCCATTTCATCCACACGGCGGATGACCCAGGGTTTGAGAATATCAAAGATCCGGAACAGCACAAAGGCGGCGACCAGAACTGGGATCCTGTCTTTGGGCAGCCCCAGTAAGGCCAGCCACATGCCACTGATCTCGTCCAGGACGAACCAGGCCGGGTCTTTGATACCCTGTTTTCGCACCAGGTGCCGGGCACAGAGCAACCCGAGCAGGATCAGGAGCAGCAATATGCCAATATCGAGAATGAGCGGGATCCGCATACTGCGTGCGAGAAAAAAAGCCGCGGCCGCACAGAACAGGGATGCAAGCGTTCCCGGCATCCAGGGGAAGAATCCCAGACCCAGTCCGGAGGCCAGGCCCATGGACAGCCAGGGTTTCTTATTCGTGTTCATGGAGTGATCTTCGGTATTTCAGATAATAGTCGATCCCGGTATAGACCGTAAACAGCATGATCAGAATCATACTGATACGCACAGCCGGACCGCTGATATAATCGTAAAGGATGTCGTAAAGCCGCGGGGGGATCTTTGCGGAAAGCAGAACGGGAATAAACAGCAGCAAGCCGATAAAGATCATTTGTACGGCGGTCTTTGCCTTTGCCAGTTTGCTGGTCGTAAAGTGGATATCGAGCATGCGTGAACGCCGGCGCAGGTAATTCACGAAGATATCACGGAGAAAAACGGGAAGAATGACCCAGAGCGGCAAAATGCCAACGCGGAAAAAAGCAAAAAACATCAGGAATACCAAGACCTTATCGGCCATTGGGTCAAGTTCCTTCCCCAGTTCCGTTTCCTGATTCAGGCATCTCGCCAGGAAACCGTCAAAAAGATCGGTCAGCGCAATGGCGACATAGAAGATAAAAATAAAGAGCGGGGAAAAACAGGCGTTGCTGCCGCAGCTGCGCAGGTAGAAAAAGTAGAGCAAAACCGAAAGAATGATACGGAAGAAAGTCAGGATATTGGGGAAATTCAGGATGCGTTTATTCATTGGGAATCTCCAAGCGGCCTTCCAGCGCCCGGGCCAGCGTCGCTTCGTCGGTATATTCCAGATCGCCGCCGACCGGGATGCCGCGCGCCAGGCGGGTGACCTTCAGCGGATAATCCTTGAGCAGGCGGGAGAGATAGAAGGTCGTAGTATCCCCTTCAACGGAGGGATTGATAGCAATAATGACCTCTTTGACCGGTTCCAGCCGCCGGAACAGGGCGTCGATGGCCAGATCGTCCGGACCCACACCGTCCAGCGGCGAGATCAGTCCGCCCAGGACGTGGTATTTCCCGCGGAAGGATACGGATTTTTCCAGTGCGATCACATCCATGCTGTCTTCCACCACACAAAGAATACTGTCGTCGCGCTTGGGATTACCGCAGATATCGCAGGGTGTTTGTTCGGTAATATGATTGCAGATCGGGCAATGCGTGATCTTGTCCTTAAGATCGACCAGCGCCTTAGCGATCGCGATCACATCCTCACGTTCCCTGTTCATCAAATAAAAGGCAATGCGCCTTGCGCTCTTGCGGCCGATGCCCGGGAATTTGGAGAAGAGCATCTCCACCCGGGTAATGACTTCCGGTATGCCCGCCATAAGCGTCCTTTCTAAAATCCCGGGATCTTCAAACCGCCGGTCAGGGATCCCATCTTGCTTTGGGTCAGTTCGTCCACTTTCTGCATAGCCTGATTGACCGCCGCCAGCAGAAGGTCTTCCAGCATATCCGGATCTTCCGAGAGTACTTCAGGTTCGATCGTAATGGATTTCAGGAGTTTTTTTCCGCTGGCGATCACCGTGACCATTCCGCCGCCGGCACTGCCTTCCACTTCCGCGGCTTCAAGCTCCCGCTGTGCGTCTTCCATCTGCTTCTGCATCTGCTG
>JAQULT010000001.1:27765-150205 GCA_028718545.1 Fidelibacterota bacterium | reverse complement strand
TCAAGATCGGTCTGTTCGAACATTGCCGAAGCGTACAGAAGCAGAATATATCCAAAAACACTGGCAGCTAAATTGAACATCAGCGAGGGCGAAGCTGCCGAAACGCAGCATTGGCTGGATACGGCCTTGAAATGCAACTATATGGACGAAGCAACGCATAAAATATACCGGCAAAGCTATGAACAAATCATTGGTATGCTTGTTAATATGCGCCGCTCTGCAGATAAATGGGATTTGAAGAAATAATTGAGTACTACTTTTCTACTCACCGCCTCCCCCTAACTCCCCTTCCCCTCCTTTCCTCCTCTCCCACCCTCCTTCTCAACAAAAAAGGCGGCAACGCCGCCTTTTTTGAATTCCTGCATTGATCACAGATCCAGCAGCACCGGCTTTCCGAATCCGAGCTTTTCCATGAGGGGCAGCTGGGTTTCGGCATCGCCGACGACCAGATAGTACATTTTATCCGGGCAGAGATAGCGCTGCGCCAATTCCTTGTGTTGTTCCAGCGTCATTTCGCGCGTAATATTTTCTTCTTCGCGAATATAATCCGCATCCTTACCGTAATAATCCACCATCCACAGCACGCTCATCAGGTCCGAAAGGGTCTCGAATTTCCGCGCATTGGACTTCAGAATGGCGTTTTTCGTAAAGGTCAGGTCTTCTTCGGAAACGCCTTTTCGGTATTCCTTCATCAGATCGCGGATGATCTCCAGCGATTCCAGGGTCGTGGCGGAACCTACACTGGTTGACACATAAAAAGGTCCCGGGGTCTTTGTACCGCTGAATCCGGAACGGGCTCCGTAGGTGTAGCCTTTCTCTTCACGCAGAACCAGGTTAATGCGGCCGGAAAAGGCGCCGCCCAGTTTATAGTTCATCACGGTTGCCGGATAGAAATCGGGGTGATTGCGTTCCAGCGCAGGGTAACCCACCATAAGCTGGGACTGTTTGGCTCCCGGCATGTCCACAAAATAGACCCGGGATTTTTCCGGAGCCGGTTTCAGCGGGTATTCCGGAATCTTCACTTCTTTCGCTTCCCACTGCCGTTCAAGGCTTTTCAGCGCCCGTTTTACGCGAGTGGGTTTTACGGCTCCCACTATTTCAAAGGAAGTGACAGAGGGAGAGAAATTCGCCGCATAAAAGGCTTTCAGATCATCCAGTCCGATAGCTTCCACCGATGTTTCGGTTCCACTGGCAGGAATGCTCAGTATATGTTTGTCTCCGTAGAGTAATTTGCTGAATGCCTGTCCTGCAAGGGTTGCAGCATCCGCTTTTGATCGCTTAATGGCATTGATGGTGCGGATTCTGGCCAGTTCAAACTGTTCTTCGTCCCAGCGGGGTTCAAGCAGGATCTCTTCGGCCAGGGCCAGGCTTTTTTCAAAATTGCGTGCCAGGCAGCTGACAGACAATACAATGCTCTCCTGTCCGGTGTACATGCGGAAGCTGGCACCCAGCAGATCAATGGCCTCTTCCAGTTCTTCCGGCGTTTTGTTCTTGGTGCCTTCCATCATGAGATCTGTGATCAGGTTCGCGACACCGGGCTTATCAAAGCGGTCCAGCAAGCGTCCGCCGCGCAGAATGATCTCATAGTTGACCAGCGGCAGTTCACTGTGCCGGATACCGTAGATCCTAATGCCGTTTTCCAGTGCGGCATTCCATATTTTGGGCAAATGCACTTCAGGCATGGGGCCTTTCCCCGGCTGTATGGAACGGTCAAAAGCGGAGGGCGTTTTCTTTACGGGTTCATCCTCTTTTTGTGCCTGTTCCACCCGGCCGGCGTCCCTGATGTCTTCTTCAACGACATGCGCCCGTTCCGAACCCTCGACGATCTTTTCCGTTTCGCCTTTCGGAACAAAGCTGGTTGCAACGTAATGCTTGCCCTTCACATATTTCTCATAGACGCGCATCACGTCCTCTTTGGTGACGGATTGCAGTTTTTTTAGATCCTTCACAACATAGCCGGGGTCTCCGGTAAAGGTATTGTACATCGCCAGGTTGAAGGATTTGTCCAGGACCGAGCTCATTCCGTTATAGAAACCGGTTTCGAGCCGGGCTTTAACGCGTTCTACATCGCGGTCGCTGACACCCTCTTTTTCAAACAGTTCAAAGGCCTCGAAGATTGCATTTTCGACCTCGTTCAGATCCTTGCCGGCATTGGCGGTAATGCGGATATAGAATTCTCCGGCCAGTTCTTTTGCATAATTATATGCAGAAACGGAGGACGTCAGGTTCTTGTCCCTGACCAGCACCTTATAGAGCGGTGCCTTTTTGCCCACGGAAAGCATATGCGACAAATAACTGAGCGCATAGGAATCATCGTGGTATTCTTCCACTGTCGGCCAGACCATGGTCAGTTGGGCTGCCCGGGCGAAATTGTCCTCATGAAAGAGCTTTTTGGTCTCATTCAGCACTGCCGCTTCCGCTTGCAGTTCTTCCGGATCGCCGTGCGGGCGAATCTCGCTAAAATATTTTTCGATCAGGGGTTTCAGCGTTGCGGGATCGATATCGCCGGCGATGACCAGCGTGGCATTATTCGGTCCGTAATATTCGTTGTAAAAGGCCTTTACATCCTCGATGGTTGCGTTCATCAGATCTTCGGCTTCGCCGATGACCTGCCAGTTGTAGGGATGTTTTTCGGGGTACAGCGCTTTCCCAATCACGAAATCGCGGTGGCCGTAGGGATTGTTGTCCACGCGCTGGCGTTTTTCATTAACGACCACATTCTGCTGATTGGTAAAGGCCGAGGGCGTCACGGTATTGATCAGATAGCCCATACGGTCCGATTCCATCCACAGCACCATTTCCAGTGCATTTTTGGGTACCACTTCATAATAGATCGTACCGTCGGTCCATGTGCCGCCGTTCAAGGTACCGCCCGCATCCTGGATCAGAGCAAAAAAGGCATCCTGGGGGACATTTTCCGATTCCTGGAACAGCATGTGCTCAAACAGATGCGCAAAACCTGTTTTTCCGGGTTTTTCGCGGTTGGAGCCGACGTGATACTGAATGGCGACCGCAGTAATGGGATCGCTCTTATCCACATGCAGGATCACGTCCAGCCCGTTCCCGAGCTCATACTTTTCATAGTTGATCGCAAGATCGGAACCGCAGCCCAGGAGCAACAACAAAGCGCTCAGGATCGCAAACAATCGGATCATTTTCATTGATTTCTCCTTCTATTTCTTTTCGAATTCTCTTTCTTCCGCAGAAGGGTTCTCTACGTTATACATGTTTATACAGGTATCCCCCATTCTTTTTTCACGTGCCGCGGACCATCCCCGGCTGTCGGGAATTTCCCGTTTTCCATACTCCAGCACCAGGATCCCGCCGGATTTTAAATGTGCGCGGCAGGCGCTAAAAAAGTTCCCGTCCAAAACATGAGCATAGGGCGGGTCCGCAAAGATAATGTCAAAATGCGTTTCACAGCGCTGCAGGTACGACAGGGAGTCCGCACAAAAAAGGGTATATTGTTCTTCGGGGATCCGGCTATGCCGTAAATTTTCACGGATCAGCTTGATGGAACGCGGATCTTTATCGACAAATATGGCATGTTCCGCATAGCGGGACAGCGCCTCGATGCCCAGGGCTCCGCTGCCGGCAAAGAGGTCCAGGACCCGGCAGTCCTCCAGCGAACCCAGCACATTGAAAATATAGGATCTAACTTTTGCGGTTGTCGGGCGAATGGCATGTTTGGGATTGCCCAGCGGCAGTCCCCCGTAACGCCCGCTTATAATTCTGGTCATTACTTTCTTTCATAATAAACGAGGGAAAGGTCCATATAATTGTTCTCTTCTTTCCCGTCGTATACGGAACTGATATTGCGTATGACAAAAGCGGCCGGAACGGCATTCAGTTCCTGCAGAAAAACGCTCATGGATGCGCTGCTACCGCCGCTGATGCTGAGGCTGATCTCGTGCTGGAGAATGCTTTCCTCGAGCGTGCGGGAATCCAAAAGGTCCATTTCCGTATTCACGTCCGAATTTTGCGCGGCGAGGTTCAGATAATCGTCAAACCATTCCACGTCCAGATCCCAGATGCGTTCCGGTCGGTCCGTTTTTTCCCAGGACGGCAGTTCCGCGGTCATTTGAATGCGGTTGAACTCTCCCACGATCTCTGTTTCACCGGACAGCAGGGAAGCGAATATTGCTTTCTGCCCGATCAGGCCGGCATAGGTCTGCAGCAGCATGGGATTCCGAGACATGATGGCAATGTTCATGCGGTCTTCGCCGATATCCAGGCGGTCAATGATCATGCCGCGTGCCAGATTGGACCATATATATTCCGCAGCTTTACTGTTGCGTTTGCTCAGGGCAAGCTCATCCCGGATGCGGTCGTAAATAAGCGGACTTTCCAGGACCTTTTCTTCAAGGCTCTCCTTAATGACTTCTTTGATCACCTTTTTCTCGACCGTAACGGTCTGGCGTACGGGAGCAGCGGTTTTGACGGGATCGGGAATCTTGGCTTCGGGTGCGGGCTTCGGACTCGGCTCTGCTTTACTTATTACGGGGACTTCCGCCTTTTTTTCCGGTAATTCCACCGGTCCCATGATATCCGCTTCCCGTCCGCGGTGCAGCCAGGAGGCAATCTTGTCAACGGCCTTATCCCAGAGCATGACAACATTGCTTCCAATATTCACAAAGAAGTCACGGGTTCCGCGCGGATTGGAAATAAAGGCTCCGCCGATCAGAAAAATCAGCAGCAGAATGATAAACAGCCAGATACGGGAGCGTTTTGGACGCTTGTATTCCTCGGAAGCGGGCGCGGGTTGCTGAAAATAAAAATCGTCATTCCCTCCGGAAAAGGTATCGTCAAATTGCAACATATTCTTATCCTCGTCCGGATGCGGGACTTTTTCCATCTGATCTTCTCGCAATAGATTGATCTTCATAAATCCTCCTATAACAAAGCGCCCAGGGCGCCGGCAAATACGGGGTCGTATTTATTGTCAAATTCCGTTTCCGGTTTGCTGTAGACGCTTTTAACCGATAGCGGGTCCACGATCTGCAGTGTCGGAATCCTTTGCCGTAGTTCGTATAAATATTTGATTGCCGTAACCGAGGATGCCGCATAAAGCGGGTATTTTACCGGATCTTCCGCCGTATTTCCGGCGATCATTTCACAGAGTTCTTCGGGAATGTTTCCCTGGCGTTCGCTGAAGAACATCGGACCCGGCGTACAGGCAAAGCGCGCATAGCCAACGGGAAGCTCTCCTTCCATATGCATCAGTTCACAGTACTGCTCCTCAAGAAAGAGGATCATATTATGTTCGGTATCCGAAATATGCCGGACCAGCTCCCCGAGATTGAACAGGTTCAGACCGATAGCGGCCAGGGTGCAGTGATGTTTCCGGCTGGCTCCGCTGAAAATATCGTAGACCGCTTTGGGAAAATAGAGCGCATTCAGAAAGGCAAGCTTATCCTTTTTGTGCAGCAGCCTTACCTGACAATCGCTTTGCTCGATAAAATCATCTCCGAATTTCAATTTATTCAGCCAGAGATCCTGGTCGATCAGATCCTGAACCTCGCTCTCGGGTACTTCATCGTAACGGGAAAGGTGAACCAGATCGGCCGGAAATGAGATATAAAGCGTATCGCCGGGTATTTTGAGTTGTTTGAGTATTTCTCCCAGCATTTTCCCAAACTGTTCCGGAGCATCGGGCCGGTGTAAAAATGCACGGTTGAATTGAAAATCCGGCGAAATAAACCCAAGCTGCTTAATGTTCTTCGTGTCCGTCTCGCTCAAATAGACAAAAACCGTCTCGTCATGATGTACTGCGAGCGTGATCATAATTTATCTTTTCCAGGACATTTCTCCGTTGGTAATTGATCCGTGTCCGCTGTCCTTAAAGCTAAAGAACAGGAATTTCCGTTCTTTATAGCCGCCTTTGATCGGGGAATGAATAATGACGGTATCGGATTCTTCGCCTTTGACGGTCACATCATACGGCAGTTCGGTCAGGGGGCAATACAGAAGGGAATCAGCCAGACGGAAGCGTTTGAATTTTGTTACCCGCTCAATAATCGTATCCACAACGGTATCAATAATGCTTCCGACCCAAAGGCTGTCGGTATATTTATAGCGGTCCTTGCTCTCGTCCAGGAAGATCGTATCCCAAAGACCGGTTTCGTAATTTATTTCCACGGCAGTAAAAACGTTGGCAAGACTGGTGTCGCGGGCTTCATAAGGCTTGGAGAAGATGGTGTCATATTCCGAGAACCAGTAACGGGGGACCGTGATCTCAAGTTTTTCCCCTTTATAATTGATTCGTTGCTTGCCGACATACTGGCTGTCCGCAAGGATGGAATCCCGAACTGCGGAAACGAACCAGAGAACGCCTGCCATATCGGGATCATAATAACCCGTCAGTTTATGGTACATACGCTGGGCGTCCCAGAGCTGCTCCATTTTCCACCGGGAGCGCTGGCGCATTCTTGCTTCTTCACTCCAAATATTGTTGGGAATAAAAATAACCAGTAACAGTATAACGATCAGGATCACGGCGATCCATTTTACGATAAACGACCATTTTTCACTGTAATATTGCTCTTCTTGCACAGTACCTCCTCATGGCTGTAATGTAATGAACGGTTTTAGTTTTTCCACGGTTGCGGGACCGATACCTTTGATCCTGGTCAGTTCGTCGGGCGAGCTGAAAGGGCCGTGTTCTTCGCGGTAAGCGATAAGGGCCTTCGCCTTTTCCATTCCGATATAAGGCAGGGCCTCGATCTCCATCAGTCCGGCAGTATTGATGTCCACAGGTTTCAGGGGCAGATCGCTTTCGCTGCGCTGTTCGTCTTCACGCTGGAAAGCGCTCTCCATCCGGATATCGCCGCTGCTGAGAGGCCGCTGCTTTTTCACGACGGTTCGCAGGAGCGACCACAGCGCGCCGGCCATCAGGACCAGGGCGATGATCAGAATGATGTTTTTTTCCTTTTTAGTGAACATAATACTTCCCTATTCAGGGTGTGAATTTCTTAATTTTAATATTTTTTTTATCCGAATACAATTGATATAATTCTTTTATCAGGTTTTTTTCGTTCCGTTCAGGATGTGCGGGGGTTTCAATGAGAATCTGTACCAGCTGATCCCCGTAGCGGTTCCCGTGCAAATGAGGCATACCCTTGCCACGCAGCCGGTAGATCTTGCCATGTTCCGTTCCAGGATTGATCTTGAAACTGACCTTTCCGCTGAGCGTGGGAACTTCCACTTCGTCACCGAGCACGGCCTGCGGCCAGGTGATCATGCAGCTGAGGATCACATCGTTTCCGGAGCGTGTAAATACGGAGTGGCTGCTTTCCTTGAAAATGACGATCAGGTCTCCCCTGGAACCGTCGCGCGGACCCGCATGTCCCTCGCTTCGGATAGTCATATAATTCCCGTCCTGCACGCCGGGCGGCACGTCAATGGAAACGGTGGCATCCTTACGGACCCGTCCCTCGCCGCGGCAGACCGGGCAAGGCTGATCCACGATCACGCCCTGTCCCTGGCACTGATAGCAGGGTTTACTACTGATCATTTGTCCGAAAAAGGAATTGACGCGCTCACGGATCTCACCACTCCCGTGGCAGACCGGACAAGTCCGTTTTCCTCTACCGCCTGCAGCATGGCATTCACTACAGGGTTCATAACGGTTCAGCTTGATCTGTTTCTTGACTCCGCTGTAGATATCTTCCAGGCTAAGCCGCAGATTCACGCGCAGATCCGCACCGCGGTTACTGCTGCGCTGCTGTGCGCCCCCGCCGAAAAAACTGCTGAAACCCCCACCGAAGGCATCACCGAAAATACTGCCAAACTGTGAAAAAATATCGTCCATGGACATGCCCTGCCCGCTAAAGCCTCCGCCGCCAAAGCCGTTCTGCCGCAGCCCTTCATGGCCGAACTGATCATAGCGTTGCCGCTTTTCCGGATCCGACAGGACGGAGTAGGCTTCCGCCGCCTCCTTGAATTTTTCTTCGGCTTCCTTGTTATTGGGATTCTTATCCGGATGATACTTTACCGCCAGCTTGCGGTAAGCCTTTTTCAGCTCCTCTGCCGTTGCGGTCTTGCCGACACCTAAAATATCGTAATAATCTCTTGCCATATTGCTCTTGAATTATTCGGTTATATTGACAACGACCCGGGCATGCCGGAGGATCTTGTTGCCGATCATGTAGCCTTTCTGAAATTCCTCCAGCACTGTATTGTTCTTTTTATCCGCTTCACTGCGTGTCATCATGGCATCATGCTTGTCGGGATCAAAATCGCTCCCCACAGCATCAAAGGGAAGAACCTCATATCTTGCCAGATATGTCAGCAGCTGTGTAAAGATCAGCGAAAATGCCTTCCCGGTCTCATCTTCGCCGTGGTGTTTCATGGCCCGCTCGATATCGTCAAGCACCGGCAGAAGGTCCAGTAAAAGGCTTTCCTTATAAAATTCCCGCGCACGAAGCTGGTCCTTGGTCGTACGCTTCTTAAAATTCTCGAATTCCGCCGCAAGCAGAAGAAAATTGTCCCGGGTTTCCCTGCATTGCGTTTTCAGGTCCGCATTTTCAAGGATCAGCTGATCGATCTCTTTCGGACTCAAGGTCGTTTTTGTACTTTTTTCTTTCTTCGCGGAAGCGCTTTTTGCTTTTTTTTCGCCGGACTTTTCATGGCTTTGGAGTTCTTTTTTTTCTTGATCTACGGGTTGTTCTGCAGTTTGCTCCTTTTCCGGCGTCAGCGTATTTTTCTCATCACTCATGCGTTGTCTCCTTGATGTTGTGAACAGCCCTTCCCTTACCCGTAAAGAAAGTAAAAATACATAATATTTCAGCAATATTCAAGCGGATATTGAGAAGAAAAGAGGATCGTTTCCGGGAAAGGAAATCCGGACGCAGGAATCAGGCATCGCGGACAAGGATCTTTTGTGCGTCAGACCAGAGGGTCTCCAGATCGTAATAAGCGCGGGTTTGCGAATCGAAGATATGCACGACCACATCGATATAATCCATCAGGACCCATTTAAGGTTCTCATAGCCTTCCTTATGCCAGATCCTGACCTTATGGCGGCTCATTTCCTTTTCAATATGGTCGCTGAGAGTTTTAATGTGGATATCGCTGTTTCCGGTCATGATCACAAAATAGTCGGTAAATCCGGCTATTTCGCGCATGTCCATAATGACAACATCCTCGGCCTTTTTTTCCATTGCCAGTTCCGATATTGCCTTTGCCAAATCATGGGATGTGTCTTTTTCCTTCGCAATTGCGCGTTTTGTCATGCAAATCCTTTATGTTTAATCCTTGATCTATTCATTGGAAAAGGGCGGAAGCGTTTGATAGTCCTTTCCGATCACGATCGTGACATCGCAGGGATAATCGGGAGTGCGGTTATCCAGGAAAGGGTTGTTCGGCATCCGCAGCTTGTCGCTGACCTGTTTTGCCACCTGAAAATCGTTCCGATGGAGATAAATGATGGTCTTATCGTAATTGAAATGCTCGGCATTTGTCGTTTCAACAACATCAAAACCCTGGGTAAGAAGGTATTCCCGCAATTTATAGGCAACACCGCTCACACCGCAGCCATTCAGTATCCGTACAACAATATGCAGGGATTCCTTTTCGCTTTGTGCCGCCGTGCGCATATCGGGGACATCCCGTGAAATTTCACTTTGGGCAAATTCCCGTAAACGGGCCGGGCGGTCCACCAGAGCGGAATAAGCAAAGAATCCAACCAAAACCAGGATTAAGATGATCAGGACATTCAGTATACGGTTTAGCAATTTCGCGTCTATGGCCACATCCCTCCCGGCCTTCCCTGCATCATGCGGTAATAAGGAGAATAATAGGGAGAATAGCCGTAATATCCGTATTCCAGAGGATAGTGGGAAATACCCAGGCTGATCGCGGAATTCTCGCCGAGCCGGTATTGGAAATTGGCGTCAAAATACACGGAGCCCGCGGGGCTGTTGATGCGCTGCAGCACCGGATTGGAAGCATGGGTCTGCAGCTGCCAGTACATATTCCCGTAAAAGGACAAACGGGAGCTCAGTGGCATATAAAACTGATTGTGATAGGTCAGATAGGAAGCATTGCCCAAAGCGGAGGCACCCATGCTCATCGAAACGGAATGCCGCATCTGCCATTTGGACCAATCCAGGAAGGCCGCGCTGGATTGTGAGCCTGACAGGTCGTAACCCAGTCCCTGGCGGCTGAATTCCGGGATCCGGTCGGCAAATTGCCCGAAAAGCGGCAAGAGTGCCAGTGATGCGCTTAGAATCATGGTGAGGATACGTTTCATAATCCTGTCCTTAATTTTTCTTCGGCCGCGGAAAGCTGTTCGACCGTGTTTACCCCCTGTATCTCGTCCGGATCTTCCGCCACCTGAAGCGCAATGCGTTTGCGGTCCTTTCGCATCAGGGGAAGAACATCTGTCAAATAATACTCTCCTTGCGCGTTTTCGGTTCCGATAAAATGTAAATAATGGAACAATAATTCCGCCCGGAACACGTAAATGCCCGAATTGATCTCAGGAATCTTGCGGATCTCCTCGTCGGCATCCTTTTCCTCCACCGAGTGCGAATAATGCCCGTCTGCAGTCCGCACAATGCGTCCGTATCCCTTCGGATTTTCAAAGATGGCACTCAATACCGTTGCGTCGGCCTTGTCTCCGCGATGCGTGTTCAGGAGTTTTTTCAGGGTTTCCGCTCTTAATAAGGGTACATCGCCGGCCAGGACCAGTACATCGCCGCGAAAGTCCTTCAGCAGCGGTTCCGCCATCATGACCGCATGGCCTGTTCCCAGCTGTTGTTCCTGTACTGCAAAGCGGACTGCGCGTCCGCTGAGTTCCTGCTCTACCAATTCTTTTTTATGTCCGATCACGACGATAGTGTCAGAGCTGCCGGCCTTTTCCGCAGTGTTCACAACACGAGAGACCATGCTTTCGCCAAGTACCTTATGCAGGACCTTGGGCAGGTCGGATTTCATTCGCGTGCCCTTGCCGGCTGCCAGGATCAGCGTCGCCAGTCGCTGCGTCATTTAGCCTCCGATCCGGTTGACTATCGTATTATTCTCATCCAGAACCAAAATGCAGGGACGGTGT
Organism: Fidelibacterota bacterium; assembly: GCA_028718545.1. Taxonomy (GTDB): domain Bacteria; phylum Fidelibacterota; class Fidelibacteria; order Fidelibacterales; family Fidelibacteraceae; genus M50B103. The sequence goes on along the minus strand of JAQULT010000001.1, from coordinate 139,152 downwards.
GTTGCGATCTCCTGCAGTTCAAGATCCACATAGGACATGATGATAATGCGGTCTCCGATTTGAGCCAGCCGGGCTGCGGCGCCGTTCAAAGTAATATTCCGGCTTCCGGCTTCCGCCCGGATCACATAGGTCTCAAAACGTGCCCCGTTATTGATATTTACTACCTGTACCTGTTCGTATTCAATTATGTCCGCCGCCTGCATCAAATCCTCCGGCACTGAGATACTGCCGGTATAATGCAGATTTGCGTCACTGACGGTAGCCCGATGAATCTTGGCATGTAAAATGCGTCTTTTCATATACTCCTGTGATTTTTCACATAGCTAATAATATAACATTAAATGCAGGATTTCAAGTAAATCGTGCGAAGCCGGCAATTGCGCTCATAAAGCGTTTCTCTCCCCCGGTGCTTTCTCATGTTCTTTTCTCCCGCTTTCCCCGGGGATCAAAACATTATCGATCAGCCTGACTTTCCCAAAGCGGGCGGCAAGAGCGATCAGGATATTTGCATCGGAATCCTTGTTCTTAAGCGCTTGCAATTCCGGATAGCTGCGGGCTTCGAGGTATTCCAGACTTGCGCCGGGGATTTTCCGGATGGCCGCACGGCCCTCTTCCAGTAATTTATCCAGGGGCTCTCCATTAGCGAATACATCCCGAATGCCGAACAGGATCTGCGAAAGCCGGGCGGCATTTTTGCGGTCTTCCGCTTCCAGTCGCACATTCCGCGAACTCATCGCCAGTCCGTCGCTTTCCCGAACGATCGGCGCTATGCGGATCCGGATATCCATATTCAGGTCTTCCACCATCTTCAGCACTACGGCTGCCTGCTGGGCGTCTTTTTGTCCGAAGACTGCCACATGCGGTTTGACGATATGAAAGAGCTTGGTCAGCACCGTTGTCACGCCGCGGAAATGACCTTTTCGGCTGGCACCGCAGAGGACTTCCGTGATCGATGCGACCTCAACGCCGGTCAGCGGATCGCCGCCGTACATATCCAGGGCGGAGGGATGGAAAACAATATGCGCACCTCGTCCTTCGGCCAGCGCAATATCCCGTTCCAGATCCCGCGGATAGCTTTCAAAATCTTCCCCCGGTCCGAATTGGGTGGGATTGACAAAGATCGAAACGATAATGATATCGCAGTCCGCCGCGGCATCGATCAGGGACAAATGTCCCTCGTGCAGATAGCCCATGGTCGGGACAAAAGCGATGCGTTTCCCGGAAAGCCGCAGGGATTCGGCTCTCTCCTGCATTTGCCGTATATTCTGAATACGTTCCATTTAATAACTCTCTTCATCAGACGGGAAAGCGCCCTTGCGCACATCTTCGGCATATTGGCCTGCCGCTTTACTTATCTCTTCCGCCAGGTTTGCATAGAGGCGGACAAATTTTGGTTTAAATTCTTCGAACATGCCCAACATATCCTGAGTGACCAGGATCTGGCCGTCCGTATCTGCTCCCGCACCGATACCGATGGTCGGGATCTTCAGCATTTCACTGATCTCTTTGGCCAAAAGTGCGGGGACCTTTTCCATGACCAGTGAAAATGCGCCGGCTTCCTGAACGGCAAGAGCATCTTCCTTGATCTTTTTCGCTTCTTCGCTCGTTTTCCCCTGCGTTTTAAAGCCTCCGAACATATTCACGCTTTGCGGCGTCATTCCAAGATGCCCCATGACCGGGATTCCGGCTTCCACGCAGGTCCGAATCTGAGCGGCAACCGTTTTCCCGCCTTCCAGTTTTACCGCTTCGGCGCCGCCTTCCTTCAGAAGACGCCCGGCATTCCGAAGAGCGTCTTCCGGGCTGACCTGATAGCTCATAAAAGGCATATCCACGACCAGCAGGGCATTTTTTACACCCCGTTTTGCGCATTGGGCGTGATAGATCATCTGTTCCATGGTCACGGGGACGGTGCTCTCATAGCCGGCCACAACCATGCCGGCGCTGTCGCCGACCAGGATCACATCGATACCGGCCCGGTCAAGATAAGCGGCAAAAAGGGTATCGTAAGCCGTCAGTGCGCTGATCTTTTTCCCCTGTTCTTTCATTTTTTGTAACGTCTTAACGGTTATTTTCATTTCCGCTAACCTCCTGTCTGTTGATTTGAATAATGCCGCCGCCGATGACGATGTCACCGTCGTAGAATACGGCGGATTGCCCGGGGGTCACCGCATGAACGGGTTCTCCGAAAAAGACATGATATCTCCCGGAGCCCAGCGGTTCGATGCGCGCCCGGACCCCCTTGCTCCGGTAACGTACCTTAATGCTGCAGTCGAGATTTTCACTCGGAGTTGCCGAAGCGATCCAGTTACAGTTCGCAACTATACAGCCGAGATTTTCCGAATCCAGGCGGGTCCCGATCTGTACGGCATTACGTTCCGGAATAATGGCACGCACATAGACCGGTTCGCCCTGCGCGATGCCCAGTCCTTTCCGCTGACCGACGGTAAAACGGTAAAAACCCTTATGCCGTCCGATTACACGCCCCTGCATATCGATAAAATCGCCTTCCCCGATCTTCCGGATCCTTTCGGGATCGTATATTTCAAGAAAGGACTTGTAGTCATTATCTGGAATAAAACAGATATCCTGACTTTCGGGTTGACGGGCCTGTTCCAATCCGAGTTCTTCTGCGATCCCCGCAATTTCACTTTTATGCCGTTCGCCGAGCGGGAAAACGGTCCGTGCCAGATCGGCCTGACCGAGGCGCCATAAAAAATAAGACTGATCTTTGAGTCCGTCTTTTCCCTTGAGCAGCAAGCGCTGTTTGCCGCGTTTTTCAATTCGGGCATAATGTCCGGTTGCGATCAGGGGAATCCCGCGTTCATCCGCAAGTTTGCTAAGCGCCCGCCACTTGATCTCCCGATTGCATTGCACACAGGGATTGGGTGTCAGACCTTCGAAATAAGCATCCGAAAAATAACGGATCACACAGGACTCGAAATCCGCCTGGTGATCGGCGACAATATGTTCGATCCCGAAGCGTTCGCAGACCTTTGCCGCGCGGTCAACGACATTGGATTGTTTGCCGCTGCCGCCGATGCCGGGACCCGTCAGACGGAAGGTGACTCCGGTAACTTTATAGGAAGCTTTCTGCAGCAGATATACTGCGACCGAGCTGTCGAGCCCGCCGCTCATACCCACCAGAATATCACGTTTTCCAACCATGCGGAAAGGTAACAATATTCCGGAAAGAAGGTAAGTGTTTTTTTTGGCAGAAGCGGAGATGAGATATGTTATGAGTTATGAGTTCATGGCACGGCAGTTATTGATTGTTTTGCGGTTTTGGCAGGTTTCCGGAGTTTTTTTGCCCGCGATGAACGGGATAGTTTTAGACAGGATACCCGGATGTTCTTTAGACAGGATCATCCCGGAGGGATCCCTTTGGGACTGGATATACAGGATAGTTTTCTTTGACAGGATAATCCCAAAGGGATCCCCATGGGACAGGATATACAGGATGTTAATTAGATAAAATATAAGGGATATTGTTTTTGTTCTCGACGCCTCGACAACTCGACAACTCAACGTTCTTCTAGACAGGATAATCCCGTAGGGATCCCCGTGGGACGGGATATACAGGATAGCTTTCTTTGACAGGATAATCCCAAAGGGATCCCCATGGGACAGGATATACAGGACGTTTTTAGACAGGATATAATGGATATTGTTTTTGTTCTCGACGTCTCGACAACTCGAAAGCCAGACAGTTCGACATTCTTTTGAACCTTGAACCTTGAACTTTGAGCTTAGAACGCTGAGCGCTGGGAGTTTACGTTTTGAGTCAATTATTTTTAGTCAAATTATTTGAGTCAAATCATCAATAAATTCTTCTTGAATCCTGTATTTTAATAAAAAAATTATTGTTCTGCCATTTCGCAAACCGCATTGACCAGTGCTTCGATCCCGCTGTTGCATTCGGCAAGGGTTCGGGCAGACATATATGCTGCGGTTGATACAACGCGGTTTTCGGCATCGACCACGCATTCATGGACTTCGGATAATTGATGCCGGCAGCCCAGCGCCTCGATGTCTGCGGCGGTCTCCGGGTCTTTACCGATTGTCAGTAAAAGCGATTTTCCCGTGATCTTTGCGATCCTGGCAGCCAGGACCGGTGCGATGCAAATAAATCCCAGCGGCATGCGTGCCCGCAAGGCTTCGCTCAGAACGCGTTCCATATCCGAATCAACTTCAGCGCGGATCCCCTGGTGAAAATAATCCCAAAAATTCAGAGAGGCACCCTGTCCGCCAGGCAGAATAATGGCCGATACATCCTGAATGTGCATTTCCGAAAGCGGAAGAATATTGCCCCGGGCGATACGGGCAGCTTCGACCAGAATATTTCGGGATTCTCCGCTTTCTTCTCCCGTAAAATGGTTGATTACCCGCGCCTGATCGCGGTTCGGCGCATAAATGCGAAAGGCCGCCTTACGGCGGCTCAGCGCCAGCAAGGTAAATACGGATTCGTGGATCTCGCTGCCGTCGGCGCGGCCGCAGCCCGATAAAATTACAGCAACCGGTTTCATTATTGTGTCCTCCCACACTTATTTCCCAGCACATTTTTCATTGCCCGGATATGTTCCGGTGTAGTGCCGCAGCAGCCACCGACAAGCGTTGCTCCGGCGGCAATGATATCCGGAAGCGCAGCAGCCATTGCTTCCGGGGTTTCGGGATAGAACATTTCCGTCCCCTGGAGTTTCGGCAATCCGGCATTGGCGTGCACCAGAACAGGGTATCCCGGAGCCACCGTGCGTATCCGTTTTACGATATCACGCATTCCCTCTAGTCCGTTCCCGCAGTTCGTGCCGAGCACATCAATTCCCAGTTCCATCATTTTTTCCGCATAGGCTTCCGGTGTAACGCCCATCATGGAAAAACCTTTTTCGAAGGTAAAGGTGCAGATCAGCGGCAGTCCGGTCACGCGGGCCGCCTGAATGGCAAGTTCCGCCTCATCCAGTGCGGAAAAGGTTTCCAGGCAGATCGCGTCCACGCCGCCGTCAATGAGTCCCGTCATCTGGACAAGGAAATCCTCGTACAGCGCATCTTCGGCGATTTCTCCGGTCATCAGAATGGTACCGGATGGACCCACGGAACCCAGTACCCAGTGTTCATCTCCCGCAGCCTGCCGTGAGAGCAGAGCGCCGGCTTTGTTCAGTTCATAGCTTTTTTCCGCGAGCCCGTATTGCCGTAAATTATAACGGCAGCCTCCGAAAGTATTGGTTTCGATCATATCCGAACCGGCTGCGATATAGGACTCGGCGATCTTCTTCACAATTTCCGGCCGCAGCAGGTTCCACGATTCCGGGCTTTCGCCGGCCTTTAGGCCCTCTGCCTGCAGAAAAGTGCCCCAGGCGCCGTCCGAAAGCAGGACCCTGCCGCACTGTATGGCCTGCATAAAGGGAATTCGCATCATGTTTCATCTCCTTGTCGAATGATCGCCCTTGCCTGCGGACGCAAACGGAGTTGCGTAAGCAGAACGGCAAACAGGATCAGCGCGGCGCCGATCAGCTGGCGGGTGCTCATTCCTTCGCTCAGGATCAGCCAGCCGCCCAGAGCCGCAAAGACGCTTTCCATACTCAGTATAAGGGAAGCGTAAGCGGGATTGGCATCCCGCAATGCCACCACGTGCAGGGTATAGGCGATCCCCACCGCTCCGATACCACCGTAAAGCAGAGAGGGAAGTGCAGCGGTCAGAGCCGACAGGGAAAGCGATTCCGTAAAAAACGCCGTTAAGGCACTCAATATGGCACAGAGTAAAAACTGCATCATGGAAAGACGTATGGGACCTACGCGGGAAGAATAATGTGCAATAAAGAGAAAATGGACCGCCCAAAGCACGGCACAAAGCAGTACCCAGAGATCGCCGGGAAGGATCCTGAAATTTCCCGTGACCGCCATCAGATAAACGCCGCAGAGCGCAAGCGCAATGCTGACCCAAACCATCATCGTTGTCCGCTGGCCCAGAAAAAGCCCGAAGACCGGGACCAGGATCATATACAGACTGGTAATAAAACCGGCTTTGGCGGCAGTGCTGGTCATCAGTCCGATCTGTTGTGCCGACACTGCAAGAAATAAAAACAAACCGACCAGAAGGCCTGCCCTCAGAACCGTTTTCCGGCCGGCGGGGATTTTTTTCTCCTGTCTGCGGGTCAACAAATAAACCGGCAGAAGTGCGATCAGACCAATCCCGAAACGAAAAGCGGAATAGGTAAAAGGACCCACATAGGACATGCCGTCCCGCTGAGCTACGAATCCAAGTCCCCACAGAAGTGCTGCACTCAACAGCATGATATTTGTCCGGGTCATTTTGGCGATCATGCGCAAAATTAAATAAGCGTGGGACAAAAACCAAAATTAATACGAAAAATATGCAAATCAGGTTGACATTCATCTTGAATTATGGCTAAGTTTGAACGTGAATTGATCAGACAGGCAACAAACACAAAACCAGTTGATTTAAGTGGTTGAAACAAATAAAATTACGGGAGGGAGATCAAGACGCTGAACGGCGTTTTCGTCTTTAAGGAATAAAATTTCTGTAATAATAAAAATATTAAGGAGAGTAGGTTGAACAACAGGAATATCGTGATCGGTATTGCCGGTTCCGGCGGTGACGGTGTGGTCTCTGCGGGAGAGATCCTGGTTAATGCGGCATCCAGTGACGGCCTTTTTGTTTTTATGCTCAAAAGCTTCGGCGCGCAGATCCGGGGCGGCGAAAGCTCGGTCCGGGTACGCATCAGCGACCTCCCCGTACAGTCGCAGGGTGACCGTATCGATGTGATGGTGGTCCTTAGCTGGAGTAATTTTCTGCGCTTCAAATCCGAATTGCTGTTGCAGGAAGATGCGGTCATTGTCAGTGATACCGATGATCCCATGAGTGATGACAGCATTCCCCTGAACGAACTGCAACGCACCAATTGGTATAAGATCCCCTTCTCGAAACTGGCAACGGAGCAGACGGGTTCCAATCTTGCGAAGAACATAGTAATGCTGGGCGCCATTAGCGAGTTGTTCACCCTCCCCAAAGAAGCACTGAACAAGTCCGTAAAGAAGAAATTCAAGACCAAGACCGATGATATCATCGAAAGCAACATCAAAGCCATGCAGGCCGGGATCGATTATGTCCGTGAGCATATCGAGAAAAAAGATCCGCTGCGTTTTGAATACGAGATCCGCTCACCAAGGCTGGTGATGCAGGGTAATGAAGCGGTTGCCATGGGTGCTATTTATGCCGGACTGGAATTCTATGCCGGATATCCGATTACACCCTCTACGGAGATCATGGAGTGGATATCCCGTTATCTGCCGCAGCGCGACGGCATTACCATGCAGATGGAAGATGAACTGGCCTCAATCAATGCCATTATCGGTGCTTCCTTTGCCGGCAGAAAAGCCATGACCGCCACTTCGGGTCCGGGGATCTCCCTGATGACGGAAGGCATCGGTCTGGCTTCCATGGCTGAGATCCCGGTCGTGATCATCAATGTCCAGCGCGGCGGCCCCTCCACCGGATTGCCGACCAAAACGGAACAGGCCGACTTGATGCAGGCCATCTGGGGCTCCACGGGAGATTCCGCGCGCGTGGTGATCGCTCCCTGTGATGTGGAGGACTGCTTCGACTGTACCGTGATGGCATTCTATATTTCCGAAAAATATCAGATGCCCGTGATCGTTCTCTCGGATCAGTTTATTGCACACCGCACCGAATCCGTGAATCCCGATGCGATCCGGGGCAGCAAGGAAGGTTTCCGGAAAGTCTATACCCGTGATGTTCCCGATGAAGAACAGCTAAAGGATTACCGCCGTTATCAGTTTACGGAATCCGGCGTGTCTCCCATGAGCTTTCCGGGTATTGCCGGCGGTGAATATCACGCTTCCGGATTGGAGCATGACGAACGGGGTTATCCGCGCGGCGATGCGGCATCGCATCAGAAGATGACGGAAAAACGCTGGAAGAAATTTGAACAAATAAAAGAAGAATTCCGCTTCGAACGCTTTTACGGTCCCCTGGATGCTCAGCTTGGCGTGATCGCCTGGGGTTCGACCAAAGGCGCCGTCAAAGAGGCCGTGAATAAAGCAAACGCAATGGGAATTGCTGTCGGGGCACTGATCCCGCAGCTGATCTATCCCTTTTTACTGGACCCCTTCAACGAATTCATGAAAAGCAAAAAGCGGGTTATCATTCCCGAAATGTCTTTTTCCGGGCAGTTCAAACGTTATCTGCGCGGATTTATCCGCTTTGGCGATTACGGTGTGAAGGATGTCGCCTACGCCAAGGCCGGCGGATCGCCCTTTACGGTCGAAGAGATCCTGAACAAGATCATTGAAGAATGGAAAGATATGGAGGCCAGCCGATGAACGAGGCAAAAAAGGCAGCGGAATACCGCAGTGAGCTCAAACCGATCTGGTGTCCCGGTTGCGGCGATTTCGGATTCCTTAATGCACTGTACAAAGCACTGGAAGAACTGCAGCTCGATACCGCCAATACCGTTGTCTGTTCCGGCATCGGATGTTCCAGCCGCATTTCCGGCTATGTGAAGGCCTATACCTTTAACGGCATCCACGGCCGCGTGCTTCCTTTTGCCAGCGGAGTAAAAATGAGCCGTCCCGAAACCACGGTGATCGCCGTCGGCGGCGACGGGGACGGTTTTTCCATCGGTGCCGGTCATATCGGTCATGCAGCGAGAAAAAACATCAATATTACCTATATTGTGCTGGATAACAATATTTACGGTCTGACCAAAGGCCAGGCTTCCCCCACCACACCGCTGGGTGTGAGGACCAAAACCACCTATTACGGCAATATGGGTACCACCTTCAATCCGGTGCGCATGCTTATCGCCTACAAGGCTTCCTTTGTAGCCCGGACTTTTTCCGGCGATCCCAAGCATATTCAGAAAATCCTGGTCGATGCGGTCCGCCATCCCGGATTTGCCTTTATCGAAGTCCTTTCGCCCTGTGTCACTTTCCGCGGTCAGGATCAATACAAGATCCTGCGCGATCGCGTGCGGTATCTGGATGAAAACTATAATCCCGAGAATGAGGTGGAGGCTTTTGATATTGCCAATGACGAGAATACGCTGGCTTTAGGAGTAATTTACAAAAAGATCCGGCCGACCTACGACGAGATCATTCAGCAGAATGTCATCAGCAAGGCAAAAGCGGCGTCTAATGGTATTGCAAAGATCGATAAACTGCTGGAGCAGTTCCAGCCCTGAGCATGAATCTGAATTTTACCATACAGGATGTTGAACGGTCCGCGCTGGACCTGATCATCCGTTGTTCCTGCGAATTGCCTCCGGATGTGCGTGCTGCCCTGGAAAAGGCGCTGGACCGGGAAAAGCCCGGCTCAGTGGCCGAAAGGAATCTGCACGCGATCCTGGAGAATGCCACGCTGGCGGCGAAACAGCGGCAACCTCTCTGTCAGGATACCGGTTTTCCGCTTTTTCATATTGCATATCCGCAGCAACTTTCGGTCCGCAGTCTGCAGCATGCTGTTGAAAAAGTCATTGTCCGGGCAACGGAACAAGGTTATCTGCGCCCGAACGCCGTCGATCCGCTGACGGAAAAGAATTCCGGGGACAATCGCGGCAGAGGATTCCCGCAATTTTCTTTTCATGAACACGATGCAGCGTTTGTACGGATCCGCTGCCTGCTGAAAGGCGGCGGAAGTGAGAATGTTTCAGTGCAATACAGCCTTCCTGACAGGGAACTCAGGGCGGAACGCGATCTTTCCGGCGTTATGCGCTGTGTCACCGATGCGATTTACCGCGCGCAAGGTAAAGGCTGCGCTCCGGGCATTATCGGCATCGGCATCGGAGGCGACCGTGCCGGCAGCCTGCAATGTGCAAAAGAGCAACTCTTCCGTAACCTGGAAGACAGCAATCCCGAAGCGGCGCTGAAAGCTCTGGAAGAGGAGTTGTTCCTTAAGCTCAATCAGCTGGGTATCGGTCCGATGGGTCTGGGCGGACATACAACGGTCCTGGGCGTGAAAGCCGGTGCCATCCACCGTCTGCCCGCCTCTTACTTTGTTTCGGTCGCATACATGTGCTGGGCTTGCCGGCGGAGTGAAATTTGCATAGGGGGAGATTGCTGATGCAGCAACGCCGTTTTCAAATACCGGCAGAAGAAAAAACGGTCCGTGAACTGCGCGCGGGGCAGCGGCTCCTGCTGAACGGCACCCTTATTACTGCGCGGGACCGTGCTCATCGCTGGCTGGCGGAAAAGAATTCGCATGAACTGCAGCCCCTTTTGGACGGAGGCGCCCTTTACCATTGTGGTCCCATTATGCAGAAACAGGGAGATGTCTGGATCTGTAAAGCCGCCGGACCGACCAGTTCCCTGCGTCAGGAACCTTATATGGCCGGGCTCATCCGCAAATACGGTATCCGCTGCATTATCGGAAAAGGCGGTATGGGTCCTGAAACCGCGGAAGCCCTGCGGGAATACGGAACGGTATACTGCAGTGCCGTCGGCGGAGCGGCGGTGCTTTACGCCAATACCGTCGAGTCGGTGGAAGCCGTTTTCCGGCTTGAAGCTTTTGGAATGCCCGAAGCCCTCTGGCTGATGAAGGTCCGTGATTTCCCTGTCATGGTAAGCATGGATACCCACGGTAATTCCCTGTACAGGGACATCGAAAAGATCAGCAAAACGCGCTTGGGGAAAATAATTTGACTCAAATAATTTGACTCAAAATAATTGACTCAAAACGCAAACTCCCAGCGCTCAGCGTTCTAAGCTCAAAGTTCAAGGTTCAAGGTTCAAAAGAATGTCGAACTGTCTGGCTTTCGAGTTGTCGAGAGCAAACAATATCCGGTATGTTTTATCAATGAAAGCTATCCTGTGTATTCTGTCTAAAAGAACATTGAGCTGTCGAGTTGTCGAGGCGTCGAGAACAAAAACAATATCCCTTATATTTTATCTAATTAACATCCTGTATATCCTGTCCCATGGGGATCCCTTTGGGATTATCCTGTCAAAGAAAACTATCCTGTATATCCAGTCCCAAAGGGATCCCTCCGGGATGATCCTGTCTAAAGAACATCCGGGTATCCTGTCTAAAACTATCCCGTTCATCGCGGGCAAAAAAACTCCGGAAACCTGCCAAAACCGCAAAACAATCAATAACTGCCGTGCCATGAACTCATAACATTTCTCATCTCCGTTTTTGTCTGATTATATCATTGTTCCTCACTTTGGATTCGCCTATATTCACGCATGCTTGAGCAGGAAAAATATGATGTGATCGTGATGGGTGCCGGTGCGGCGGGATTGATGGCTGCGGGTACTGCAGCGGAAAACGGTGCGCGGGTCCTGCTGCTGGAATCGATGCCCCGTCCCGGCCGAAAACTGCTAATCACCGGTAAGGGCCGCTGCAATATCACTAACAATAGCGACATTTCCGAATATTTACGGCAGATCTATCCCCTCCCCAAATTTTGCCGTCCTATGTTCAACCGTTTCTTTGTATCTGACACTTTAAGTTTCTTTCACCGTTTAGGTCTGATGACCCTCGAAGAACGCGGCCGTCGCGTTTTTCCGCAATCCCAGCGTTCCATGGATGTTCTAAATGCCCTGCTGAACTGGAATACGGAGGGTGGGGTTGAGATCCGCTATGAAGAAGCGGTTCAGGAAATCCTGCTGGAAGAGGGGCGATTTTCCGGGGTGCGGACCCGCGGAGAGCAGCGCTATCATGCGGCAGCCGGCATTCTTGCTTGCGGCGGAAGGTCCTATCCGGCTACCGGCAGCAGCGGCGACGGCTACCGGCTGGCAGAGGAATGCGGGCATTCGATCCGAAAACCCTTCCCCGCACTAGTGCCCCTGGAATGCTACGGGAAACTGGCTCCGGCTCTGCAGGGACTTTCCCTTAAAAACGTTCGTATTGAACTTTGGGTGGACGGCAAGCGGCAAGGCAGCCGCTTCGGGGAAATGCTCTTTACCCATTTTGGACTGTCTGGTCCCATAATTCTCGATCTGAGCCGGGAAGCAGTGGAAGCCCTTGAACAAAAACGCAAAGCGGAGATCCGTCTGGACTGCAAGCCCGCGCTGGACAATACCGCCCTAGATGCGCGCCTGATCCGCGAACTGGGTCTGCACGGAAAATCAAAATTAAAGACGATGCTCAAAACCCTTCTTCCGCTCAGTATGATCCTTCCCTTTTGCAGGGAAGCCGGCCTGGATGCGGAAAAATTCTGCAGCCGCATCAACGCGGAAGAACGCCGGCATATCCTGGATTCGCTGAAAGACCTGCGCTTTGAACTGTCGGGATTTCGCGGCTGGAACGAAGCCATTATTACGGCCGGCGGCATCGAACTGAAAGAGGTAAATCCCTCAACCCTGGAAAGCAAGGTATTGCCCGGGCTCTTTTTTGCCGGGGAGATCATGGATCTGGATGCCGCGACCGGCGGCTTCAATCTGCAGATCGCCTGGTCCAGCGGATTTGTGGCCGGCCGCTCCGCTGCCGCTGCAGTAAAATCTTAATTCACTTTGAATATCCGTAGAAGCGTTCTTCATTTCCTCAAAGAATCATGAACCGGGATGCGTCCGGACCCGGACTTTACGCGGCCGCAGAAGGATAAAACAACAAATCAACACTTTATGCCATAGCTTTCAGCCTTAATTTTTATTAAATTACAGGATGCAAGGGAGTAGTATACCATGACAAAAAGCCGGAAGATCAAGTCGGAACTGCCGCAGGGAACCTTGCGAATCCTGCCGCTCGAAGGCGTTGTTCCGCTTCCCAATATAATTTTTCCGGTCATGATCCGCGAAGAGGAACAGCAACAGCTGATCCAGGATACACTTAAGGACAATAAGATCCTAGGCGTATTCACCCGGATCATTCCGGAAAACCTGGAAAGCGAGGAAGAGAAGCTTTATGACACGGGCGTAGCCTGTTCTATTCTAAAGATCATTCAGGTCGGCGACGGCAACGTGCGTATTCTTTTGCGCGGCCTCTACCGCATCCGTATCAGCGATGAAATCCAAAGCGATATGCCGTACCGCATTGCGCAGGTAAGCGAACTTCGCGAAAAAGCAGCTCCAAAGCTCAAATCCGAAGCCTATATCCGCTCGGTTTCCGAACTTTTCCAGCGCATTATCAGTATTTCGCCGATATTTCCCGATGAAATGCAGGATGTGCTCTTCGGCGTGGAGGATCCCGGAAAGCTTTCGGACCTTATTGCCTCCGCCCTGAGTATCCCGGTCTCGGAAAAATACCGCTTCCTTACCGAACTAAATGTCCAAAAACGTCTTGAACTGCTTCTGATATCCCTGCGGAAAGAGCTTAAGATCATTGAGTTGAATACCCGTATCAACGATCATATCAACGACGAAGTGAACCGTCAGCAGCGGGAATTTATTCTGCGGGAGCAGATCGAGGCCATAAAAAAAGAGCTGGGGGAATCGGAGGATGAGGACCCGGAGATCCGGGACCTGTACAAGCTGGCGAAAAAAATCGCATTGACCGAAGAGGCCAGAACCGCAGTGACCAAAGAGATCGAACGGCTTTCCATGATGTCGCCGTATTCATCTGAATATACCGTCAGCAAGAGCTATATCGACTGGATGCTGGAATTGCCCTGGGGCCGCTATACCGATGACAATCTGGATGTTGAACGCGCTTCCGCGATCCTGGAGGAGGACCATTACGGGCTGCAGGATATCAAAGAACGTATTCTGGAATTCCTTTCCGTCCTCAAATTACACAGTGATGTTAAGAGCCCCATTCTTTGTCTGGTCGGTCCTCCGGGAGTCGGGAAAACTTCCCTGGGAAAAAGCATCGCCCGTGCCATGAACCGGCAATTCATCCGTTTTTCCGTGGGCGGCATGCGGGACGAGGCCGAGATACGGGGACACCGCAAGACCTATATCGGTTCTATGCCGGGGCGTATTATTCAATATGTAAAAAAATGCGGGTCGCAGAATCCCGTGATCATGCTGGACGAGGTTGACAAGATCGGCAGTGATTTTCGCGGCGATCCCTCCTCCGCCCTGCTGGAAGTGCTGGATCCGGAACAAAACAAGGACTTCCGCGACAATTACCTGGAAGTGGCTTTTGATCTGTCACGGGTCTTCTTTATCGCAACGGCAAACAGTACACACAATATTCCTCCCGCCCTGCTGGACCGTATGGAACTCATCAGTCTGCCCGGTTACATCACTCCCGAAAAAGCCCAGATCGCCCGGCAATTCCTTATTCCCCGCCAATTAGAGCAAAACGGGATCAAGCCGGGGCAACTGCGTTTTTCCCCGGGTTCCATTGAACTGATCATTGAGCATTACACCATGGAAGCGGGCGTACGGGCCCTGGAACGCGAGATCGCCCGGGTCTGCCGCAAGAGCGCCCGCCTTTTTGCTAAGGATCCGGCACAGCCCCGGGTGTTTTTCAGCAAAAAGAATATAGAGGAATTCCTTGGTCCGAAGAAGATCTTCAAGGACAATCTTCCGGATCGCGACGAGGTCGGAATTGTTGTGGGGCTGGCCTATACCGACAGTGGCGGTGATGTGCTGCCGGTCGAGGTGACGCTGATGCCCGGAAAAGGGAATTACCACAGCACCGGTCAGCTTGGGGACGTTATGAAGGAATCCGTGGAGACCGCCATCAGTTACCTTCGCTCATCGGCGGAAAAGTACCGGATCGAAGCGGTTTCTTTTTTCAATCAGGATATCCATATCCATTTTCCTGCGGCCGCCATTCCCAAGGACGGTCCTTCCGCCGGCGTAACCGTGACCGCGGCCTTGCTCTCCTGCCTGAGCGGGCGCAAAGTTCGTCATGACGTAGCGATGACCGGGGAAATTTCCCTGCGGGGACGCGTATTGCCGATCGGCGGCGTGCGGGAAAAGGTCACGGCCGCCAAACGCATGGGCATAAAAACGGTCATCCTTCCCAAAGCCAATCAATCGGATCTTGAAAAGGTCCCGGACATGGTCAGGACGGGAATGCAGTTCTGTTTTGTAGAGCATTTCCGCGAGATCGCAGACCGGGTTTTGTTATAGATAACATTGAATTACGGAATGGAGGTTTTGTATGGAACGAACGAAGGTCATCATTATGGGTGCAGCCGGCCGTGATTTTCATAACTTCAATACCTTCTTCAGGGGAAATTCCGCCTACGAGGTAGTTGCGTTCACAGCAACGCAGATACCCGATATTGACGGAAGAAAATATCCGGCCGAACTTGCCGGAGAACTGTACCCCGAAGGTATCATGATCTATGATGAATCACAGCTTCCGGAATTGATCCGGCGTCATAATGCCGATCAGGTTGTGTTCTCATATAGCGATGTTCCTCATGAAGTAGTTATGCATAAAGCGGCATTGGTCAATGCTTGCGGCGCTGATTTCCTCTTGATGGGCGGGAAACGGACAATGCTCGAATCGAGCAAACCCGTGATCGCTATTAATGCAGTACGCACCGGATGCGGAAAATCGCAAACCACACGCCGCGTGGTAAATATCCTGCGGGAAATGGGACTACGGGTCGTATCGGTTCGCCATCCCATGCCCTACGGGAATCTGGCGGAGCAGGCCGTACAGCGTTTCGCTTCGCTTGCGGATCTGAAAAAACATCGCTGTACCATTGAAGAAATGGAAGAATACGAACCGCATATCGCAATGGGCTCGGTCATCTATTCGGGCGTGGATTATGAAGCCATTCTGCGCGAAGCCGAAAAAGAGGCCGATATTATCCTTTGGGACGGCGGGAATAACGACACCTCGTTCTTTAAGGCCGATCTGATCATCACGGTTGTCGATCCGCACAGGCCGGGTCACGAGACAAGTTATTATCCCGGCGAGACCAATCTGCGCATGGCCGATATCGTCATCATCAACAAGATCGATACAGCCGATAACGAGGATATCGAAAGTGTCCGCGAAAATATCCGCAGGATCAATCCCAAAGCCCGCATCGTGGATGCCGCTTCCCCGATTTTCGTGGAGGATCCCGACAGTATCTGCGGGAAACGCGTACTGGTGATCGAGGACGGTCCCACCCTGACACACGGAGAAATGGAGTACGGAGCCGGAACGGTGGCTGCTGTGAAATTCGGAGCAAAAGAACTGGTGGACCCGCGTCCCTATACCGTCGGGACCATTAGCAAGACCTTTGAAAAATACCCGGATATCGGGATTCTTCTGCCGGCGATGGGTTATGGCGAACAGCAAATGAAGGACCTGGAAAAAACGGTGGCAAAGACCAATTGCGATGCTGTGATAATTGGAACGCCCATTGACCTGCGCCGGGTGATCCGGCTGGACAAACCCAGCGTCCGGGTAAGTTACGAACTTCAGGAGATCGGAAAACCCGACCTGAAGATGCTGCTGGAGTCCATGCTACCCCGGATTGGGAAAAAGGCATGAAAGCGGAACAAACCCTGGCATTGATCAAACCGGACGCCATGGAGAAAAAACTCCAGGGAAAGATCATTGACGATATTCTCAGCGACGGATTTACGATCAAAGCCATGAAAATGCTGCAGCTTTCCCGGGAAGAGGCCCGGAGGTTTTATGCTGTTCATCAGGGAAAGGAATTCTACGAGCCGCTAGTCGCGTTCATGACCGGCGGTCCGGTAATTGCACTCATCCTGGAAAAAGACCATGCTATCGAAGCGTATCGCAAGCTCATGGGAAAGACCGATCCCCGTGAAGCGGAAACAGGCAGTCTGCGCGCAAAATACGGCGAGACCACCCAACGCAATGCCGTACATGGTTCCGACAGTCCGGAGAATGCAAAAAAAGAGATTGCCTTTTTCTTTTGAATACATGAAATTACGGTAAATGAATAATTGGAGGTTCTGATGAACAAATCCATAAAATTATTGATGCTGTCAATAATATTTTTATTCCTGACGGCATGTACGTCCCGGCAAAACGTTTTCGTCGGGGATAAAGTGGATATCGAAGGATACAAACGGCCGTCAAATGTTCTGAAATACCAGTGGTCCTTTGATACCAAGCCACCGACATCCCGCCTGGATCCCCGGGATTTTATTCCCTCCAATTATCATCCCAACGTAACCTTTATCCCGGACGTACGCGGACGTTATGTCGTACGCCTTACCATGGTAAACGACGAAGGCAATGTCATTTACAAACATTTTGACTTTAAAGCCGAAGCCGAACCGGATTACCTCGCCCACCTGGAGAAAGAAGAAACCGTAAAGGAAGAGAAACCAGCACAGAAAGTCGAAAGCAAAAGTGAAAGCCCCAAGACCCAGAGTACTACGGAAGTTTTAGCACCCAGGATCGTGGAAGTCCCCAAGGTCTACGAAAAGGTTGTGCATAAAAAAACGACCGTAACCAAGGCTCCAAATGCATGGCAGATCGCACCGAAACCCGGCGAAGATCCTGCGAAAGTACAGCAGGAGCCCGCTTACTTTATTGTTGATTCCTCACTCGCGGAAATTGTCGAGGAAAGCAAGTCCGAAGATACAAAAATGCCGGCAAGTCCCGTTGCGGCTCCGGCTGTCAAGACAACAGCGGCGACCCCGGCAGAGACTGCCGCTGCGCTCTCCGGCGGCTATACGGTTCAAATCGCCAGTTCCCCCTCCGAAAAACCTTCCCGGGACTTTTGCGATAAACTGAAAGCCGAAGGGTATGACGCCTTTATTCAGACCGCAACCGTGAACGGAGTCTTGTATTACCGTATCCGGGTCGGCCGTTATCCCAGCTACCAGGAAGCCAAAAAGGCGCTTGAAAAGATCCAGCAAAATCCGGAATACCGGAAGCTGCAGCCCTGGATCGACAAGATCGGATAAACCCGGTTTTTCCTTCCGATCTTTCCGGATCTTCCCTTTCAAAAAACTTGACTAAGAGCATTTTTGATTATATCTTTGCAGGCTATGAAAATTTTGATATCTCACATTTCTGATGATACAAGGTTATTTGACTTTACGGCGAAAAGGACGCACTTCGATATTCCGGAACTCCACCAGGACGTACAGCTTCATGCGGAAGTCTATCGCAGCGGTTCAAATTTCTATGTTTCAGCTACGGTAAAAACCGTTCTGGAGCTGGAATGTGACCGTTGCCTGGATCCCTACAGAATGCCGGTGGAAGAAACATTCCGCGTTATTTTTGCCCGAAACATCGAAGATGAAAAAGAGGATGATGTTGCAGTTCTGGAACCCGGCGCCGTGGAACTGGACCTTCGGCCCTTTGTCCGGGATATACTGATGCTGATCATCCCCTTTAAGAAGCTCTGTTCCGAAAACTGCCGGGGTCTCTGTGTGTTATGCGGGGCGAATCTGAACCGCGAAACCTGCAGCTGTGACCGGAACCGTATCGATCCGAGATGGGATAAACTGAACGAACTGAAAAAAACGCTTGAAAATGCGGAGGAATAATGGCAAACCCCAAGCACCGGCACTCACATACCCGTGGTGCAAAACGCAGAACACATTATACATTCAAGGCAGCGGCAGTCTCGACCTGTGAACATTGCGGTCAGCCGAAAATGCCCCATCGCGTATGCCCCCATTGCGGTTATTACAAGAACCGGCCGGTTGTAACTGCAAAAACCAAATAGTACCCAAACGTAAAATACAGGAAGTTCTGCACTTTCGTATATTTTACGTTTTTGTTTTATTATGGTAGACATCCTGAATAAATTTCGTTCTTTCTATTACTCGTTATTTCCCAACAAGCCACAGCAACTTGCAAAAAAAATATACAATGTCTATCCCTACGCCTTCGACGATCAGGATATTCTGACACAGGCTTTTACCCATACTTCCGCTATCGATTACCAAACCCAGAACAAGGTGGACTCCTATGAGCGCCTGGAATTCCTGGGTGACGCCGTTATTGAGATGATCGTGACCCGCTTCCTTTTTGAACAGTTTTCCACGGCACCGGAAGGCGAGCTGACCCAAATGCGCGCCAAACTTGTCAACCGGACCACCTTGGCTTCCATTGCCCGCGGTCTGCGTTTCGGGCAGTTTCTCCTTCTTGGGAAAAGCGGGGAAAACGACAATCTTCGGAATTCCAGTTCCATACTCTGTGATATTTACGAATCCTTTGTCGGCGCGCTGTATCTGGACGGCGGTTTCAAAGCCGCCTATAATTTTGTTTATGACACCCTTTTGTCTAAACACAAACGGCTGCTGCCGGCGGCGGAGATCCAGAACTATAAAGGCAAACTGCTGGAATACTGTCAGCAGAACAATCTGGAAAGCCCGCATTTTACCACAACGCGTGAAGAAGGCCCCGCGCACGGTAAATATTTTGAAATTTCCGTTATGATCGGAAAAACCTGCATGGGGAACGGAACGGGGACCACCAAAAAAGCCGCAAGTCAACGCGCCGCCCGCCAGGCTCTGGCAAAACTTCTGGAAGAAGAACAGAAAACTTAAGATTTCAGATTTAAAAATTTAAGATTCAATATTTGCACAATGCGCTTTAGCGCTGACTTATTTCAATAGTGTCATTTTCCTTGTCAGAATAAGTTCGCCGGCACGTAAGCGGCATATATAGACTCCGGAACCCAGATATCCGGCATCAAAGCGGATCTGATGCTCGCCGGCCGACTGATAGCCATGATACAAGGTACGGATATGCCGCCCGCTCAGATCGTAAACGGTAATTTCGATCTCCCCCGCTTCGGCAAGCCGGTACGGGATGCTCGTCAGAGGATTGAAAGGATTCGGATAATTGTTCCCAAGTTCATATTTCACCGCTAGCGCGGGTTGTTCCGCAGAGGACAGTAGTTCAGGCACATCAAAGCGATAGGCAGCCAGACCGTTATTACGACCCAGTACATAAATATTAAAGGTGCCGTCACCATTATCCAGGACGTCGACATCACCGGTATTCCCGCTGTTCTCTTCCCTTCCAAGACGGTATGTTCTGCCGGCTGTCAGGATACTGCGCAGACTGCTTCCGCAATCGTAGATATAGGCTGATTCCTTATCTCTGCAGTAAGCCGCAAGAAAATTTTTCTCCTGCCAAGCAAAGGAAGCCAGACTGCTGATATTGATCGGCACATCTTTGTTGCCGTAGGTCCAGGATGCCAGATTTCCGTCATTTTTGTAACGGATAAGATATTCACCCACCGAGGTCGAATAGATATCCGGGGATTCCGGGACAACCGCAACGGAAGGCATTGTATAGTTGCTGCGTTTGAGCGATAACTGGCGTCCTTCAAAACTTGCGCTGACCGTATTCCATTCCAGGATCAGCAATTTATCGGAATTGGCGGCCGGCGCATACAGGGTAAGACCGCCCTCATCACTTCCGCTGAGCGAGATGTGGTCGCCCAAGCGGTAAGCGATTTCGTCTGCCTGATATACCAGCGCCGGGACTTGTCCGGGACTATCCCAGCGGTAAACTTTAAAGCTTTCGCCGGGTTCCGCAAGATTCGCGGCAAAGAGCACGCCATCGGCGGATATACAGATGTCCCGCAAGGCATGGGTTCCGCCGCTTACGCCTTCCAGATTCAGGTCCATATCCAGCAGCATTCCGTTTTCGGCGTGCAGGATCGTTGCGGCACTGTGTTCGCCTTCACCGGAGAGAACGATCAGAACAGGACTTCCGTTGATCCTGCCAACAGCAAGATTATTGCCATTAAGGGTATAATTGTCTGCTAAGACGCTGTGATCCCAAAGTACATCAATATGCCTTTCCCGGGTCCTGAAAGACTGCACTTCGTTCCAATGTTCATACAGATTGGAGCGAATGCGCCAGTAATAATCGCTGGCTGCTTCCAGATCACTCATAAGCTGCAGGGTGTCAGCGATATTTCTTCCGTCGAACAGCAGATCTTGCATTTCGGGATCGCTTGCCACTTGCAGATCATAAGACTGGGCATCTTCGTAAGGCCGCCAGCGAAAACTGAAGTCCCGGGGGATGCCCTCCAAAAATGCCAGCGGGTACAGGACCTCCACCGGCGGGGCATTTTCCGTGTTGAAGACCCAGACCGGGGACCAGTATTCGCTGTTGTCGGCTTTGACCCGCCAGTTATAGCGGCGCTCGTATTCCAAAAGCCGGTCTGCAGTGGTATCTGCCAGAATCTGCTGATACAGAGGAGTATCAAAATTGCCGTCCTCCGAGATCTGAAGGGTATACTGGGCGGCACCCGGAAAAGCATACCAGGAAAAATACGTATGCTTGCTGACGGGAAATTCCGCATATAGGGGATACTGCTGACAGACAAAGGGGTAATCGAACAGAGCGGCCGGACTTTCCACTTTATTCCGGTCAAGCGCAGTAACCCTGTAATAGTACATTCCGGGGTCACTGTCATTAAAATTTTTCTGACGGCTGAAATCGATGCGTTTCACATGTGCCATATCCGCATTGTCTTCCGGCAGATAGGGAGCACGGTACACGATATAGGCATAGGCGGAATCGGCGGGATCGCTGTAGGGCGGCGCATCCCAGGAGAGGGCCTTATTTCCTGTTCCATCCACCAAAAACTGCGGGTTTTGCGGAGCTGCGGGCGCAATGCTATCCTTCCAGGTCATCACGGGCCAAAGCGCCGGATGACGGTACAGGTCCAGCTTCAGGCTATCGATGGTATTCTTGTGGTTATCGTAAAAATCATTAGCGGTAAAGAAAACGCTTCCGTCACAATTCGGGGTTTTGCGGTTAAGGCGGATCTGTCGCGGGATTTCCCCACGGGGAAAATTATCGGCTCCTGCACGGTACATGGCTTGTCCAGGGTAAAAGTGCCGCTCATTTGCCAGACACTGCTCCGCCCACCAGGGTATCAGTTTTCCGTAATCCTGCCCGCCGCCGAAGGGCCAGTAACATTGCGGAGTAAGATAATCCACACTGCGGTCCTCCAGCCATGCCAGCGGATCACAGTACAGCACATTATAGGCATCCATGCCTGTAATCCCGGGCGGCACTCCCGGGCGGTAAATGCCAAAGGGACTAATGCCCCATTTGACCCAGGGTTTGCTTTGATTGATACTGTCCATCACCGATTGTACCAGCAGATTGATATTATCCCGGCGCCAATCGTGAATATTTTCAAAGCCTCGCGGATCCAGAGAAAAGGTTGCCGTATCCTGGAATGTAATTCCGCTGTAGGGATAGAAATAATCATCCATGTGCAGGCCGTCAATATCGTAGCGGACCACAATATCCATCAGCACATCGCGGATATAGCGGCGCACATCCGGCAGACCGGGATCCAGAATATAGACATCGCTGAATTTCAGGATCCATTCGGGATGCGTTCGGGTAACGTGCGCATCGCTGAGATAATCGCTGTTGTTCAGATTAGTGCTGGTAGGGTTGACCACGGCACGGTAGGGATTGACCCAGGCATGCAGTTCCATTCCCAGTTTATGTGCCTCTTCCACCGCGAATGCCAGCGGATCCCAATCCCGTTCGGGAGCCCGGCCCTGCTTTCCGCTGAACCAGTAAGACCAGGGTTCGATCTGGGATTTATACATGGCATCGCAGGAACAGCGTACCTGAAATAATACGGCATTACAACCGCTTTCCTTAAGTTTGATCAGGTAATTCCGCAGATCATCCTGTTTTTTCGTATCGGAATCATATCGCGATTTCGGCCAGTCGATATTGGTAACGGTGGAAAGCCACACGGCACGGAACTCCCGTTTCGGGGAATGCGGTTCAGCTCCAAGAAAAGATAATAGCAGCATAAGGACCCATGCCGGGATTGGTATTTTTTTCACGAATCTCCTCTCAAACATAAGTTAATTTCAGCGTTCAAACTGCCAGACCGGCGACCAGATATTGCTGCTGTCGGCTTTTATGCGCCAGTAATATTGCATTCCTTTCCGCAGGCTTTTCCGGAACCGGTTCCCGCTCAGCATGCGTTCTTCATAAATAATGGTTTCAAACCCCTCGTCAGCCGCGACCTGGATATGATAGGTTCCGGCACCGGGAAAAGATTCCCAGCGGAAAAGGACTTTCCCAAATGTGTCACTGCTCCGGTGTTCGGGGCGCAAAGGAGAGACAAAATCGCTTTCCGTATAGGCTAGCCGGCTTTCGGATTTATGGAAATCGAGCGCCGAGACGGCATAATACCAGGATCCTTCTTCCGTATCGTCATAGGTGCAAGCCCGGTCACGGGTAATGTGAATGATACTGCTCCCATCCCTGCCAAGATCCTTGCGGGACGATCCCCGGTAGATCACGTAAGCCCAGGTATTGTCCACAGGTGTCCAGCCGATGCGGACAGCACCGGGAATACGTTCGCTAAAAACCTTAGGGGAATCCGGCGGATTCGTTGCCTGGTGTTCCAGTACCGGCCACAAGGCAGGATAGCGGTACAGATCCAGTTTCAGGCTGTCGATAGTATTTTTAGGATTGCTGTAAAAATTGTTGGCCGTAAAGAAAATACTGCCCTGACAGCCTTTTACTTCCCGGTTCAAGCGGATCTGCCGCGGGATCTCACCCTCGGGGAAACGGTCCGATGCGGCACGGTACAAGGCCTGGCCGGGATAAAAATGCCGTTTGTGCTTTTGGGACAATTCCGCCCACCAGGGCATCAGCTTTCCGTAATCCTGTCCCCCACCGAAAGGCCAGTATAGCTGCGGCGTGATATAATCGACGGTTCCAGCCTCCAGCCAGGCCAGCGGATCGCAGTACAACACCGACCAGGCATCAAAGCCTTCGATGCCTTCCGGAGTACCCGGACGGTAGATCCCAAAGGGGCTGATACCCCACTTGACCCATGGCTTCACGGCGTCTATACTGTCGGAGACCATTTTAACCAGCAGATTGATATTATCGCGGCGCCAGTCATGGATATCCGTAATACCGCGGTTTTCTTCGATAAAAGTCAGCGTATCTTCGTTCTGTATGGGACTGTAGGGATAAAAATAGTCATCCATGTGCAGTCCGTCGATATCATAGCGATTGACGATATCCATAAATACTTTTGTAATGTATTCCCGAACTTCGGCTTTACCGGGATCCAGAATGTATACACTGTTAAATTTCAGGAGCCAGTCGGGCCGCTGCCGCGATATGTGCTGTTCCGATATATAACCGGCACTGTCGGCCATGGCGGGATTTACTACGGCCCGGTAGGGATTTACCCAGGCATGCAGTTCCATTCCCCGCTGATGGGCTTCTTCCACGGCAAAGGCCAGCGGATCCCAAAGGGAGTCGGTGGATGGACCCTCGCCCTGTTGTCCGCTGAACCAGTAGGACCAGGGTTCAAGCGGAGAGGGATACATGGCATCGCAGGAGGGGCGGACCTGAAATACTACGGCATTCAAACCGGTTTCTTTCATAGTATCCAGATAGCGCAGCAGATCCGCTTTTTTCTTCGCTTCGGAATCCGTTCGCTGTACCGGCCAATCGATATTGGCAACGGTCGAAAGCCAGACGCCGCGAAATTCGTGTTTTGGAGCTTCCGGAGCGGCAAGCAGGATATTCAATCCGAATAAGATCATGATCATGTACAAGATTGTCCGTTTCATTCTCTTCCTTTCTGTATCAGCTTTTGATCCTTCATATAATCCAGGACCCTGTCCAGGCCGGCGGGATCAAAATGGTCTACATCCCGCAGGATATCATCACGTTCTTCCGGCCCTGCCGGCAGCTTTTCCAGCATGTTGAACATAAACGCATCCATGCCCTTCATTTCCGCCCGGATCTTCCGACCGCCCAGTCCGAAACACTGTTCCGGTTTCAGATTCAGGAATCCCAGGTTCTTCAGAATGTTTTGTTTGTAATAATCCTTTTCCGATGCCGGATTGCCGCCGGTAGCCAGGATGATAAGGTGTTTTTTCTTCAGGGCTGAAGCATGGCTTTTTGCCCACTTGCGGATGGGCATTTTCCCGATACGGATCAGCGAAGCCAGAACCAGCACATCGGCGTCCATCAGCTCCTTTTTGCTTGCCGTTTTTATCGCTCTGGCGGTCCAACCGGTTTTGTCCGCCAAAAGCTCGGCATAGGCACGGGTCGAACCGTATTTTGAATAGTATACAATCATCCCTTTCATAAGTCTGTTCCTTTATTTTCCCAGGGTTTCAAAACCCTGTTTTTTCATGTTAAAATAAATGACAACGGCAGATGCGGCAGCCAGGGCGAAATAAAGGCTCATCATACCCCATTCCATGAAAAAGAGCTTTCCCAAACCGAACAGGAAGGTATAGACGAGTACCACACCGGCGCCCCATGACAAGAACATACGGCCAAAACCGGTATCGCTTTTGACTTCCGGCATTTGCACGGCGATCTTTTTCCATCCCCAGCCGCCCGGATGCACTCTGGCGTAGAATTTTTTCAGGGTCGCTTCGTCTGCAGGTTTCGTCAGTAAGGTAACCAGGACCCAGACCAGTGTAGTGCCGAAGATCGTGGGATACAGGGTGATCGGCGATTCCAGCCCGAAAGCCCTGGCTATCGGATAAATGATCAGCGGAGCGACCATAGCGGCGATCTCGGACCAGGCATTCACCCGCCACCACCACCAACGCAGGATCAGTACCAGTCCCAGTCCGGCACTGGCATTGATAATGAATTCCCAGGCTCCGGAAATGGTCGTCAGCAAATAGCGGGTCACCAGCAGCGAGATCGCGATCATCAGCAGCATGGTGATCCGCGAAGCCATTACGTAATGCTTTTCACTCTGATCCTTCCTTAAAAAGCGCCGGTAAAAGTCATTGATCATATAGGAAGTCCCCCAATTCAGCTGCGATGCTATGGTAGACATGTATGCGGCAAGGAACACCGCGATCAGCAGACCCAGCAGACCTTTGGGAAGATAGCGCAGCATCAGTTTGGGATACATGCGGCCAGGGTCGACGGTATTTTCGTACTTTTCATAATATGCCTGAAAGGCTTCACTGCGGTAGACGGCATCGTCGGATTTTAACAGTGTCGGGTTATTAAATGCATTCTCGGCCAGCACATACATTTCCGGGTTCTGCGCCCGCAGGATATCCGTGTTTTCGGCTCGTGGTAAAAGCACCAGCGCAGAGAGTGCGACCAGGATCCAGGGCCAGGGACGGATGGTATAATGTGCGATTGTAAACCATAAGGTGGCAAAAAGGCTGTGCTTTTCGTCTTTGGCCGACATCATCCGCTGAGCCACGTAGCCGCCGCCACCGGGATCGGCTCCCGGATACCAGGTGCCCCACCACTGCAAGGCGATATGCGCAATAAATGCACCCACGCTCAGCGCCATGGCTCCCCCGGTAATACCTTTCACGGTTACATTACCGATTCGCGGTACAAATTCCAGCAATTCCGGACGCAGCTTGCTCTTCAGCATCGCCAGTCCTCCGATCTGCGGAAGTTTGACCACAATCACCGCCAGGATAATGCAGCCCGCCATTGCGAAAAGGAACTGGAAGCTGTCTGTCCGGGATGTTCCCAGCAAGCCGGAAGCGGAAGCATAGACGGCAATGATCAGCGCGGTAATGCACACCAGTAAAAAGGCATTCACTTCCGGCACCGTCACGGCAAATATCTTTTCCATCGCCTTATGCACCCAGCCAAGAATAATGACATTCATGAACAAGCCCAGATAGATCGCCCGGAACCCGCGCAAAAAAGCCGCGGTTTTCCCGGAATAACGGAATTCCACGAATTCCACGTCGGTCATTACCCCGGAACGCCGCCACAGACGGGCGAAGAAAAAGACCGTCAGCATACCGCCGATGGCCATATTCCACCAGAGCCAGTTCCCGGCTATCCCGTTCCTGGCGACCAGTTCGGTAACGGCAAGCGGGGTGTCAGCCGCAAAGGTGGTAGCGACCATGGCCGTACCGGCCAACCACCAGGGCAGATTCCGTCCCGATAAAAAGAACTGGTCTGTCCCCTGGCCCGCCTTGCGGGAATAATATGCCGCAATTCCAAAGATCACGATAAAAAACACAATGATCACGCTGAAGTCCAACCAATGTAAATTCATGTTTCCACTCCTCATGATTACCTGTTGTTCACGTTGAATTCTAATAAATATTTGTTATATAACCAAAAGCTAATATTGAAAAAAATGCAGTTACCGCAGCTGCATCGGGCAGCCCCGGGACGGAACCGGATAAATATTTGCTTTTATAACGCAGAGCTTTCCGTAAATTATATAGGTAAAAAATAAGGATAACGAACATGGAGCAAAAGACCCATATCTCTTACGACGAAGCTGGGATGCTTTTTGACAAATACCTGAAAACCGGATATTTACGACACCATTCGCGTGAGACCGAAGTGATCATGCGGGCACTGGCGCTTCAGCTGGGCGAAGATGCGGAATTCTGGGGTATCTGCGGACTGCTGCATGATCTGGATTTGGATGAGATCGGCGATGATATGCAGCGGCACGGAACCCATACGGTAGAACTTTTAAAAGCAGCCAATTATAATATTCCCGAGCTCTTTAATGCTATTCTGGCTCACGTGGAAGGTATACCCGGGCTTTCTTACCGCAGGAGCAGCCGCCTGGAATATATTTTGGCCGGAGCGGAAAACATTACCGGACTAATTACCGCTTATGTCATCCTGCGACCGGATAAAAAGATCGCCGGCACCAAGGTAAGCTCCCTGATGAAGAAATTTAAGTCCCCTGCATTCGCCGCAAAGGTAAACCGCGATTTTATCCGGGATGCCGCCCTGCATGCCGGAATGGAGCTGACACAATTTATGGAAATAGCCGTTTCGGCTATGGAAGGCATCGCCGGCGAGACGGGAATGGCCTGATACGCTTTTGAAAATATTGAACTTTAACCTGAGATCTTACGACCCGGAAACTTTTTCTCTTTTTTCCTTATCGTCTCCGAGATATTTATCCAGCAGATCCAGTAACCATTTGATATTGATAGGTTTTACGATCCGTTCCGCAACAGGTATTCCCTTGAGCTCTTTCACAACCCCGCTCCGCGATGCAGGCTGGATGGTAAAAAGAGGAAGGGTATGCGACAAATCATTCAGCAGCGGTAAAAAATCCCCGATGGCTTGCTTTTGCATATTCAAATCAAAAATTAGCAGATCGGGTTTGTAGCGTTCCGCTGCATCCGTCATATTTTCACTGCCGGATATACGGGATATCGAATATTTTCCGCTGAGAATGACATTTAAAAGCACAATATTACTTTCATCACTGCCGATGATCAGAATGTTTCTCTTCGTTTTCGGCACAGCACCTTTATTCTGATCTCCATAAAGAGGCTCGATATCTTCGATGCTGAGTTTCGCTTTCCGGTAAGCGATCGTAAAAATAAAGGTGCTTCCTTTCCCGGGTTCAGATTCTACGCGGATACTGCCCCCCATTTTTTCCACCAGTGCCCGGGATATGGCAAGACCCAGACCCGTACCCTTGCTGAAAGGATCCACCTGAACAAAGCGCTCAAAAATCTTTCCGTGCATCTCGGGTGCAATACCGATCCCGGTATCGGAAACGCGGAATTCGATCTGATCCTGCAGAAGTCGGTATCCCAGGCGGATATTGCCTTCCTTAGTAAATTTCCGGGCATTTGACAGCAGGTTCTTTAAGATTCGCATTACCTTGATCTTATCTATCTCCGCTACGAGTTCCGTTGCCTCCGTCAACCCGATATCGATACCGGAACTGATGATCATCCGTTCCTGCAGGATAAGGTCCGTACATAATTTCTGCAGATTACAGATCTCGTAATGCAAGGAAACGGAATCCGTCTCGATCTGGGATATCTCCAGAATATCATCGATAAGCTTTAAAAGGAGGTCATTGTTCTCATTGATAAAACTCAGGTACTTCCGTTTATCTTCCAAACTGATATTTTCGCGACCCAGCAGGTTGGAAAATCCCACGATCCCGTTCAAGGGTGTGCGTATCTCATGGCTGATATTGGAAATAAAGGCGGATTTTAAGCGATTGGATTCTTCCGCCTGTTTCTTTGCCTGGATCAATTCTTCTTCCTGGCGCTTCCGTTTATCGATGTTCATCATAAACCCGTTGATCCGTGTACCCTTCCCCCGGGCGTCCCGTCCGGAAACAACAGCGCGGATTTCGACCCAGATATCACGGTCATTAAAACACATCCGCAATTCCGTCTGGATGGTTTCGCATTCCCCGTTTATCGCTTTATTTATTCGTGACTTGAAATTTTCAATATCATCGGGGTGCACGTGCTGAAGATAATAATCTGAACTTTCGGGGTCTTCTGCAAGATTTTTGGGATCAATATCCAGAGCCCGCCAGAAACTGTCATCTTTCCTCAGAAGTTTCCGGGCGTAATCCCATTCCCAATAGGAGTTTTTGCTGATCAGCAGGGTTTCGCTCAGCCTTTCCCCGCCCTGAATGATCTCCTGTTCCTGTTTTTTTCGTATCGAGATATCGTTAATAATCACATAAACATACATTTCGCCGTTTTCTTCCAGAAAATTGATAAATATTTGAGCGTAAAAGGAAGAACCGTCCGCCCGGCGCAGTTTTCTTTCTATCAGGGTATCCTTCAAATCCAATAAACCGGCTTTGATCTTATCATAATCCTTAAAATAATTTTTCAGCGAATAGTTGAGGAAATCCTTTTCGTTCATAGCAAAAAGCGCGCAGGCTTGTTCATTCACCTCATATACGACACCCGTCTCCGCATGAAAGATCAACACGGCATAACCGGACTGTTCAAAAAGAATCTTGAAGCGCTGCGCCAGCTGTTGGGTCTTGGCACTGAGTCGGCTGCGTTCTTCTTCATAATACCGGTAACGGAAATGGTAGATCAGTACGATCCAGAAAAGGATAAAGAGAATAATGATCAGGCTCAGCGTAACCCAGAAAAATAAGGTATACTGCCGGTAGATTGTTTGGGGACGGTTGATTATGATTGAATTATCCGGAAGTTCGCTTTTCCGGACCTTCCAGTGCCGCATTTGCATCCAGTCAAAATAGTATTCATTCAAATCATCCGGTATCTCAATACTTGCAGGTGCCTCCCCTTTCAGGATCCGCACTCCAAGTTTCCCTGCTTCATAACCCTGGTGTTTTGCGCCGGTTATCCTGCCACCCAGAAAACCCTCATACAATCCCACACCCGTATTGGTCAGTACGGGTACCGGTGAGGAAGCCAGGATCTCTTTATAGTATATTGCCGGATCCCAGAATTGCAGTTTTCCGTCGATTTGCCAGATGGAAAATATCACGACACTTTTTTCGGGCAGGCCTCTTATAGCCCGGATCAGGTCCGGCGTGGTCAATCCTTTTGTACCGTCCAGCCAGATCCATTCAATATCCGGGAGATCTCTTCCGGCGATTGCGTTTTCCGCAGTCACCCGGTGAGAAATGCCGGTAGAGGAATTATCGGTAACGATAGCGAAGTGGCGGGTCTCGGGGAACAGTTTTAAAGCCAGATCAATATTATCCCCAAACGGAATATTGTCCCGTACGCCGATGAACATGGGACAGATCTCCCGAATCGTTTCGGGTTCGCGGTTCACACCGCAGAAAACAATGGGAATATGGTGGTATTGGTGGCCGATATCCATTAAAGTGTAAAGAGCATCATCGTCGGAAACAATGATCAGGTCCAGATAATCCGGGGAATAGGACTCCATTTTTACCAGCAGTTTCTTCTTCCATATCTCGGGATCGAGGATCCGTTTGGTATCCAGGTTCTCTATATGAATTTCCGCATTGAACTTTTCCTGGTGAAAGGCTTCCAGTATCCCTTCGACAATACCGTCGGTCCAGGCATAGCCCTGATGATAAGAGTTCAGGATGAGGATATTTTTACGCAGATCAAATTCCAGAGCATTATAATTGAGCGTTCGTTGCGGGTTTATGATCGTATCCGCACGGAGTGGAAACACGCCGCAAAAAAGAAAAACAACAGTCATAAAGAGACCGGCAAATCGATTTACCCTGGATTTATCAGATCGCTGCATTTGCTTCCCCTATGGTCCCCTTTTGCATCTATATGCTTTCCCTCTCTCAATCCGGTTTAATTATAAGAAATATTTCACTTCTTTCATAAAATAAAGTTCACATCCCGGGGATCGGCGTCGCTTATGTGATTACGGACACCAAATGACTATGAGGATTTTCTCATCATTTGCAGACGTTCTTCAAGATGCCGGCGGTATACGGCGCTTTTCAGAGGATTGCCTGCGACCCCGCTGCGAACCGCCGCTTCGGCAACGGCCAGTGATTCCTCGATAAATACCCGGGGATCAAAGGGTTTGGGGATCAGGTAATCCGGACCGAATTCAAAATGGGTTCCGCCGTACGCCTTTTCCACTTCCGGAATGCAGTTTTCTTTTGCCAGAGCAGCCAGGGCATGGGTAGCCGCGATCTTCATTGCCTCGTTGATGCAGGCAGCGCGCACATCCAGGGCTCCGCGGAAAATAAAGGGGAAACCCAGAACGTTGTTTACCTGATTCGGGTAATCCGAACGTCCCGTCCCTGCAACGGCATCCGGCCGGCTTGCACGGATCTGTTCATAGGCAATCTCAGGGAGCGGATTTGCCATTGGAAAGAGAACGGGCTTATCCGCCATGCGCCGGATCATTTCTGTGCTGACAATACCGCCGACCGACAGGCCGATAAATATATCCGCTCCTTCCAGGGCATCTGCCAGATCGCGTGCCTTTGTATTTGCAGCAAAATAGCGTTTCTTCTCATCCATGGGCTCCCTGCGCTCGCAATGAATGACACCCTTGCGGTCACAAAGCAGGATATTCTCGTGACGGGCACCCAGCTGCTCGTAATGCAGCGCACAGGATATGGCTGCCGCTCCGGCACCCGAGATTACGATACGGCAATCCCGGAGTTTCTTGCCTTGCACTTCACAGGCATTCAGCAAAGCGGCACCCGAAATAATGGCAGTCCCGTGCTGATCATCGTGAAAAACCGGGATAGGCATCTCCCGTTTCAGGGTCTCTTCGATATAAAAACATTCCGGTGCTTTAATGTCTTCCAGATTGATCCCGCCGAAGGTCGGCTCCATAGCCTTGACGATCCGTATCACTTCGTCCGGATCCCGTGTATCCAGTTCGATATCGTAGACATCCACATCCGCAAAGCGTTTAAAAAGCACGCCTTTGCCCTCCATGACCGGTTTTCCGGCTGCGGCGCCGATATTTCCGAGTCCCAGAACGGCTGTGCCGTTAGAAATTACAGCTACCAGATTACCTTTATTGGTATATTGATAAACGGCGGCGGGATCTTTTTCGATCTCCAGACAGGGTTCGGCCACACCGGGCGTATAGG
The DNA here is from genome assembly GCA_028718545.1 of Fidelibacterota bacterium. Taxonomy (GTDB): domain Bacteria; phylum Fidelibacterota; class Fidelibacteria; order Fidelibacterales; family Fidelibacteraceae; genus M50B103. The sequence goes on along the minus strand of JAQULT010000001.1, from coordinate 107,041 downwards.
CCAGACTGAGTTCTTCCTGCGTTTCGCAGGCTTTACTGCTGCGTACCGTCAGTTTTCCCGGCCGCGGTTCCGCATGATAGCGCAAGGCTTGTTCTTTGGTGATCATATCAACTCCGGAATTTTGCTGTTGCTCGTTATTCTACGCGAAAAAACTACGCAAATTCAACAGATATCACAAGTTGATTGCATGTCAACTCCGATTTTTTTCAACATGCTTTCGCAATGATGCTTACCAGCGGTAAGAGAGACCCAGCGAGCCGCCGATCCGGTTCGTTCCGTCCTCGTCACGCGTCCACGACAATACGGCTAGCAGCGGTATATCTTCGGTTAGTGTCCTGGAGTAGCTTAGCGCAAAAGACATACTTTGCAGCCATTCGTTGTTAAGCACGTTAAAATCCGTTCCCAGCACATGCATCAGCTGCAGGTAATTGTCGGCATCCCCTAAAAAATAACGCAGGGTCAACTGGTTTTGCCAGCTGATCCCACGGTTGATGATCATACTCAGCTTATCGCGCAGATACCATTTTCCGGGATAGGCCGCCCACGCAAATGAAGGAATATGCACGGCGAGGGAGTCAAAATGCATCAGCCTGTAAGAAATAGCCGCCTCGTTTCGTGTGCCTACGGTGCGAAAAAGTTCCGCCAGTGCATCGACGCGCGGCAGAAAAACGCCGTTTACTCCGGCCTGAAAGCGGGTGTTCAAATAGTATTTGTCACTCAGGGTGAAATATGCATCAAAAAGCGGTGCCATATCTGTCTGTGCATTGCGCCGGAAAACGTTTACTTCGCCGCGTATGATCACGCCTTCTCCGTTAAACTGATAATAAGCCTGTCCATGCTGCCAGTCGCTCTTTCCCCTGTCGAGCAGTAAATATTCATAATACATTCCCGCCTGATGGTAAAAATTTCCCGGAAAATGATTGGACTGTAGTAAAAGCGGTCCCAATTCGGTACTTTCAGCACCTCTCGCTGCAGCGTTTTCCAGTTCTTTGCGTGCAGATGTCGGATCCCTTTCGGCAAGTGCCACTCTGGCTGACAATATATAAAGATCCGGATTTTCCGCATCACGGAACTTCCAGCGTTCCAGATAAATGCGCGCTGAATCTGTTTTCTCCTGCCAGTAAAACACGGAAACCAAAGCATAATAGGCATCATTGTAATCCGGCGCGTTCCTGATGACCGCCTTCAGATCCTTTTCGGCTTCTTCAAATAATGATAAACGGGCTAGCAGCCGTCCGCGGAACAGCAGGGCATCCGTATCGCCGGGATATTGTTCCAGTATCTTGTTATAAATATCCAGCGCCTCCGGGTCCCTGTTGCCCTGATAAAATTCCCTGCCCTTTTGGTGCAAAGCCTGATAATCGTTTTCCGCGGCAAGCGGCAGCGTAAAAGCAAGCAGTATCATGCAAGCGAAGATTTTTCTGATAAACGATTTTTTTGACATTGTATCCATATTAATACCAGTTTTGATTACGCCTTAAATAGGACCAGGTTCCCTTGATCCGCCACCAGCTGTTCAGCTGACGGTAGCCGATATTCTCGATCAGGGCAAGTCCTATCAGTTTCAGCAAATGCCTGAAGCGCGGGTAACGGTGGAAACTGAGCTCTTCCAGTATCAGGGAAAATACCGACAGCGCCATTCCCAGGATGACCGCGACAAGTAGAAATGCAATAATGTAGGTTGTGGAAGCAAATCCTATCAGTATCAGGAAAAAGAATAAGAGATAGCCGCTTATTTCAATGATCGGACCCAGCATTTCATAGATAAAATAAAATGGCATGGCAAGCAAACCCACCGTTTTATAGCGCGGATGAAAAAGCATTTTAATATGCAGCCTGATGGAATCGATGAGCCCCCGCTGCCAGCGATCCCGTTGTTTCGCCAGTGTTTTCAGGGTTTCCGGTGCTTCGGTCCAGGCCACGGGATCCGGGATATAACGGATACGGTAAGGTATTTTTTTATCCGAACAATACTTGTGCAGACGCACGATCAGCTCCATATCCTCACCGATGGTCTGATGCCTGTATCCACCGGCGGCGACCACCGTAGAATGACGGAAGACGCCAAAAGCTCCGGATACGATCAGCGAAGCATTCAGCATATCCCAGGCCAGTCGGCCGCTGTAGAAGGCCCGGAGATATTCCATGACCTGAAAAGCGGCAATGATATTCTTGGGAAGTCCGACTTTGGTGATGTGGCCGTTTTTAAAAGTGCAGCCGTTGGCAATGCGGATAATGCCGCCGTTGACAATGGTGCGCGTATCTTCAATAAAAGGCAGGACAACGCGCGAGATGGAATCCTGTTCCAGCATCGAATCATTATCTATGGCACAGAACAGGGGTGTCTGGCAGTAGTTGATCCCCGCGTTCAGCGCATCCGCTTTTTTCCCGTTTTCCTTATCGATCAGCCAGAGATCCGGGTGTTTGCTGCTCCGGTAGATTTTTTTGACGGCTTTGGTTTCGAGAAAAGCGATCTGAGGCAGGAAGGCCGGCTGCATATCGAAATAATTCAGCATTTTCTCAAGGGTATCATCCGTGCTTCCATCGTTAATAAACAAAATGCGCATGTTGGGATATTGGATTTTTAACTGGCTTTCGACAGATTTTATGCAATTTTCGGATTCGTTAAATGCGGGCGTCAGCAAGGTGACCGGAGGCGCACTGCGCATCAGTAATTTATCATAGGGACCGGTAACTTCCAAATGCAGCAAATATCGTTTGAGTCCCCGTAAGGCTAAAATATTCAAGATAAAATACCAGAGGTTCAGTGTGATAAAATAAATAAACACGACATAATTAAAAATACGGATGATCTCCATGATCGTGAACAGCATATCAGTAAACCATTTCCCTGTAAATTTCACCCCAACGAAATGCCGCAATCCGATCTATCTCAATATATGGCAGTTCGGTCCTCAGGTGCAGTTTTTCGGCCGCATTAACGGCGATCTGTACTGAGGGATCGTTGAAACAGTGTTCGATAAAGAACACCGAGAGCCGTGGAGTGGCTTCTATGTATGCCCTTATAGCCGCAATACGCACCATCAGCTCGGCGTGTGCGGTGAAAGGTTTGATGAACGGCAAATAGGTTTCATCGGCGAACATTTCCATATACCGCAGCCAGGCGGCAAGCACTACAGGCATCTGGCCTCCTTTGCCGAGAACATAGGCGGTCAGGTCCAGACAGCTCGCATCATGCATATGTTTCAGCGTTTCTGCTGCAACGATCAGTATAAAGGGTTTTTGATCTTCTTTTAAGATCATCTCCCGCAAATAAGGAGTAATCCCTGTCCCCATGTCTGCAGCGATATTGCTGATATAAATCGGACTGACAAAGGGCAGCCCGAAAAGATATTGCAATAACCTTTTTTTTATCGCCGGATCCCGTGCCATCCGCATTTCTATGATAGCCAGCAGAATAAGATCCTTATCTCTTCTGGCGATACGAATACTCTTATACGCTTCCTCCTGGTTAAATAGCGCCAGTAAATGAATGCCGAACAGCCGCATGTTGCGGAACGGGCTGTTTAAGAGTTTTTTAATGCGCCGCATAGACAAAGTACCGAGTGTTTGTAGCCGTTCTTTTTCTTTTCCGCGCAATACGGAAATATATTTCTCCAGATACATCAGATAGGGAATGGAGCAGTTGGCCCGGATGTCCTGAAATGCTTTTTCCGGAGTAAGACTCCCGTCCATGACCCCCAGGATATACGGGTCCCAGCTTTTATGCTGTTTTTCCCTACGCTTTTCTATCAATAGATTATGGGAACGGATATAAAAGGCAATAAAAAAAAGTATGACGGTACTGAATGTAAAAAAAACCAGCAATCCCAACAGCACCCAGAGAATGAAAGGATCCTCGCCGCCCTTCACAAAATTTTGCAGCAATGTACTGATTTTATTGATCATTTCAATTTTTTCAGGCGGTGAGACGTTTTATACGTGCGGATAATTCCACCGGAGAAAAAGGTTTCAGCAGATAGTCCCGAACGCCCGCTTCAAAGGCTTCACTGATCTCTTCTTCGTGTCCGTAGCGGCTGAGCAGCATAATGGGAATATCTTTTATAGCAGCCTCCCTGCGTAATTCTTTCACCATACCAATGCCACCCCCGCTCACGGCGCTGTCAACCAGAAGCGCGGCGATATCGTTCAGCGCGGGATGCGTAAGGAGCTTCTCTGCGCTGTCCGCCTTTTCTACAATATATCCTTCTCTGCTCAGACGGTGCCGGATCACATTCACGCTGACCGGGTCCGGATCGGCAATAATGATGTGCTTTTTCAGTGACTGATATTCCGCATAAAAGGCAATGCTCTCCAAATTCTCGTTGCGTGACATAATGATCAATTGGTTGATCATCCTGTCAACGGCTCCGACAAGCGGAAGCTCGGGACTCATTTTATCCAGTACGACACGCAATCCCGGCGTTAACTGTAATTTTGTAATATCTTTCATTTCTTCAAGATATTTCTTGCGGATTAGCTCAAGGCCTTTTTTTATTTCCAGGATATTTTTATCGGGCACAATAAAAACGATGGATTTTTGTGTCCACATGCTTGCTTTCAATTCCTGTTTGCACATCCCGCGCATCAGGCGGCTTAATACTGACATCAGCTTATCTCCCGCCTCCAGACCGTAGTCTCTGATGACAAAATCTATGTCTACGGGAGCGACGATCCCAAGTGCCAGCTCTTTGTTCACATCGGCCGCGAATTGCTGTTCCTTGCGGTATATGGCTTCGAAATCATTGCGAGGCATAAAACCGGTAACGGTATCAATACCGTTGTTCAGCAGGACTTTCACGTGCCTGTTGAGTTTTTCCTGTACGGTAGCGCGAAATTTGTCGATATCATAGGGCATTTCAAAATATGCATCCGCACCAACGGCATAGAAATCCAGTTTAACGGTCTTCTCCGGTAAATCACTGGTCACGACTATCGGAATATTCTGGGTTTTCACATTTTCTTTAAGGCTTTTAATGTAGATCCTTCCGCTGCCATCAGGGAAAAACGGATTAATGATGATCATGTCGAAATCGAAACGTTCCGTTAATGCGGAGGCTTCTGCCAGCGACGATGCAATCTGGTATTCGTCAAAGATACCCTTAATGTCAGCATAGATCGCCTCACCGTGATGACGGTGTTGTTCAATGATCAGTGCTCCTTTTGTATGTTTCGTCATATATGTTATCCGTTAGTGACTATAATTGATATTTATTTCTCTAATTTAAATGATTTTATCTGAAATTGAACCGTTTTTTTTAGTACATCATGTTTTTTTAACCTTCTTAATTTAATATATTTATTTTTAAATGAAAGAACAGCGATTGACGTTTAATTGACCGTGAAAGATATTTTTCATGATTTTCCGGGATTTTTTCACTACATTTTCGCTGTTTATTAGGAGTATTCTGTGCAATATATTAAGAAGCACCCGGTACTGGACATTCCGGGGAAGCGAGAAGTTCTTTTTACCTGTAACGGCAAAAGCTGCAGTGGACATGAAGGCGAGCCGGTTTCTTCCGCTCTGATCGCGAACGGTATCCATACGTTTTCTTATCACTACCGGAATCATCTTTCCCAGGGGATCTTTTGTGCTAACGGTCAGTGTTCGCATTGCACGGTCCTCATTAATGGTATTCCCCTGAAATCCTGCATTACCCCCCTGAAAGCAGGCATGGATGTCCGCACACTGGAAGGCTTGCCGGAATTGGCGGAAAGCAAGCGTAAACCCGGAAAATCCCGGTCGCTGAACGATGGCTGTGACGTTCTGGTCGTAGGAGGAGGTCCTTCCGGAATGACTGCGGCATTGGAGCTGGCAAATGCCGGTTTTTCGGTCATTCTGGCGGATGACAAAACAAGGCCCGGAGGAAAACTTCTGCTCCAGACGCATAAATTCTTCGGTTCCACTGCCGACTGTTACGCCGGAACGCGCGGACACCGGATCGCCGAACTTCTGGAAGAACAGCTGCGCGTACATGCCGGTATCCGTATTCTGAGCGACACCCTTGTTGCCGGTATCTACAAAGACCGCAAAGCAGGATTATTTATCGGCAACAAAAACTACGCTCTTGTTGATTTTAAAGGCCTGCTGATCTCCGCCGGTGCACGCGAACGTTCTCTGATCTTTCCCGGGAACCAGTTGCCGGGAGTTTTTGGCGCCGGCGCCTTTCAGACCCTGGTCAACCGTGACGGAGTCCGTGCTGCCGGTAAAATTTTCATCGTCGGCAGCGGGAATGTGGGACTGATCGCTGCCTATCATGCTCTGCAGGCCGGGATCAGCGTAAAGGGGATTTGCGATATTCTTCCGCAGCCCGGCGGTTACAAGGTCCATGCGGACAAGATCCGCCGTATGGGCGTTCCTCTTTATCTTCGGCATACGGTTCTGAGCGCCGGCGGAAATGACAAGATCGAACGCGTGACTATTGCGGAGGTCGATGAAGAAGGTAATCCCTTGCTGGAAACCGCAAAAACCTTTGATGTGGATACTCTGCTGATTGCCGTGGGACTGGCACCCATTGACGAATTCTTTGAAATGGCACAAGAATTTGGATTCCCGGTACTCAAAGCCGGTGATGCTGAAGCGATCGCGGAAGCATCCTCTGCCATGTTCGGCGGACGCATCAGCGGATTGAAAATGGCCAAATTGCTGGGAAAAGATATAAAAATCGACGAAACTTACTATGAAAAAGCGCGTGTTCTTAAAAGTCCGCCGGGGAAAACCTATCCCCGCCAGCAAATAGAACTCAAGGAAAATTTTCAACCGATCATTCACTGCCTGCAGGAAATCCCCTGCAATCCTTGCGTAAGTATCTGCCCCGTCAATGCCATTCAGCTGCATCCCCGCCTTCATAATATTCTGGATGTACCGGAATATACCGGCAAATGTACCGGCTGTATGCAGTGCGTGGCAATTTGTCCCGGACTGGCGATCACACTTGCAAGGCAGTTGGACGGGAAACGTGCGGAACTGGTGCTGCCCTATGAATTCATTCCCGGGTTCGAACCCGGAGCGACCTTGCCGCTGACCGATATTGAAGGGAATTACCTTGAGGACGGGACCGTCGAACAAATCCGTTTTCATAAAAAGACCCGGACAACCTTATTGACAATGGCGGTGTCCCTGAAAAATGCCACGGAGATCGCCGGAATCCGGGTCCAGGCGGAGTCGGAGACCAAAGCTTCCGAAAACACGGATCTTTCTTATGTTCCCGATAATGCTTATCTTTGCCATTGCGAAATGGTCACGGCAGGAGAGATCCGGAAATTCATCCGGGAACACGCGGTCCGCGATCTGAATCAGCTAAAGGTCTTGCGTGTGGGTATGGGATCCTGCGGCGGAAGGAACTGCGCACTATTACTCCCGAAGATCTTTCGCGATCTGGGCATTTCTCCCGAAACACTGACCCCTAACCGCAAGCGTCCTCTTTCGGTCGAAATACCCATGCAGGCGCTGATCAACGAAGATACGGAAAAGAGCCGGGAGGATCTGTGACAAAACACTACGATATTCTGATCATCGGCGCCGGCAGTGTGGGCGTTCCTCTGGCTTTCTATCTGGCATCCGAAAAACTCCGGGTTGCGGTTCTGGAAAAGGAAGCCTCCGTCGGGCGCGGACAAAACCGTGCGGCGATCGGTGGTGTGCGTGCGACCCATTCCGATCCCGCCAAGATCGCTATCTGCCAGGAAAGCATCCATTGTCTTGCAGCTATGCAGGAAGAATACGGTTATGATATTCACTGGAAACAGGGCGGTTACTGTTACCCGGCCTATCGCCGTGAAGAGGAAAGGACCTTCAAGGAACTTTTGCAGATCCAGACCCGCTACAAGCTCAACATTTCCTGGCTTTCCGCGGATGCAATCATGCGTCTGATACCTGGAATCAATCCTGTCGGACTGCTTGGCGGCACCTTTTCTCCGGAGGACGGTTCCGCTTCGCCGCTATTGACTTCCGATGCCTATTTTCAGCTGGCAAGAAAGTGTGGCGCGGATTTTTATTTCGGAGAAGAAGTCCGTGAAATGCGGATCCGGGGAAAGCAGATCGAAGAAGTTCGTACAAAGGGAGGCATCTATTCCGCCGGTCTGGTCATCAATTGCGCCGGTGCGCATGCCGCCGCCATCGCAAAACTAAGCGGTCAGGATTTCCCGGTCAACCCCGATTCGCATGAAGCCGGGATCAGCGAGCCGGTACAGGCACTTTTCGATCCCATGATCGTAGATATGCGACCGGAAAAGGATTCCAAAAATTACTATTTTTATCAGAATAAAGAAGGGCAGATCGTATTCTGCATCACGCCGCATCCTGCGCGGAACGGATTTGATTGCGACAATACCTCGGAATTTCTGCCGCTGGTCGTCAGACGGATGATCGGCATTTATCCGCGCCTGCGGGGTCTGCGGATCCGCCGAACCTGGCGGGGATTGTATCCCATGACGCCCGACGCTTTCCCGATGATCGGCTATAACCGGGAAATGGAGAACAATTTTCTTGCCATCGGCATGTGCGGACAGGGTTTTATGCTGGGTCCCGGGCTGGGCAGGATTCTCAGTGAAATTATCGCGAATTCTTCATCTGCGCATCGCTTTATACTTGAGCAGTTGAGTCCTTACCGCAGTTTTGATAGCCGGGAAGCGCTGCAGTAACGGTTTGAGTCAATTTATTTGAGTCAATTTATTTGAGTCAATCCAATCTCCGATCGGATTGACTCCGGGAAGCCCCTAAGGCCTTCCCGCTCCAGCCCGCTTTCACTTGATTATACAATCCGCATTATACCCGGATTCCTGAGTATAGGAGTGAGGGAGTATGGGAGAAATGGAATAGTTAAAATTTTCGCCTGTCGTCAATCATTCAGGATCTTGGGAGTAAACCCGGAATTCATGAAATCCCTGCATGCCGTAACTTGTCTTTATAATGGCGTAAAAAATAAGCGCGCAGATCACGGTGCTCCGTTTTGAGCAAATGCGGATCGGATTTTATCAGATCAAAGGCCGCTTTCCGTGCAGTTTCCAGAAGAGGACGATCCGTGTACATGTCCACAAACCTGAATTCCGGCAAGCCATGTTGCCGCACGCCAAACATTTCCCCCTGTCCGCGCTGCCGCAAATCTTCTTCCGCGATACGGAAACCGTTGTTGTTCTTTTCAAGGACCTGCAGGCGTTCCAGAGCTATATCCGCATCACTGCGACGGATCAGGATGCACCAGGAAGCCTCCGTTCCGCGGCCAACCCTGCCGCGCAGCTGATGCAGCTGACTGAGTCCGAAACGTTCCGCATTTTCAATGAGCATGACGCTGGCCCTGGGATTGTCGATACCCACTTCGATCACGGTCGTGCTGACCAGCATTTTCGACCGGCCTTCCATAAAATCCTGCATAATGCGCAGCTTTTCCTCTTTCTTTGTTTTTCCGTGCAGCATTTCGGGCCGGTACTCCGAAAAACGGCGGCTAAGATCGGAAAAACCCTGCTCAAGCGCCTGCAGATCCATCTTTTCCGATTCACTGATCAGCGGATAAACTACATAGACCTGTCTGCCGGCCTGCATTTCCTTTTCCAGAAAACGGTAAACCTGCTCAAGCCGACCGGGTTCCACTACTTTGGTACGCACCGGCTTTCGTCCCCGCGGCATCTCATCGATCAGTGATACATCCATATCTCCGTATAGCGCCATGCTCAGTGTACGGGGAATGGGGGTGGCTGTCATGGCCAACACATGCGGCTGTGCGGCTTTCCCGATCAGGGAGCCCCGCTGTTCGACGCCAAATCGGTGCTGCTCATCAATCACGACCAGACCGAGAGCATGAAAGCGTACGTCATCGGATATGAGCGCATGCGTTCCGATCACAATGGGGATCTTTCCAAGAACAATTCCTTCCAGCATTGTTTCACGCTGCTTGCGCGGCGTTTTTCCCGTGATCAGGCAGGACTCCACGCCAAGACGTTCGAATTCCCGGCGAAAATGCCGGGCATGCTGTTCCGCAAGGATCTCCGTCGGTGCCATGATGGCCGTCTGATAGCCATTCGCGGTCATTATGGCGGCGCACATTGCCGCTACCAGGGTCTTCCCGGAGCCCACATCGCCCTGGAGCAGCCGGTTCATCGGGACTTCGCCGCGCAGATCGGCATAGATCTCCTTAACCACGCGTTTCTGTGCTCCAGTCGGTTCAAAGGGCAGCTGATGGTAAAGGCGATGGACAATATCTCCTGCTTTACTGCAGGGAGCGCTGTTCTTTTCCCGCTGCAGTTTTTGTTTCCGGATCGCCATCAATAACTGCAGCATGAAAAATTCTTCAAATTTAAAGCGGCGCAGCGCCGATTGCAGAGTTTCGGCGGAACCGGGAAAATGCAGTTGCCGGATCGCCTCGGAAAAGGACATAAAACCCTGTTCCCGCCGCAGGGATTCCGGAATGCCGTGGGGAATGTCCGGTGGCAGTAAGTCAAGCACGGATGCGAACAATTTGCGGAATGAGCGGCTGCTGAAACCGCTGCGGCGCAGTTCCTGGGTCAGCGGGTAAACCGGGATCACGGCACCGGTATTTAACGTATCCCTTTTTTGATCGATAAAATCATAATCCGGGTGTGTCATGACAAGTCCGTTATAAAAATCCACCTTCCCGAACACCGAAACCGTATCTCCGGGTTTAAAGGCCTTGCTGATCCATTCAATGCCATGAAACCAGTTCAGCGTCAGTAAACCCGATGTATCCGAGATCTCCACTTTGAATATTTTCCGCCGGTGCGCCTGCATTAGTTTCACGCGCAAAACCTCACCGATCACCGTACAGGATTCCCCGACCACCAGATGCCCGATGGCTTTGACGGAACTCCGGTCCAGATAATTTCGCGGCACATAATAGAGAAGATCTTCCAGTGTATGGATACCCACGCCAGCCAGTGCTTGCTGCCGGCGGATACCGATCATGGGTAAATTTACGACCGGGATTTGCAGGTCATTGTACATCCCGTCCTCCGTAAAGATAGCGCAAGACCCTTCCAAAGCGCCGGCCCCAGCTTTCTTCGTTATGTTCTCCGCCAATGATTACCCGGTAACGCAGTTCCGATGCACTTTCGCGCAGCGCCCGGGCGCTTGTCTCCTGATGGGCTTTGCGGCGGTCCCGGTCCGATTCTTTTGTACCCATATCCATCCAGATCCGGACGGGATACCGGAAGGGCCTTTCGGCAATGTATGCCTGTATTTTTCCGGGGAAAAGCCGAAATGATGAGGACATGCAGCCTGCCTTTGAAAAGCTTTCCGGGTAGTTCAGCAGCGTGCAGAGCGAGATCAGGCCTCCCAGGGAACTACCTAGCAGGCCGTTGTGCTCGCGACCGGGCAGAGTACGATAATGCGCATCGATATAGGGCTTTAAGGTTTGAGCGATAAAAGCCGCATATAATTCGCCTTCGGGCTTTACTTCGCGCTTTTCATGAGAATAAACAAAAGGGGAATATTCACTCAATCGGTGATCCTGACTGTTATCGATGGCAACAACGATAAGGGCAGGGATCTTTTTCTTTCGAATCAGTTTCTCCAGTGTCTCGTCCGCCTGCCACTCTCTGCCGAAAGCGCTTGCTTGGGAAAAACAATTCTGACCGTCCTGCATATAAAGGACCGGATAATGCGCGTTCGACTGTGCATAAGCGGGGGGCAAATAGATCCAGATTCTGCGGCTGCGCTGCAATTGCGGAATCGCAAATTCCGGAAGGATATCCACTGTTCCGCTGATGCTTGCTTCTATTTCCCGGGAAAGAGCCGGATCCTGCCAGCTGGTGATCCGGTATTGCCGGCGATGGAGTGCTTTATGTAAACGTATCCGGCGGTTTTGCCGCATTGCACCTTTTGCTTTTGTCTCGACATTATCCCAGCTTCCGCGGGTAAACTTGAATTCCGTCTTGCCCGCGGGAAGTTCCATACGGATCTGCCAGCTTCCGTCCGCATTGCGCTGCAAACGATAATCCGGATCGCCGGGATCCCAGTAATTGAAAGTCCCGGCAATATAAACCGCCTCTCCGGCCGGGAGGTCTCCGGTATTTTTTACCCGTATATGCCATTCACTGCTGTCGCCGGCGGAAGCGGGAATGAAGGCGCTCAGCATGAGAAAAAGACTGAAGAACACCCGGGAATTCTTTTTTTGTTCCGGCATGGATCCTATTTCCACTATTTAACCGTTGCTCCTTGATGAATATATTTTTATTTTCCGAAAACAACAAGGAATCATCGCATGTTCAACAGTTCCCGTATTAAATTTATTCTGATCGCGGTTTCTCTGCTTTTCGCAGGTGCCGTGCTGTTTTATTCCCATACCATTGTCCGCGAACTGCGTGATGAATCCGAGCAGTCGCTGATCTTTTACACGGAACTCTATGCACGGCTGGCCGGTGACGCGGCTTTCACGGATTACGGTTTTTTCTTTGAAGAGATCATACCCCGCATCTCTTTCCCTATCATTATCACGGTTCCCGAAAGCCGGGAGATCAACGCCTGGAAAAATATTCCTTTCGTGCACGATACGGCTACGGCCACGCCGGAATTGAAAGCCCATTTATTAAATATTGTCTCCAAAATGGATGAGAATAACGAAGCGGTGCCCCTGATGATCGGGGATCAGCTTGTGGGTCTGATCCACTACGGGGACAGTATTACCATCCGCCGGCTGACCTACCTGCCCTTTATTGAAATTCTGGGAGCGCTGGTAATTATTCTTGCCGGTTTCCTGGGATTCCAGTATATCCGGGGCAGTGAAAAGAAATTCATCTGGGTGGGGCTTGCCAAGGAAACGGCGCATCAGCTGGGAACCCCTATCTCTTCCTTGATGGGTTGGCTGGAAATGGCCAGGCTCCGGCTCGGGGAAGATTCCGAGATCGTGCAGGAAATGGATGTGGATATCCGGCGGCTGGAAAAAGTCTCCAACCGTTTTGCCCAGATCGGAGCAAAGGTCCGTCGTGAACCCATTGCCGCCGAAGACCTTTTTAAAAATGTCAAACAGTATATCGAACGGCGGATTCCCCAAAAGAATAAGGCCGTAGACCTGCAGTTCCGTCTGAATGTGAAGGCGGCCCTGCTCGCTAACCGCGAACTGCTGGAATGGGCTCTGGAAAACCTGATCAAGAACGGCGTAGATGCCCTGGAAGGAAAACCCGGAAAAATTCTGGTGAATTTTCAGCAGCAGGACGATTCCATTTATATTGATGTTGAAGACAGCGGGAAAGGCATTCCCGATAAACAGTGGAAAACCATTTTTAAACCCGGCTTCAGCACAAAAAAACGTGGCTGGGGAATGGGACTGTCGCTGACCAAGCGTATCATCGAAGAATATCACAAGGGAAAAATATTCGTTAAATCCTCTAAACCCGGAAAAGGCACCTGCATCCGCGTTGTATTGAAGGGTTGCTGCGAGATCCCCGAAAATGCAGCCGGCGGTATTAAAACAACTACTTAAGAATTTATTTTTTAAAAAGTAAGACCGTACTTTCCCTGCCGGGTAGGCTTATCTTTTTTTCTGCCGTATCGATCTGCATCGTTCCCGTACTGACCGGTTTCAAAATTTCAATATGTACAAAATTTTCGGTCAGCAGGCGTCCATAAAAGATGTCCCCCTTGTTTTCGGAGGCATTATATACCGTCAGTAACAGCGTCTCAGACCCTTGCAGTCCGCGACGCAGCAGATAGGCCTCACCCTGCAAATCGTGCTGCATGGTTTCGCGGAACAGCTGTGGATGTTCCTTCCGAAGCGCGGTAAAGGTGCGGAACTGTTCAAAAATGCGGTTTTCCTCTGCAGTCCGACCATTTTTTTCAAAGGCACTCCGTTCCGTTCCGGTAAAGCCACCCGGAAATTCCCGCCGGTTGTCCGGATCGTGCCCGCCTTCCATGCCGATCTCATTCCCGTAGTAGATCTGCGGAATTCCGCGCAGGGTGAACACCAGGGCAAAGGCGTTAAGATAATCCCGGATATTTCCGTTCACAGCGGTAAAGAATCGCCCCATATCGTGATTGTCCATAAAGACCAGCATCATATTGGGATCATCATAGATAAAATCATTGGCAAGGCTGCGGTAAAAATCCGCGATGCTCTTGCCTTCCGCGATCAATTGGTATATTTCCGATGAAAGTCCGAAATCCGCCAGAGAGCTCAGATAATGCCGCTGGCCGGGTTGGAAAAAATACGCCAGGCGCGTACGATCAAATTCCATAGCCTCCGCAACAATAAAGATCCCCGGGTATTCGCGGCGGACTTCTTCGGCCCAGCGGTGTAGACCATCAAGATCCGAATATGCATAGGTATCCTGTCGCAGACCGTCAAGTCCCGCAGTTTCGATCCACCAGATGGCGTGCTGCGCCCAGTATGTCACCACATCGGGATGCCGCAGATTCATATCTGCCAGGTAGCCGGCGAACCAGCCTTCCACGGGTTTGCGCCTGACACTTTCGGGCGCGTGTACGTCGGTCACATCCAGGATCCGGTAATTGCAGTTCTCATGATCCTCAAGGGTACCGTTGAGCCACTCGGGCGACGGCGGATTCACTGCTATGGGATGTGTGGGGGCAATGTGATTGACAATGTGGTCCTGGATCACTTTGATGCCGCGGGTATGGCAGGAATCCACAAGCGCTATGTATGTTTCAAGTGTGCCGAGATGCGGTTCTACGGCATAGGTGTTCGTCGGCGTATAGCCATGATAACAATTGATATAGTCATTTTCGTAGACCGGGGTCATCCACAGCGCGCTGATGCCGAGTTCCTGCAAATAACCCAGATGATCCATAACGCCCTGCAGGTCTCCCCCGCGGCGTCCCCAGCGGTGCTCCGGCCGTAGCGGATCCTTGTGTCCGGGTACAATATTATTATCGGGGTCACCGTCCGCAAAGCGGTCGGGCATCAACAGGTATACGACATCTTCCGGTCCGATATGGCCGATCTTGCGGGCTTTACGTTCCAGAACCGGAAAGATGATTTCCGTTTTTTGACCTTTCTGTTCATGTGAAAAAACAATACGGCAATCCCCTGCCCTGCGGATCTTCAGTGTCAGCGCATAAAACTGCATATTCGGGAAAGCACAGGCATCAACGATACGGACATTCCGCGAATGCAGACTAGCTTCCCAACCGCTGAAATCGTCTCCGTACAGCAACACTTTTACCGTGTCGTGTTCCATTCCCACCCACCAGTTCGGCGGCTCGATCTTCTTAATGTCAAGTGCATAAAGATCCGCGGAAAGAATAAGTGCAATAATAAGCAGGTAAAATTTTTTCATTTTCGACCTTGATTTTTTAATCAAATTCCAATGCAGCGGTCACCTCCTCCTAAAATAAGGAACATACTGCAAATTGTCATCTTATTTTGTCGATTTTGAAGCCGCCACGTTCTTACGGAAGAACAACAGCCAGACGAGCAGCCAGATGCCGATAGCGGAACAGGCGATCAGGAATACCGTGACCGGTCCCGCAAGGATACAAAGCGGAAAAGCCACCGATGTCCAAATTCCGCCGCCCATAATGGGTTCATGCAGGAGTTGTTTATAGCCGAAAGCGGGATAAGCAGCCGTTTTTTGTTCGGGATCCACGACCCGCAGAAGCAGGAGCCCTGTCGCCGTAACCCCCATAGATTGCCCCATTTCCGCGATTGCACGTTCGAACCAGGCATCCGGAAGCAAGTGCCGGGCAAAAAACAACACGCAGCCGATGTTCCAAAGAATACCTGCTACGACAATGATCAGCAGTGGAAGAATATTTTGAGATATCATCGAAAGATTGATCATCGCAACTGCGGAAACAATTAAAAAATCCAGCGACGTTCCGGATATGCGCTGCAGGGTTTCACGGTCCAGAATATGCGGCATTTTCATCACCCGTGAAATAAAAAGCTGTATCAGCAATCCGCCTACCATTGAGAGGGGAAAAAGCGGGAAGGAACGCAGAATGCCGTTCTTCTGCATGGCGGGAAAAAGTGATTCCAATGATGTGAGTCCAAGCTTGAAGGCATATCCGATAAAAACGGCCAGCCCGACAATGGCGATGTGCAGGGCAAAGCTGTCCACCGAACCTGCTGACACCGTTTGCCGTCCCGCGGAAGGCTGTTCGTCCGGATCGTAAATTCCGATAACATTATTCTCGGGAATATCCTCTATGCGTTTTAATTGCCGTGTAAAACCTTTTCGCACAGCCCGGTTGATTAGCCAGGTACCGCTGATAATGGCGGATATGATCCCCAGAGTGGCTGATGTCATGGCAAAATCCCGTCCTTCCGGCCAGCCGTAAACGCTGAATTGTTCCGCCAGACCGGAAGCAGTTCCATGCCCGCCTTCAAATCCGACGGGAATAATGATCCCGAAATATGCAGGTATCTTGAAAAGCGGGGTAATCAGGATCAAGGCAAGTCCGATTCCTACCACATACTGCCCCCAGGCAACGATTTGTCCGTAGGCCAGCTGCGGACCGCTTTGCTGCCAGATCTTTGAAAGCTTTGGGATACGCACGCCCAGAAAGAGGCATGCAAAACAGATATTGATAAGAAAACCCGGGAGTTTGTCCCAACCGGCATATACAGCAGCGGGAAGCAGTTTACCCAGGGATTGGATCAGGATAAGCCCCAGCAGACCGTCGACCACAGCAGCCGGAAGATAGAGTTTCTGGAGTAAACGGATGCGTACGCGCAAAAGCTTTCCCGCTACCAGCAGGAGACACAGGGATGTAAAGGAAAGTACAATTGCCATAAATACCTGGTCTGCGGGTTTTATTTCATGTACAGCATTTTCCGGGTTTCTCTATGTCGCCCGCTATTCAGACGGTAGAAGTATACCCCGCTGCTCAGACCTTCCCCATTAAAAACAACTTCGTATTCTCCCGCAGACTGGTAGCTGTTCACCAGCGTTCGCACTTTTTGTCCCTGCAGATCGTATACCGAGAGTTCCACCGGATTGTCGGCCGTTAAGCGGTAAGCGATCCATGTCTGCGGATTGAAGGGATTAGGATAATTTTGTTTCAATTCAAAAGATCTCGGTAAGACGGAAGTCCGTGCCACCGGAGGCGACATCAATTTCTGATCCGTGTAAATACGGTATTCTCCCGGCGCAAGCAGGATGCCTTCGTTGGTATTGCTGACGTTCAGTGTGTCATCGTTAAAATATTCATACCAGGGGCCTGCGTGGTGAAAAGCGGGATCAGCGGCCTGCGAAACCACATCAAAATTCCCCAGAACCACCGCATTGGGGCTGTCGCCGGAGAGTTTGATGCGCTTGGCAGCGACATTGTTGCCGACATAAAGTTCAACGCCGGTAGCCGCTCCGAAGGTTTTGTAATTCGCCCGCAAAAAATTCATTGCCGAATACAGATTATAGACATCCCGGCGATCGCTTACCCGATAATAATCCCATTTGATGGGCTTATTTCCGGTGCGTCCGTTATAATCGATGGAATAATCATAGCCCAGTTCTCCGAATTGCCAGATCAGCTTGGGTCCGGGCAAACTTAAAAGAAATACTGCGGCAAGCTCCATGCGGTCCAGGGCATTGTTCAGATACTTGATGTTATAGGTCCCGGCACTGTTGCCGTATTCCTTATTCTTAAAGGTGATGCGTTCTTCGTCGTGGCTCTCCATATAGCCGACGACGTGCCAGTAAGACCAGCCGCGGCTGCCGTGATACAGCCAGGAAAGGTCCGAAGAGCCCAGATATCCCATGGATGCTTCGGAATAGTTATGATTGCCGTTACCCCAGAGCATCATGCCGTAATGCGCCAGTTCGAGTTCCTCGCTGTTTTCACTGAAATGCTCCAGGATCACATAGGCACCCGGATCAAATTCCCAGATGCGGTTTGCCATGCGTTTCAAAAGCGCGATACGGCCGGCATCATACTGTCCCCAGTAATTCACATCGGAACCGGAATATCTTTGTGTAAAACCTTTGGACAAATCAAACCGGTAACCGTCGATATGGAATTCCTCGATCCAATAGCGGTTGGCACGGTCCAGATAATATTGGGTGGCCTTGTTTTCGTGGTCCATATCGTAGAACACACTAAAGGGGTGCATGTCTCCGGTATTGAACCAGGGATTCTCCGCAGTGGGTTTTCCGTAATCTCCTTCATTGTACAGGCGCACCAGGGGGTTTTGTCCGGTAGCATGATTATAAACCACATCCAGGATCACGGCTATGCCGTTATTGTGGCAGAGATTGACCAGTTCTTTCAGTTTATGCGCCGGACCGTAATATTTGTCCGGAGCAAAATGGAACATGGGATTATAGCCCCAACTTTCGTTCCCCTCGAATTCCTGGACGGGCATCAGTTCGATGGCCGTGATCCCCAGGCGTTTGAAATAGTTGATGGAATCGATTAGCGCCTGATAGGTCCGGATATAACTCCAGTCACGGATCAGCAATTCGTAGATCACCAGTTCGTCCTTTGCCGGGCGCACAAAATCCTGGTCAGTCCAGTTAAAGGCCGGCGGATCGGTATTCAGAACCCCCACCGGGAAGGCGGTCTTGTCTTTCGGGTAAGCTTTCAACCCCGGATAGCGCGTTTCGGAAATATATTCATCATTCCAGGGATCAAGGATAAGCGGACTGTAAGGGTCCGCGATACGGATCTCGCCGTCCACGAGATACTGAAATCCAAGCTCCCCTGCAGGAAGATCCTGCAGATTGATCCAGAACCAGGTCGAATCCGTATGCCGGATATCCTTTTTCATCTGGTAATCCGGATCAATCTTCCAGTCATTGAAATCTCCAATCACATATATAAACTCTTTATACGGGGCAAAAAGCGACAAACTCACGGATGATCCCGAATTCACGGTAATCCCGTCCTGCAGTCCCGCCGGACGGGTGCCGCTATTCGCAGCGTATTTTGCGACGCACAAATTGTCGGTCGTATCCCGGAGTTCCCCGGCAACGGCAACGGCTTTCAGATAATTGAGTCCCGTCTGCAGTTCGGCGGCGCTCAGATCGTAGATCAGGCTGTCCCGGTTCGTTTCCGTATGGATCAGATGCTCATTTAAAAAGAGAAAAATGGAGTCCGCCACATCGCTGACTCCTGCGACCAGACGCTGGCTTTCTCCTTCCTCCGGGATAAAGAGCGGAGAACGTTCCGGCGCTCCGTACGGGAAACTCATTGCCGGCTGGAGCCAAGCCGTGGTAATTCCGGGTTCATAGAGTGTAATGAAAAGGTCTTCACTTTGAGGCGAACCGCTAGTACTGCGAAATACGAATGCCAGTTTCAATATCTTGACGGAATCCGGGCAGCTATAGTATTCATGCGGATAGCCGATCACGAGCTTATAAAGGTTATCGGATATTTTAAGAAGTTTATTTTTATCAACATTCGTACTTGGCCAGCTGGTCCAGACATACTCCCACTGGCTGCTGCCTTCAATCATCACGCCGGTATGTGCATAGAGCGTGCCGGAATAATCTTTCAGCGCCTGATTTCCCATAGTGGCATCATAATAGACAATTATGGAGTCGTTTTCTGTGGAGAATGCCGGATCGGAATAAACCGGGTTTTGGGCATAAGCAACGATCGTTAAAACGCACATCAGAAATGCAATTTTTCTCATATTTTTCCCTTGTCCTGAAATCGATTAGTTCCGGTTAAAATAGGGATTATAAACGCTTTTTTCAAGATTAAAATATATTAATCCGTTCCGGTCCTTGTTTTGAGGAGCTGTGATGAGGGTCACATCTGTAATTCCATGCTTGATGAAAGGATGCGTGCGCTGTAAATTGTATCGCAAAAAATGGGAAGGACGAATATGTCTTTAGGTATTGCTTACCACATTATGCTCCGGGCGGAAAAACATGGCCGTGAAATGAATTTGAACAACAATCGGCTTGTGGCATTTATTTCGGAATCGCTCGAAAAGAAGTGTTGCCAAATCTACGCGATCGCCGGCCGTATGAATCAATTACACATGTTGATCTCCCTGGACCCGAAAGTTGCCCTGGGTGATTTGCTCCAGGAGATCATGCTCTCCTCGGAGGAAATGATCAGGAAAAATATTCCGATCAAGGGTTTTCGCAACTGGGAAAAGGATTATTGGGCTTATACCCATAGTATCCACAGAATGGATCATATCATTGATTTCATCCAGGCTGAAGACGAGGAGTATCAGGAAGAACGCCGGGCCCGGGAGGAATATCTGCATTACCGGGCAAGGAAAGGCCTGGATATGGACGATGATCCATTTTTTGATGAGCTTGATTATATTGATCCGTAACAATATGTTTGTATTCCTTACCGCGGGCTTTGGTAGAACCCTGGCGGGGTTCTTTTTTTAGAGGATATCGTTTGCTATTAGGGTCCATCCCCTGACGGGGATGCCTTTCATAAGCTGATCAATTAGGAATGAATGAGCGGATATTTTTTGAACCGCGCTGCACTTTATGTTTAAGGAGTATTTCGTGCTATCGTGGTTTATCCGTTGACGGGGATGCGTTCAATCAGCGCTTTAATTATAATAGGGGATTCATACTCCGCCCGGAGTGCTTTATGTAGGCATCAATGCCGGAAATAATGGCTGTTAGCAAATTTAACCCCGGCGGGGTTCAATGCCAATAGAACATTGGAAAACCAAAAAACCGAACCGCAGCGCGGTTCAACATAAATTATTTTGGCAATCTCATGATTTTTTATATATTTTAATGTTTTGATAAAACACAGGTAAGGGAGAAACAAAATGTCTGCATTTCAAACAACACTTCTGATTTTGGCCGTTTCAATTATCGTATCGTTTTTCTATGGTCTTTTTACGCGGAATTATTCCACCGTGGACCGGCTCTGGTCCGTTTTACCGCCGGTTTATGGGTTGATCTGGCTTTACGGGCATACGGATAACACCCGGTTGCTAATCGCTACGATCCTGGTTGCGGCCTGGGGTATACGGCTTACTTATAATTTTGCACGTCGCGGCGGTTACGGGTTCTCATTTAAACAGGGTTTTACCGGCGAGGATTACCGCTGGGAGATCATGCGGGAACGGATTCCCAGCCGTTTTCTTTTCGAATTGTTCAATTTGTTCTTTATTTCAATTTTTCAATTGCTGCTGATCTTTGTCATTACCCTGCCTCTGTATCTGGTTCGCCAGAATCCGGCGGCTTTGAACCGTATCGACATTTTACTTTTTGCTCTGCACCTGCTCTTTCTGATCGGCGAAACGATCTCCGACAATCAGCAATACCGTTTTCAGAACGAAAAACGCAGTCCGGAATATGCCGGCAGCTACCGGCATCAGCTGGGCTTCAATACTTTTGGACTCTGGAAATATTCCCGCCACCCCAATTACTTTTTTGAGATCGCTCAATGGCTTGTCGTTGCACTGTACGCTTTGAACGCCAGCGCTTCCTTTCACCCGGCATTGCTCGGCGTTGCGGTTCTGATCCTGCTGTTTATTGGCAGTACCAATTTAACGGAATCCATTACGGAATCTCGTTACCTACAATACAAGGAATGGAAAAAATACACCTTTGCCTGGTTTCCGCTGCCGTTGAAAAAACTCAATGCTGATTTCCTGGAAAGCACAATGGAATAGGTTCAGAAGCCAAAAAGTGAAATTCAGAAATTCCACTCAGTGTTCAGCGCTTGCTGCTTCATAATTCCGGAACTTCGGCAGGCAAGCAACCTCAAACTCAATCTTAACCTTAATCTCAACTCTTATTTTTATCCGCTAAAACAGAAAATCCCCTTCTGTTGCCAGAAAGGGATTTTACTGAAAAACCGTAATAATCCGAAGCAGGATCTTACTTCATCAACACCATCTTTTTGGTAATGACGGTATTGCCGGCTGTCAGCTGGTAGAAGTATACGCCGCTGCTCAGATCGGAAGCGTCAAAGCTGACCTTATAGCTTCCGGCATTGGCATATTCGTTCACCAGGGTCCGGATACGGCGTCCGCTCATGTCATAGACGATCAGCTGCACGCCGCCGGTTTCCGCCAGCTTATAGCTGATGGTCGTAACCGGATTGAAGGGGTTCGGATAATTCTGTTCCAGTGCATAACTGGCCGGAACCACATCGCTGACCGTAACGCCGGGCGTATAGGTCCAGTCGCTGTAATAGACCGGATTGATGCTGCCGAAAGCGATATAAAGATAGCTTTCCGCCTGCGAATCATCGACGTTCACAATGTGATTGTTCCCGTATCCGCCTTCGCCGCCTTCATTATCGCCGCCGTTGATGCCGAATTTGCATTCCTGACCGACAACATGACCGCTGTCCGGAGACAAATAATAGGTGAGGGTATAGATGGTGTCACCGGCAGTGGCATCGCCGTGCGTACCATCATCCCACATTACGCGGTTGGTATCGTTCATCAAGGCAGTACCCCAGTTTGCCCAGGTACCTTCGGAATGGTTGGAGAAGGGACCGTTCATGGCAACGCCGTTGATCTGGGTAATGTTGCTGATGTCCTGCGGACCCTGAATATCATTCAGGACCTTGCCGGCGGCAACGGCCGCATAAGCGGGACGCAGATCGCATTCAACATGTACTGTAATATTCCGGGCAAGCCGGTTATTATTACGGAAGAACGGCATACGACGTTCGCTATTACCCTCACTGTCGACATCGGCAATTTCGGGATTGGCGGTAGAGACGATGATGCGGCGGCGTTCCGCTCCGCCGACCGCGGAACCGTCATAATTGAAGTTATAATAGATCTCGCGCTGTTCTTTTCCGTCTTTGATCAGATAATACTGATAATAAAGATGATTGCCAAAGACCAGCGGGACATTATTAACGGTAGCGGAATACATCTGGGTTCCGCCGATGTGTGTCATACGGGTCGTAATGACCTGCGGAGAACTCAGTTCATAGCCAAGGCGGACTTCCAGCGTATCACCGATCTCAAAGCCGTTGTTCTCGATAGCGGAAGCCATATTCACACCAAAAACGATATTGGCGGTGTCGTTACCTTCGAATTTCCCGCCGGCAATATCATTCCACCAGACCCATGCCAAAGTGGTATCTTTGGTACCGATGGAAACTCCGCGGTTCTCGTTGCCGCTGAAGTATTTACCCTGGAGATTCTCGGAATGGTCTGACCATTCGCTACCGTTATGGAAACGGTACATCACATCAGAAAGAGGAAGCAGACCGGGAGCAAGTTTCAGGTGATAATTCCAGAAACCGCTGGCACCTTCCTGGGTCAGAACATAGGTGCCGGGCGACCACATGTTGGTCCCGCTGCCGCTGACCGGGAAATTTCCGACAACACAAAGCGGTGCCGAAGGATTGAATGCATCATCCGCGCTCATGTTGATGCGGAAAAAGATATCCACGGAATCCGAAGGCGTGTAGGGAGGATTGAAGTCATTGTTCACATATGCTACTGCCAGTGTGGTGTCCGTGGCCGGCAGATTGTACATGCGGTTTCCACCAACTACATTGTCTTCCCAATGAAAAGCATCTTCTTCCGTTGATTTGTAGCGGATCTTGTAAGCCATACGCCAGCCGATCATGGAATCCGGATAGCTGACTTCCAGTTTCCAGTAATCGCCGCCGGCATTGGTGGCAAGCGGGGAATCATCGCCCCAGGTCAGGAAAAGGTTGTACCATTTATCACTGCCTTCGGGACCGACTTCCGATCCGCAGATTTGTACCAGATGTGTACTGTCTGCAGCACCTTGTCCGGTAAGGGTTGACATGTTCACCACATAGGTTACGGTAACATCCGCAAAGGCAAATGTGCTGAACATGACCATCAAGAGAACGAACAGTTTCTTCATGGTTTTACTCCTTTGTTTGTTTTGTTTGTTGATTTATATCCATTCATTTAAAGGACACACATTACTTTGTAATAGTTAAAATCAAAAGGTAAATGCCAGTGAAGTAGTGTTCAGAATTCCCAGTTTTCCGAAATGCTGGAAGCTGTAATCGAACACAACGGCATAACCGGAAATGTTGATATCCAGACCGAGCCCCAAGGTCAGGCCGTTCTCGCGCTCCGCTTTAAAGAGCGACTGATAACCCGCCCGGATGCTGAGCATATTGGCGATCTTCAGATCTGCTCCCAAATTCAGTGTTTGGGCATCATTGGTGGGACGCATCACATCAGCAGCCAGGACCAGATGGGTCATACCGCGGTCGATCACCGGCATGGAAACGCCAATTACATAACTCAGCGGGATTGCCCATTTGTCGGTTTTTAGATAGGATACAATATTTTCGTTATTTCCCTGGCTTTCCGGATCCAGATCCACCTGGGTCAGGAGGTCCCGGCCCCGCATTTCCAGCGAACCGCCGAAGTTGCGGATGCTGGCACCGATCTGCAGGCCGTTGAATTGGGTAATGAATAGCAGTCCAAGGTCAATGGCTACCGTGGATGCAGTTTCATTGTAGATCTGCTGGTGAATGTATTTTACACTGCCGCCGATAGAAAAGCGGTCCGTCATGCTGCGGGCGTAGGTTAGCGCCATTGCCATGTCACTTGCCTGCCAGTACTCACCGGTTCCTTCGGGATTTTCGACGGTCGTTACCTTTTCCCAGTCGCCGTAATTCAGACTGTTGAGACTGACGCCGATCACATCGGAAGTACTGAGAAAATACTGGGCTCCGAACCAGGAGTGCCTTGCATCGACAAAATACCCGGTAAAGCTGGTATAAATATCGCTGCGTCCGCTGCGTGCGACGGCACCGGGATTCCAGAACAATGCGGTGGCATCATCGGCAATGGCGGTATAGGCACCGCCCATGCTGATCGCCTTGCCGCCGACGGGAATATTCAGGAAATTGGCGGCAGTGGTCCCCACCTTATCCTGGGCTCTTGCCGAAACCGGTATCAGAATTGCGATAAACATCAGCAGAATGAAGATCTTTTTCATAGCTGTTTTCCTGTTCTTCGTCATTTGATCACCCCGACTTTCCCGGATTTTTTTCCGACCGAGGATTCGATTACATAGAAATAAACACCGAAGGCCACATCCAGGTTTTCGCCGGACTTCAGGTCCCAAGCCAGAGTGCCGTTGTGAATGTCGCCGCTATGATTCAGGGTCCTGACAAGCGCACCGGCGGAAGTAAAGATATAGACTTTGGCATCGCTGGGGAGTTTACGGAATTCAATACGGCGCTCGCCGCGTCCCGATGTCACGGCAGGCGGCAAGGGCGCTTCCATGTTGTTCGCAACAATATAAGGATTCGGGACCACCTGGATATTATCCAGTGAACCTTCCGCAATTTCACTGTCAACGGTCGCCTTTTCCGTCGTAAATTCGTATACATCACCATAACGGTAGGGTTTTTTCGTTGCGATCGTCAGGATATCTCCGTTTCGGAAGCGCGGCCGGACGGAGGCAAGACTGCGGAAATTAATCACCCAGGAATAAACGGCATCCAGGGAATCCGTATCACCGGGCAGGTAGAAAAAGGTGCTCAGCATCGCGCCATTGGACAGTTCATATATATCCGCACTGTTCTTGATCCCTCCGGAGAAGATAAAGGGCACCACCATTCCTTCGGTTGTATTATACAGATAAAAATTTGTTTTTACCGGTTTGGGACGCAGGAAAGCGGGAAGGCTTGAATATACATTGGAGATCAGAATATCCGGGGTTATATATCCGACTGCCGTTGAATCGGTAAAACGCAATTCATAATTTGCGGGATCCGGAATACCGGTCAGGACCTTATCACCGAAAGAGGACTCGATCGCCCGCATCGTGAAATCCATGGAACGCGAACCGCCGGTATTCCAAACGGTATTGACATTGTCTTTCTCAATGCTCCAGTGGTTTTCAAATACCAGTTGTATCCCGTTAAAAATATCGGAATCAAGCGTTTCCGCAGCATAGGGTGATCCCAGAATATTCGGGCTTTGATAAACGGGATAATACTGATAGTTCAGAATATAAGATCCCGGATTCATCGTAGCATCGGCGGCCAGTTTGATACGGCCGCGCTCTTCATCCAGAACAAATTCCGAAAGACTGATATAGTCGTCCGGATAATCGCTTTCGGCAATCAGGAGACTGGAGGCGATGATATGGCGTTTATCCAGAAAATGGAATGCGGTATCGATCTCCAGGGTTTGGGTGTGCCCGGTCAGGTCCATCACAGTATACCAGGTTGTGACCGGTGTAAATTCCTGCGGATCTTCCAGATCCAGAGTGTCATTATCGTTATTATCCAGACTGTCATTCCGGGTATCCATAAAGGTGACCCGGTAACTGTGTCCGCTTAATTTACTCTCATCCAGAACCGCATAGGATATTCTGCCGCTGGCAGGTCCCTGATCATGGACCAGGAGTTTATTTTCGTTCAGCGGATCATAACCGGCCACCGCGGGCTGTGGGCGAACAACAGCGGTATTGATATCGGTAATAACGGTTCCGTCCGGCTGAATCGAAATGAATTTGGTATTTTCAGACGGGTAGATATCTGAGGCCTGATCTCCGCGGTCGTAAGCAACGACGGCATAGTAATATTGTTTGCCGTTGATCACGTCTTCATCCACATAACTGTGCTGAAGTCCGGTATTGCTTCCAAGATTCACCGTATAACCGTCCGCTTCCTGGAAGAGTTCCGAGTTCGGTTCAAACAATCCGCTGATCGTGTTATTGAGATCATACTGCGCCAGCGGTACATAACCGGTAACAACGCCGTTGGCATTGGTAACCGAAAAGATCTTGTTAAAATCCGGATCCGTCGCTTTATAGATCTTGTACCCTTCAAAATCCATTTCCTTTGTAACGGGATCAATGGATTTTTCCGCTTCACGGTCCCAGTACAGGGTAACTTTTCCGTCTCCGGCCACGGCCGTCAGTGTGGGTTTGTCCGGCGGCGAGGGGAAACGGTAGTCGCTGTCATAGATCTTTTGAACCGTAAGGCGGTTCTTGTACAGATCATTCAGATCATGACCGTAGGCCAGTGCTAGGGAAAAACGCTGGGTTTCACCGGCACGCAGGGGGAAATACGCCGACCCGTATATAAAGTCACCGTCTTCGCCCGCAACGGGCCTCCCGTCCTGAATGGTGGTCGGCACATCAAAATAACCCGGCTTCAGCCATTCCCAGAGGGTTTCGTCATTCTTCTCGGGATAGGCATTCGAGGGTGTAAAATAATTAAAACTGCTGAGGCCGATCTGATCCGATTCATCCACATCGGTGGCATCGAAATTCGGTTCACCGGGAGTGGGCAGACCATCCCCTTCCCCGTAATCGTTCGTATTGTCTTTTCCGTCCGCACCCACGTCGTCATATTCGGCATTCCAGTCACCATCATTGTCGATCCCGTCGTCCCGGCGCTCATCGATCATCGGATCGTCCAGACCGATGCCGTTAATATAATCCTTGTAGCAAACGGGGCGCAGTTCGTCAAAAAGGATCACGTTCAGAGTGCCGCCACCTTCCTGCGGGATCTTATCCATACGGATCTGACGGTAGTGGATTGTATAATTTTCATCGATCAGACCGTCAAGATCATTATCAATACCGTCATACGCATTTTCATTGACATTGTAGTATTCGTCGATCACGTTGCCTTCAACCAGGCCCCGGCCGGCGACCACCGTAATGGAAGCGCCCCGGGTCTGAACCACTTGAGTATCCTGGGTGATTTGGATCAGATGCCGGTTATAATCGTTGTCGATGCTGACTACATAATCGCCGATATTATAAAAGACCGTATCAAAATCGCTCTCGGAAAATTTGGGAGCCGTAAAGCTCAGGTGCGGATAGACATCCGTGCTGTTATCGCCGTCATTGTCGATCCCGTCGTAGGGATTGCCGGGGCTTTCCAAAAAGGCATAACCTACCATACCCACGGGTCCCTGCCATTTGGGGTTGCGCCTGCAGTTATTGTCAAAATCTCCGGTATAGGTAATATCGTTTTCCACATCAAAGAAGGACCAGTCATCGTCGTATTCGCCGGGACTGTCATCGGTCCCGGTTACGCCGAGGTAAGTACCGCAGACCATACCGAAGGCGACCTTGCTGTAATCGGTAGTACTGGTATTGGTTACCTCATAGAGCCAGAAGATCACGTCTGCCGCCAGGAATTGCTGCCATTGCATGCCACGCACCTTGACTTCCAGTCCCAGCCCGTTACGGGAAAGATCACCGGCATCGGGTTTGAATTCGTATCCCGGAAAACCGGTATAAAGCCGGTTTGCGGTATAGCGGCGGTGGTTATATTCTTCGTCATTGTTATCGTCCATGACATAGTAGCTTTCCTGATCGGCGGAAAATACGTTTTTACCAAAATAGCCGTTCCAGGCGCCCGGCCAGCCCGGATCTTCGCCATCGTTCATTTTATCCGGCCAGCGCAGCGGCCAGGATGCGGGGTTCGTGCTCATGGCGATACTGGCCTGGTTTGCATTGATATAGCCGCCGACCGGCTCGAAAGTCCAGCGTTTCCCCGTAGGAGATTCTTCGGCACCTTCGTCGGTGTGCGGGCGCTCAACAGGACAGACGATCACCGAGTGGAAGGTGATCATGGAGTCAAGTACTTCGTCATAGTAGCTTACTTCGGCACCAACCAGCGGCGAAATATCTCCAATGTAGCCGTTGGTATCGTAAAGCCAGGCGCCGCGGGGACCTTTCCCCGAGGGCTGGCCGACCACACCCCAGTTCCCGAAGACGGTACGGACCAGATTGGCATTGTGTACCGCAGAACGCCGGTATTCCTGTCCGCTTTGTGCAAATATCAGAGTGCTGATGAAAAAGCTGATTATAAAAGTTTTAAACCATTTCATAGATTGATCCTCATGCCGATCTCAATACGCCGGGGTTCCGAGTAGTGATAAGGGATAGTGAAATATTCTGCGATCGAATTCACGGGTGTTGCCACATTCAAAGCCTCGATGCGTTCCTGTTCACCGGTAAATCCGGCCCGTCCGGTATCATTGAAAACCGCAACCTCATTCAGGCGGTCTAGCAGATTCGTAATGCGAATAAAGAATTCCGGTTCCATTCCGGCAAAGCGGACCCGGTAATATGCGCGCAGATCCATATTGAAAGTAACGGGTTTTGTATCGGAATTTTCAAGCAGCGAAGTAATATCTTCGCTGTTACGCGGCGTATACGGAAGTCCGCTCCCGTAGTTTGCCACCGCATTCAGTCCCCAGAAAGCCGTATTGTATCCGCCGACGACATTAACCGTATGCCGCTGGTCCCAGGCCAGCGAAAGCAGCTGAACCTCGGGATCGGAGCCGCCGGCGATGGCGTTCATATACGCATAGGGATCCGATGCGGTGCCTTCCGCGATCTGGAAAGTATAATCGGCACCGATATAGAAACCGCCGGGATCACGCTGGTTCAGCGAGACGGTGATCCCCTTGATCACGGCAAAGTCGCTGTTGACGATCTTGGAATAATATTTGGAGCCGCCGAATACTTCGATCACGTCTGCACGGGTTCCGGTCAGATCACGGACATCCTTCAGATAAATGGTAATGTCGGAGGACAGATTGGCGTTAAGCTGCTGCTGCAGACCGATCTCGCCGACAATGGTCTTTTCGGGCTCCAGATTAGCATTGCCGATCGTGCCCTGATGACCGGTTCCGCTTCCGAGCTGGAAATTCGGATTCGTGTAAAGAAGTGTCTGGTTCGGCGTCTGGAAAAAATGCCCGTAACTGAAATGGAATACGCCGCGTTCACTGATGGGGAAAGAAAAACCCAGGCGGGGACTGATCGCGAGTTTGGGCGTAGCGGCGGTATACCAGTAGGCTTTACGGTCTTCAATGCTCTTGCTGGCTTCGCCGGCATCCTGAACACCGTTCCCGTTGATATCGTTAAAGCGGTTGTTCGGCTTGATCGGATTATAGATATCCGGATCGGAGGGATCCGCGAGTATGACAAAATCGGGATTGAAATAATCAAGCCGGAGGCCGATGTTCAGAATAAAATCCTTTAGCTCGATCTTGTCCTGGATAAATGCGGAAAATTCGACGGGACTTGCGTCGGAGAAAGACCCCGAGTAAATCGTGGTATCTGCCAGGCGCGTCGGAGTAATATAGGGATCATTCACATTAAAGGATTCTTCGTTCGGTGCCGGCCGGTATTCCCAGTACTCCCATTCGACACCGTTGCGCTTATACTCTGCGCCGGCTTTTATCTGGTGCGTATTGTTGATCTGGGATGTAAAGGTAAATTTACCCAAATGATACCAGGTGCTGCGGTCGTTCCAGCTGTTCTGCGTACCCCCGATGTGGAACTGATAGGGAAAAGACGACTGGAAGTCGGGATGCACCAGCAGATTGGAATCCGCTTCCGTGATCTCAAAATGATCATAATAACTCTTATAATCACGCTTTCCATAAGTATAGGCAAGATCGTAGTAAGTCCGCTGGGACAATTGCTGCTGGAATTTTACAATATGGGTCTGCCCGATCAAATCCTGGGTGGACAGTGCCGCAGGATTGTAGATCCAGCTGCGGTCGTAATCCTGGTATTTCTTGTTATCATAGATCATATTGTAGGAAATACGCGATTTGCCGCTGATCCGGTAGATCAGCTGCCCCTGCAAATAATTTTTGCGGTTCCAGCCCATGTCGACCCATTTGCCCGAACCCAGCATCGTACTGGAATCGACCAAAGCAACCTGTCGGTCACCGGTTTCCAGGGCATAGGACAGGGGTGTATAGCGCTGCAGTCCTTTATGATGGCCATCGTAATAAATATGACGGGCATTCAGATAATAGTACAGCTTTCCTTTGATAATGGGACCGTGAAGCCCCAGTTCTAC
This sequence comes from Fidelibacterota bacterium, assembly GCA_028718545.1. Classification (GTDB taxonomy): domain Bacteria; phylum Fidelibacterota; class Fidelibacteria; order Fidelibacterales; family Fidelibacteraceae; genus M50B103. Next base: position 76,383 of record JAQULT010000001.1, on the reverse strand, counting down.
ATTATTGATCGAAAAGGGCTGAATACGGTTCACTTGCGGGAAAATTTCATTGTGGCCGCTGATGTGATCGCCAAAATAAAGCTCAGCATGCCCGCCGAACCTATCGTCTCCCTGTTTGGTGGTAATATTGACAATACCCGACATCGCCTGCCCGTATTCGGCATTGAAGGCGCCGGAAATGACTTGCAGTTCCTGCACCATGGACGTATTGACATCCACGGTGGAAGCGCGGTCGTAGGAATCGGTCATGGGAATGCCGTCGATCATATACATCACTTCGCCCTTGCGTCCGCCGCGCAGACTGCCGTCCACGTAACCCGCCTGCATGGCAAGGACATCCCCGACTTCCGTGACCGGAAGGGCCGCCATCTCTTTTGCGCTGACAACGGAAGTGGTTGAAGTTAGGTCTTTCTGGATCATCGGACGATCGGCGATCACCGTGACCTCACCCGACTGCAAGGCTTCTACGGTCATTGCGGCATCGACCGTTGTCGTAAAATCCACCTGGACTTCAACATCCGTAATACGCAGTTGTCCGTAACCGATCATCAGGAAGCGCAGCGTATAAGTCCCGGGGGGAACGTTCAGAACAAAGTAATTGCCGTCAATATCCGTAGCCGCCCCGTAAACCGTACCGTCCACCAAAACATTGCATCCGGGGAGACCTTCTCGGTTTGCTGCATCGACAACACGGCCGGCGATTTTACCCGTCGTTCCGCCAAAAAGGAAAGTAATACTGCATAGCGCAATCATACAAACCAAAATGAGCCTTGACATAGTAAGATGTTTCATACTATTTCCTGTAATATTTTCATGTGCTTGCTTAGTGTTGGAGGAAAATAAAATACTTTCTTTAAAAAGCAAAGTTTTTTTTATACATTTCCTCCATAATAAAAAGGGGGTGAGTATGAAGCAAGCAATTCCGTTATCCATGATACGGGCATTCAAGGTCAACGACGAGATCCGTGCATATCTGCTTCTAAAAGAGAAACATCTGAGGCTTACCCGTGAAGGGAAGCCCTATCTGGATGTGCTTTTATCGGACCGTTCCGGCACGATCATGGGCAAGATCTGGGAACATGCCGGCGACATTGAACCGATGATCGAGACCGGTGCCCCGGTCGGTGTCCGTGCCATTGTTGAGGATTTTCGCGGACGCCTTCAGCTGAATATCACGCGTATTGTCCCCGTCAATGAGGAGGATTTTTCCTCAAAAGGCTTTTCCTGGGAGCTGATTTTGCCGCATACGGAGAAAAATCCGGAGCGGATGTGGAAATTTGTCGAAAAAATGATCAATAAAGTGAATAATCCGTGGCTCACATCCCTTTTACGGTTGCTGATCGTAGATAATCAGAGCAAAATCATGAAACATCCGGCCAGTTTGCGTCTGCATCATGCTGTTAGCGGCGGCTTTCTGGAGCATCTGGTCTATATGCTGAATCTTGGACAGCATGCCGCAAAACAGTACAAGCTGGATGCGGACCTCGTTATTACCGGGATCCTCCTGCATGATATCGGAAAACTTGAAGAGCTCAGCGGATATCCGGATAACAGCTTTACCGATGAAGGGCAATTTCTGGGACATACCGCATTGGGTTATGCCATGGTTGAGAATGCGATCGCGGAAATTCCGGATTTCCCGCCCGAACTGCGGCTCAAGATCCATCACATCCTCTTATCCCATCACGGGCAGTATGAATACCAGGCGCTGAAAAAACCCGCCTTCCCCGAAGCGTTGCTGGTCCACTACCTGGATGAACTGGATGTGCGCGTTGATATGATGAAAAATGCGATCAATCAGGAACTTGATGACGGCGACTGGACTTCCGTAAATAACTATTTCCGGGTCCCGCTTTATAAAAAACAAACGGTGAATGAAGATGACGGAAAAAGAAACGAAAAACAAGACACTGATAAAAAACCGCAAGGTCGCTGAAACCGGAATATTCCTGGCTCTGTTCCTGGGTCTGGCCTATACCTTCAGCTATATCCCCAATCTTGAGTTTATCACACTGACGGCATTTCTGGCAGGATTGCTTCTGGGCTGGAAACGCGGACTCTTTGTCGCTCTACTGGGTGAAGGTATTTTTAGCATCGCCAACCCTTTTGGTTCCTCCCTGGCCTTCCCTTCCCTCCTTGCGGCACAATTGCTGGGCTTTGCACTCGTCGCAACGGCAGGGGCCCTATCACGCCTTTTTATCCCGCGTTTACTGAAAAAAGGCAAGCTGAGCGCTGCCCTGATCCTGGGAGCAGAAGGCTTGCTGCTGACCTTTCTTTATAATGTTCTGACCACGCTTTCTTTTACCCTTACCTCCGGATATAACGCCGAACAGACCCTGGCCACGATCATCAGCGGGATCCCCTTTTATCTGGTGAATATGATCGCCAATACGCTAAGTTTTTCCATTCTGACGGTTTTGGTTCTGCGCTATGTTCTCCTGCACTATCCCCATTATCTGAAAGGTGAACAATGAAATACCGCCCTTTTTCTCTGCTTTTTCTCTGTACCTTTCTTCTTGCCCATGAACTGAGCGTGGATAATTACCGCGACTATACGGTGCTGGATCCGGAGCAGCGTGCCATGGGACTGATCTATCCGCAATCCTGGCTGCAGCCCGGCGCCTTTTTATTCATACGCAATTATGAGGATTCTTCCTTTACTTACGGCCGTTGGGACCAGCTTTTTTATGTGGACCCGCAAAGCGGCATGATGGGATTTTCGGCCGATGTCACGGTCAAATATGTACCGTATTCCTCTCCGCATCGCTGGAGTGCCGCAGTGGAATGGCTGCATTACCGCGGCCCTTCATCCAGTGACCGCAGCGATGCGGTACTGCATTATCGCCATCAGCGCGGAGAAGTCGAGTATTTTCATACCCGGAATTCACAGAAATTACAGCTTTTGAACGGGAATTATGTCTATGCCGTTCGCAGTCAGGGTCTGACTTTCCGGCATCAATTCTCCGAAAAACTGGGACTTTCGGGCGGTATCGATTTCAATATGATCGAACAGCAGCAGGCAAATACTGCCAATCACGATGTTTTCCACCAACATATTGAAATACAATACAGTATCAGTAAGCCGCTGTCACTTTATGGGGTACTGGAGAACCGGCATTTCTGGGTCAACGAAAACGGTATCCCCATGCGTGTTTTCCGCCCCGGGCTTCGCTACCGCTCCGGAAAATTTTTCACGCACCTTGCGATGCGTATTGCGCCGGGACGCCTTTTTCCTATTGCACAGATCGCCTATCGTCCGGGACCTTTTTCTTTGGAGGCCTACGCAAAAGTACGGAACCCGCAATTCATTCTCGGACAAATGGCAAATCAATATATCGGGGTAACAAGCAGTCTGAACCTGAACAATAAACACCATTCCCTTAAAGCGGATGCGGAGGTTTTTTATGATCTTCCTCCCGCTGCGCAGATGATTCAGGATACCCTTCCCGATCCGCTTCCGGCTTATTACGGAGGAAAGATCTACGCCGAATACCGCCTGAAGACCAAGGCTTTCGACATTTATGGGCGCGGCAGCGGATATTACCATGGAAATCCCCCCAAAGGCTACTACCATCCGGAGATCGCGGCATTTGCGCTGGGAATGGAAGTACGGACAAAGCCCGCCGGCGGGAAAATGCTCCTGGACGGAGACCTGAATTTTCAGGCGATCCTGCATGAGAATCCCGACAATGTAAGCTTTAACGCTGCCGGTCTTTATTATCTGCGCAGCGGGAACGGAGACCCGGTTCTTGATTTCAAGGCGGCGCTCCAGGTCCGGATGCGCATTCAAAGCTTTGCGCTTGTATGGGATCTTTCAACTCCGTTTAAAGTGGGTGCGGATCTGCAGTATTATCTGTATCAGGGAATTTATACCTCCTCGGATTTTCGTTACGGAAACACGTTCTTTACTGCATTGAGCCTGGAATGGTACTGGTGGAAATGAGCAATGGACAAACATAAGGCTTTTACCCTGCTACTGATCGTTTTTCAGGCACTGATCGTGGGACTGACCAATATCGCTGCCAAACAGGCGGCGCTGGAGATCGATCCCTTTGTGATCTCCTTTTTCCGTTATCTGCTGGGAACCGCCGCACTGGGACTCATTGTCCTCCTGCGGAAGATTCCCCTGCGTATCGATCTTGCAGATTTTAAAATGCTCTTTTTGCTGATGCTGCTGGGACAGCTTTTCAATCAGGTGCTCTTTGCTCAGGCCCTGCGCTACACCGTTCCCAGCCATCCGCCTATGATCTATGCTCTGACACCGATCGTCATCATTTTTATTGATATTGCAAGAAAAGCCGAATCTGCTTCCCGGCGAATCATGGCGGCATCGCTCCTTTCTCTGACGGGTGTCGCTGTTGTTCTCGGGAATAGTATCTGGGTCTTTAACCGGGATGTTCTGCTCGGGGATACACTGGTATTCCTGGCAATGATCTGCTGGTCCTTTTATACTGCCTTCAGCAAACCTTATGTCCATAAATACGGTTCCCTGCAGTTGGCCCTGATCCTGATCATCATGGCAAGTATTGTCTACGCACCCTGGGGTATTTACCGCTTTGTGCAGGCGGACCTTCAGCCGGTCACCTGGAAAGCATGGCTCAGTATTGCCTTTTTGGGCATCTTTAGCAGCGGTATGTCCTATCTGAATTATTTTGCCATACTTCGGCGCATCGATCCGTCACGGACCGGACTCATCATTTCCACGCATCCGCCGGCGACCATCTTTTTTTCGGTGCTGCTGGGATTCGAAGCACTGCGCTGGAACCTGATCGCCGGTTCCATCCTGATCATCTTTGCACTGGGGATCGCAAGAAAAAAATCCCTGAGCAAGATCCGGACTCCCGAAATATGATCTTCTTTCAAGGTGCGGGAACACCGGATCAAATTTAATTTGCATTTCCCGGGTCTGTGACACTCCGCTTTCTCTGTCTTTTCCCTTTTTCCTTTTTTTCTTGTTTCTTACCAGGGATATCCTGCTTATTTTATCGGCAATGACGGAACTTTTTTATTGACCGGAACGATAATAAGCCATGAAGAAACACGCACAGATCCTGATATTGCTGTTTTTGCTGTTTAGCACTCCCCTGCTTCATGCCCGGGAGAATATTATTGCCCGTAGCTGGCATGATCTGAACGCCTATTTCAATACCTATTACAATGCCAAAGCTTATTTTAAGTCTGCGCAAACCCTCTACGAACAGGAAGAAGACAAGTCGCGGCTTTCCGTACAAACCCGCACGGCTCTGAACCGTGCGATTCAGCAGGCGGAAACCGTTATGCGAAAATTCCCCCGTTCATCTTTTATTGACGATGTCATGTTTTTCAACAGTGTCTGTCAGTTTCAGCTGGGCCGTTACGAACGCGCGTTGGAAGAGCTGGAAAAACTTACATTGCGTTATCCGGACAGCCGTTATTACTATGAGGCGAAACTTTGGATTTCCAAGTGTTACTTTGAAATGGGGCGGAAAACCCTGGCTTATGATCTGCTCAACCAGTTCCTTGAAAATTCCGGGAACCGGGCTTACTTCAGCGATGCCTACAGCCTGATGGCTAACCTTGCCCTGCAGGAAAAAGATTCCGTAAAAGCCTTGCAGGCTTTTATTCAGGCGGGAGACCAGGCTTCGCAAAAAGATGTTCGCTGCAACAATTACCTTCAGGCAGCCACGATCCTGATTGAGAACAGGCAATACCGGGAGGCTTTGCAATATGCCGACCGCGCCGCCCGAAATATCCGTTTTGATGAACAGCGCGCGCGGGTCCAGCTTGCCTACATCCGCGCCCACCGCCTGCAAGGCGATCTTGATAAAGCGGATGAGTATATCAAAGAATCCCTGAAGGATGCCCGCATCGCTCACTACTGGGGTGACATCCGTTTTGAAGAAGCGCTTATTCTGCTGAATCGCGAACAGCGTGAAGAAGCGATTGAAAAGCTGAAATACATCGTCAAAGACCCCGAAAACTTGTACCGCAACAGCCGGGAATCCAATGCATGGGCACGTGCCGCATACCGGCTGGGACAATATTATATCTACGCCGAGACAAATCTGGATTCTTCCGATCAATATTTTAAACGCGCCCAGACCAAACGGCGCCAGGCCGAAGAAGGCGAACTGGCAAATCGATACATTGTGAACCTTACCCAGTTAAAAAAGATCAGCACCGATATCAAGAATTATGCAAGTGCCTTTCCCCGGTTCCTGGATCGCCCGGATGCGTATTACCGGTTGCTTAGCGATTCCACGTTGATCGAGATCCAAAAAAAAGAACGTACTTTACAGGATACGCTCTTTGCGGACAGTACACGGGCCGATTCCCTAATCCGTGCCGCAAACAGTATGAATGCCTACGCAATCCGGAAAAAGGAATTCGAGTCTTCTGCACTGAATTACACCGATGCGCTCCTGAATGCAGCGGGCTTGTTTTTGTTCGAACTCGAATTTCCCGATACGGCTATGCAGATCTACCGGACCATCAGTGATAAATTCACTTTTATACCCGTTATTCCCCAGGCTTTGTATTCCCAGGCCTATGTATGGGAACATGAATTCGGAAATAAAGCCCGCGCGGATTCTATCAGGCTGCAGATTTCGGAACAGTACCCCGAATCGGAGTTTACCGATATAATCCTCAACCGTATTCCTCGCGATTCCCTGCGATATTACGAAAATCAGCAAAAGGTTTTGCAGATTGAAGAACAGTATATGGATTCCGGGGATTTCCGGGAAGCCTTGCATGTATTCAAAAAGATGCTGCATGACCCGGAAATGGATCCAAAAAGCGCAGCTTTCATTACCTATACGATCGCCTGGATCTATGACGAGGAACTGAGCAGGGAAACGGATACCAAAGACAGTACGCTGCATTATTACCATCTTGTCGGGGATCTTTATCCCGAAACGACATTTGCACGCGAAAGCCGTCGACGTATCGCCGCCATTGAAACCAATATTGCCAATTATCAGGCCTTTCTTGCCGGGGATTCCCTGGCTTTCAGCGATGCCGATGATAATTTGGAAAGCATGCCGGTTTATGAGAATGGTAAGGATACCGATAAACGCCGGGAGCATCCGATCAAACGGCAGTTGAAAAGTCCGGGCAGACCCCGGCCTGTACGGCTGTAATTTATAAGAATAAAATATTTTTTGAATTCCGGGTCCTAAGACCTAAGGCGATTTATATTGCTGTAATAGGATCAATCCTTCTTATTTCGACAAATAGAACAGGTACCGAAAATCTTCATCACATGCCGGGACGGCAGAAAATCCTGCGAATCGCATATCTTATCCTGCAGGGACTCCAGGTCAAGATCATAAAATTCAATAATTGCCCCGCAGAGTTCGCAGATCATGTGATCATGATGGCCTTTGACGATCTCAAAGATCTTCTCATCATGAATACTTCGAATGGATTTGATAAGGCCAGCCTGTTCGATTGCCTTGAGCGAACGGTAGATGGTCGCACGGGAAATGCTTTTTTTCCTCCTTGCGCTGTTCCGGATCAGATCTTCAATCCGGAAATGGCCTTTTTGCTTGAGAACCAGCGAAAGGACCTCCATGCGTTCGGGTGTGACATTCATTCCGTTCGCATGCAGATAATCCCGGAATTCGCGGTATTCGGGAGAACTGTACATTGCAGGACTCCTTTTTCATAATCCCAGAAGGGAGCTAAGTTGATAGACCGCCAGGGAAGCTATCCAGGCAACGCTGAGGGTATAAAGGACAAAAAGAAAAGTCCATTTTTTGGAGCTGCTTTCCCGGAAGAATACGGCGACGGAAGCAATGCAGGGGACATACAGCAGGACGAAAATCATAAAAGATAAACCGGTTGCCGTAGAATAGGCCGGATCGCTGCGCAGGGATTCCGCAAGCGTCCTGGAGTCGCTTTCTGTATCACCGAGCGCGTAGATGGTCCCCATAGTGGATACAACGATCTCTTTTGCCGCCAGACCGTTGATCAGCGCAATATTCAACCGCCAGTCAAATCCCAGGGGCCGGGAGATCGGCTCGAAGAATTTCCCGATCTTTCCCGCAACGCTGTGAGGAAGCTGTTCGGCTTTCTCCTGACGCTGCAAAAGGGCGATATCGGCTCCCGGACTTTGGCGCAGAGTTTCATGGCGTTTATGTACTTCCGCATTTTTCGGATAACTGCCTGCGAACCAGATGATGACACTGGCCAGCAAAATAACCGTCCCCGCCTTTTTCAGATACAGATAGGCACGGACCCAGGTCTGACTGAGCATACTGCGGGCCGAGGGTTTCCGGTATGGCGGCAATTCCATAACAAAGGGCTCGGATTCGTCTTTAAAAGCCGTAGATTTCAGCAGTCTTGCACTGATCAGACCGATAATAACACCGAAAAGATAGATCCCGAACAGTACATTTCCCGCCATGGAAGGAGCAAAAAAAGCGGAAATTACAACCGTATACAAGGGCAGTTTTGCACCGCAGCTAAAGAAGGGTACGACCATCATCGTGGTGATGCGGTCACCGCGATTGCGCAGTGTACGCGCCGCCATCAGTGCGGGCACGGTACAGCCGAAACCGGTGATCATCGGAATAAAGGATTTCCCGTGCAAACCGAGGCGGTGCATCAATTTGTCCATCACAAAGGCAACCCGGGCCATGTAGCCCGTTGCCTCCAGCAGGGAAATGCATAAGAACAGTATCAGTATATTGGGCAGAAAAACCAGGACGCCCCCTACTCCGGCAATGATCCCGTCAAGAAAAATGGATTTCAGCATGGATGCGGGGATCAAAACATCCAGGGAGCGGGTCGCGAACTGGAAAAAGCGGTCAATCCACTGCATGGGGTATTCTCCCAGCCGGAATGTGAACTGAAAAATCGCATACATGATCAGCAAAAAGATCGGCAGTCCCCAAAACCGGTGTAAAAGGATGTTATCGATCTTTTCTGTGGGAGTCTCCCGCTCTTCTTCCTCGTTTTTGACCGTCTCGCGGATGGCACCGCGGATAAAGGCCATCCGTTCTTCCGCCAGGAATACATCCGGTTCCTTGTTCTCGAAACGCCGTATTTTTTCACGAAGCGATTCAAGAACGTTTTCTACCGAAGCCCAGCAGGGAAATGGTCTGAACATGGAAATAATATCCGGATCGTGCTCGATCAGTTTGATCGCCAGCCAGCGCGTCGGCAAATGTTTCCATACAACCCGGTCTCGAATGATCTCACTCAACGCCCGGATTTCATCTTCAATCTTATCGCTGTACTGATGTTTATATTTCAGCGTCTCAATGTTGCCGGATTTTATATCCACGATGTGGTCGAGCAATTCGCTGATACCGAAACGGGTCATCGCCGAAACCGGGATTACATGCGCGCCAAAAAGTTTCTCGAATTGTGTGTAATCGACCCGGGTACCTTGTTTTTCAACCTCATCAATCATGTTGAATACGATCAGAAGTTCAACTTCCAGATCCATCAATTGCGTGGTAAGCACCAGATTCCGTTCAAGATTGGTGGCATCCACGATGTTTACCACCATATCCGGCTTCTGAAAAAGGATAAAATCTCTGGCAACCTTCTCTTCGGGGCTGTAGGGCGAAAGGCTGTAGGTACCGGGAAGGTCAACAAGCCTGACCGTATAACCGCGGTGCTTGAAGGTCCCTTCGATCTTTTCTACGGTAACCCCGCTGAAATTACCGACCTTCTGATTCGCTCCCGCAAGAATATTGAAAATAGAGGTCTTTCCGGAATTGGGATTTCCGGCAAGCGCAATGAAGATTTCTTTATCGCCGGCCACCGAAGGATCCCCCATGAAAAAACCGGCGGAATCGCCCATGACGCGGACGCGGGCAGCTACCGACAGGTAATACCAAAACAAAACGGGCTTCTTCCCTGCGCAGACTCATGAAGAAGCGGTTTATACGGATCTCGATCGGATCGCCGAGCGGCGCAAAGCGCATGACGGTCAGACAGACTCCCGGCACAAGTCCCATATCCAGCATGCGCTGACGGATCACACCGGTGGCATTAACGTTCATGACACGGTAGCAACGCCCTACTTCGCCCTCATTGAGCGGGATTGGCGATATTTGGGAATTCTGCATCATCATGTGTTATTTTACAATATTTTTTGACCGTGCACAAGAATAATTGAGATTCATTCTCAATTATTCTTTGGTTTCCGCTGCGTATCATTCCCGCGTTTTCCGGAACGGACATTCAGAAAAAACTTTTTTGATTTACGTAAAATATGCGTATGTTTCGTTGCTTTTTGAAAAACGGGGAGGAGCAAACGTCGAAAGGTTAAATGAAATGAGTGAACAAACTCCACTAATGCAACTCGAAAATGTCAAGATCAAAAAGGCCGGCCGGAATCTCGAAATTTTTACGGCAACCCTGTTTCCCGGGATCGTCTACCAGATTCAGGGTCCCAACGGTTCCGGCAAAAGCACCTTGCTTGATATTTTCGCACACGAACGGAAAATTGACGAAGGAAATATTTATTTTGAAGGGAAGTCCGGCAGTAAAAAACAATACTCCGGAAAATTTGTAAAAAATGCGACAATCTATATCCGTCAGGATACACGTATTTACAAGCAAACTCCGGTGGCCACCTTAAATGCGGCCATCCGCACAAAACAATTATCTTCCGCAACGGCATACCGCAGCGTTATGGGACTCCTTGAAAGCTATGGCTTGCAGGAGATTGCCAATGTTAAGATGAAAGATCTTTCATCTGTAACCCGAAAAAAGATCGAACTCCTGACCGTCTTTTTACGGGACAGCCGGCTTGTCATTATTGACGATCCCGCTTTTGAATCCATGGACGAACATTTTGTCAGGAAATTCCTTGCTGATCTTAAGAAAAGCGTCAAGCAGGATAACCGCACCCTGGTTTTGGCTCAGGCACAGTCTCTGCTGCGTTACCGCGTAATCGACATCACGCTGGTTATGCATAAGGGACATATCATACGGGTTGAAAAAACCTATCAGAAGAAAAGCCCTGCCCGTAAACCGCAAAATAACAAATCTTAAAAAGACAAAGGCTCCTCCCTATTTTTTTTGCATGAAACCTATCAATACATCCCGTTATGCCGCTTTCGGCAAATATTCGAAACGTGAAAAAATGGTCAGCTTGTTACGGAGCTACGGCATCCGCGACCGTCGTATTCTGAACGCATTTTTAACGGTCCCGCGCCATTCTTTCGTCCCCGAAACCGAACTGGAAAAAGCCTACCGCGACCAGGCTCTGCCTATCGGGCGCGGACAGACCATTTCTCAACCCTACGTCATTGCCCTGATGCTGGAGCATCTGCAACTGAACGCGAATGCAAAGGTTCTCGAGATCGGATCGGGCTGCGGGTATGTCCTAGCGCTTTTATCGCTCCTGACAAAACGTGTCTACGGTATCGAACTGGAAAAAGAACTCGTTCAGCGCAGCAAGAACATTCTCAAAGAACTGCAGATCGATAATGTCAGTGTAATTTGTGGGGACGGCTACAAGGGCTATCCCGCTGCCGCGCCCTACGATGCCATTTTGCTTTCCGCTGCACCCGAAGCATTGCCGGAAGAGCTCCTGACTCAGCTGAAACCCACGGGAAAACTGATTTTACCTGTTGGTAAATTCGATCAATTGTTAGTATTATACGAACAAATTATAGGAGAATGGAAAGGAAAGGTCATTACGGATGTCCGTTTCGTTCCCTTGAGACAAATATGATCAAAGCTTATGTATCACAATATGACCTTCAGCTTTTCCGGGTAATTTTCAATTTTCGCCGGGACAGCTTTCTTCCGGTCTTTTTCCGGATCGTTTCGTTTCTGGCTGACGGATATTTCTATTTTTTATTCCTGGTTTACATGTACTTTTCGCGAACGGAAGCTTTCCGGCCGGCCTTTTATGTTTTTTTGGCCGCTTTTACAATTGAAATGCCGCTTTATCATTTATTGAAACATAGTATTCGCAGAATCCGTCCCTTCAATGCACATGACGATATAGATAATATGGTCTTGCCGATCGACGAATTCAGTTTTCCTTCCGGACATACCTCTGCAGCTTTCATGATGGCGCTGGTCATCGGGCACTTTCTCCCTTTTATCATGCCTTTCCTTTATCTCTTTGCCCTGCTGGTGGGTATTTCCCGTATCTATCTCGGGGTCCATTACCCCAGTGATATTCTGGGCGGCGCTGCTTTCGGTACCGGCTGTGCCTTTGCAGCCATCTATCTGATCGGACATGTGACCGGCTGAACAATAACGCGATCAAACGTTGTTTTATTTACGCTACAATAATCAAAACAACAACAAGGAAGATGCCGGCGCATATACGAGGTTTTTTAAATCATTTCATTTATTGCTGAAGGATCTTTTTAACCTGTGAATCCAGGTATTCCGTGATCTCCCGTCGCGTATTCATTGCCAGAAGGGGATCCAGGATCTTAAGCAGCTCGCTCCGGTCGCACTGCATGACAAATTCCCGGATTGCGCCGATATAGCGTGTCGCCACACTGATACCGTCCACACCCAGAGCAAGGAAGAGCAGCACAGCCGCCGGTTCGGAAGCCATTTCACCGCAGATATACACCGGGATCTGCTGTTTTCGGGCGGCATCGGTTACAATGCGGATCATACGGATGACCGCAGGATCATAGTGGTCATAGATCTTGTTTACCCGTTCATTTCCGCGGTCAACGGCGAGTACATATTGTGTGAGATCATTGGTACCGATGGAGAAAAAATCCACCTTTTCTGCAAGGGTCCGGATATTCATCACCGCCGAAGGCGTCTCAATCATCATCCCGACCGGGACCTGCGGATCAAAGGGAATACCTTCCCTTTCCAATGCATCCTTCACGCTTCGGATATGCTCCAGGCTTTCTTCAAGCTGTTCGACATGTGTGATCATCGGGAGCATCAGGGAGAGTTTTCCGTATACGGAGCTGCGCAGTATTGCCCGAAGCTGGGTATGAAATACTTGCGGCTTATCCAGGCAGATCCGGATCGCCCGATAACCCATAAAAGGATTTTCCTCACAGTGAATATCGCGGTTTTCCAACGCCGACATTTTATCGCCGCCAAAATCCAGAGTACGCATGATCACCGGAAGCCCGGAAACCGATTTCATGACGTGGCGGTATTCCCGGAAAAGTTCTTCTTCTTCCGGAAGCTGGTGTTTCATCATATACAGATATTCGGTGCGGTAGAGTCCAATGCCTTCTGCGCCGTATTTGAGCACATCTTTGACTTCGATGGGCAGGCTGATATTTGCGGACAAACGCAGATGGTAAGCATCGCGCGTGACAGCCTTTTGATTGCTTAACTCGCGAAAATGGCGGTCCTGCTCCTGCAACAGGCGTAATTCACGTTGGTAATGTTCCCGCAATTCCGCATCCGGACGGATCCAAACCTTTTCCCTGCCGGCATCCAGGATCAGTTCGTCTCCGGTTTGAATCTGCGTATTCAGGTCTTCAACGCCGATCAGCATCGGCACTTTCAGCGTCCTTGCCATAATTGCCACATGGGAGGTACGTCCGCCGAATTCCGTGATAAATCCACGCACATTCTCGGAAACCAGCATCATGATATCGGTAGGACTCAGTTCCCTGGCGATAAAGATCACCGGTTTTTCCATCCGCAGTGTATTCAGCATGGATTTTTTTGTGATTAACGCACGCAGAACGCGGCGCTTGATGTCCCGGATGTCGGCAACACGCTCTTTGAAATATTCCGAAGATTGCTCCTCGAGGATATCCAGATACTGATTGACAATCAGCCGGTATGCAAAAGCGGCGTTTACATGGTGTTCTTTCATATAGGCACGCACTTCCCGAAGGATCTCCGCATCCCGGAGGATGGTAAGTTGTGCCAAAATAATATCACTGTAGGAGGGACCCAGATATGCAGCGACCTTTTTGCGGAGTATCTCCAGCTCTTCCGCGACCAGATCCTGCGCTTTTTTTAGTTTTTTGATCTCGTCTTCGATCTTGTCGACGGGGATAATCGTACGGGCAATGTTCGTATCGGAATCCTGTTTGCGTATGTATGCTTCACCGAAAGCGATACCCGGTGAAGCGGAAATACCGCTAAGTCCACGGATGTTTTCTTTGGCAGGCATCATCGATCAACTGTTCTTTCCCATTCCAAAGTGGTCTTCGACCAAAGCGATCAGCGCATTTACCGCTTCATTTTCATCCGGCCCGGCGGCCTCAATGGTCAGTTTTGCACCATGTTCGGCAGCAAGGACCAGTAATCCCAGAATGGATTTTCCATTGACTTTTTTATCTTCGCGGCTGATAAAAATATCCGACTTGAAGGTCGACGCCGTATTAACCAGCGCCGTTGCAGGCCGTGCATGCAATCCTTGTTTATTCAGAATGGTTACTTCCCTGACGATCATTATTTTTCCCTATGCATAATAAATAAAAGCATTGTCCTGTACAATTCCTGCGTTTCAAGCGGCAGACGGCCGATCAGATCCTGAATTTCGTCATTGTACAATTTAATCATATCCTGAATTTTATCAAAGATAAAATACGACTCCAGCAATGCCCGTACAGGTTCGGTCCCCTGTGTATGAACGAGCGCTTCGCTGCTGTAACGTAAAAATTTTTCCCAGGCTTCCGGCGGAAGTTCCTGTCTGGCAAAAAGATAGGGAAAGGTTTTTTTACCCTTGACCAGATCGCTGCCCAGACTCTTGCCCATCCGGGCGCTACTGGAAGTCAGTTCCAATAGGTCGTCCTGGATCTGAAAAAGCACACCGGTCTTCAGAAGCACCTGTTCAACCAGATCTGCCTCATCCGCTTTGCCGCCCCCGATCAGAACACCCGCTTTCCCCGAAATGGCAAGCAGGCAGGCTGTCTTTTCCGTAACCATTTTTAGATATTCGTCACAGCTAACCTCATCGCGGGTTTCAAACTCCATATCCCTTGCCTGGCCTTCACAGACGCGGACCACAGCATGCAGGATCAGCGGCAGCAATGTGCTGTACAATTCCGGGTCCCCGCGGTACGCTTCCAGTTCAACAAGCGCCAGTGCAAAAAGGCCGTCCCCCGAAAGGATGGCATGATTGATATCCCATTTGGCATGAACTGTTTTCATACCATGGCGCAGGAGATCGGCGTCCATGATATCGTCATGGATCAGAGTAAAATTATGGATCATTTCCATGCAGGCTGCAGCCGGAAAGGAATTACTGTGAGACTTTTGGCCAAATACTTCCGCCGAAGCGGCCAGAATGGCCGGGCGCAACTGCTTTCCGGGGTAACGCAGCACATAGGACAGCGGTTCATATAGGAAAGCGGGAGGCTCAGGTACGATCCTGTTTGCCAGTTTTTTACCGAACCAACACCGGTAATCCGAATAAAAGGTTTTAAAATCCACGGGATTTATGACTCTTCATGAAGCTTGCCGAATTCGGAAAGCTTGTCCATGACCAGCTTTCTAATGCGTTCAAGGGCTTTACGGTTGTTGGCTTCAAAGCGTGTAACGATCACCGGCTGGGTGTTGGAAGCCCGCACCAGTCCCCATCCGTCTCCAAAGCGCACCCGCACGCCGTCCACGGTTATGCAGTCATAATGTTTCGAGAAGTAGTCAAAGGCTTTTTCGGCAATCTCAAACTTGACCGGATCCGATTCTGCCAGTAGCCGTATTTCGGGTGTCGATACAAATTTGGGAAGTTCGTCAAGGTAATCGCTGAGCTTTTTGGGTGCGCGGGAAATCATTTGCAGCAGGCGTGCGGAAACATAGATGGCATCATCGTAACCGTAGTAGTCATCGGCAAAAAAGATATGGCCGCTCATTTCGCCGCCGAAGGGGCCGCCAAGCTCGTGCATTTTTTGTTTGAGGAGGCTGTGGCCGGTTTTCCACATTATAGGTTTTCCGCCGTTTTTGATCACGGCATCCTCAAGGACCTGACTGCATTTGACATCAAAGACGATCGGGGTTCCCGGCTTTTTGATCACTTCCGGCAGGAATAGCGCCATCAGTTGATCGGCCCAGATGATGCGCCCTTTGTTGTCTACAACGCCCACGCGGTCGGCATCGCCGTCATAGGCAATACCCGCATCGTAGTTGCCGGTCTTCATCAGAGCGATCAGGGCTTCCAGGTTCTTCTCAACGGTAGGGTCCGGATGATGATTGGGAAAGGTACTGTCAATCTCACTGAAAAGCTCCGTCAGTTCAATATTTTTCATCGCTCCGAACAATTCCGGTGCAACCAGTCCGCCGGCCGCATTCCCGGAATCCACCACGACCTTCAGCGGGCGTTCGATCCGGATCTTGGACCAGAGTTCCTGCAGATAGGCCTCGCTGATACTTGCATCTTCGCGAAACTTTCCGCTGCCGCATTCAAAATCATTCTTTTGGATCAGTTCGCGGATCTCCTGGATCTGCGTGCCAAAGAAAGCCATGCGGGCGTAGGAAAGTTTGAATCCGTTAAATTCGGGAGGATTATGGCTCCCGGTAATCTGTACGGCCGCATCGATATCGCGGACAAACTGGCTGTAATAGTTCAGCGGAGTAGGGATAATACCAAAATCTACCACGTCAATACCGGCGGACATGGCACCTTGGGCAAAGAGCTGTTTCAGCTGCGGGGTCGTCGAGCGCACATCACCGCTAAGTCCCATGACGGAAGCGCCGCGGCGTTTCAGCCAGGTACCGAAACCTTTTCCCAGGTTGATGACAACATCGTCCTTAAAATCCTTTTCTACCACTCCCCGGATATCGTATTCGCGAAAGATAAAGGGATTCATGTATATTCCTTTCCGTTTATTTCAAGCAGGGACAAATATACAATGAATATCGCACAAATTAAACAAATTTCAGGAGATATAAAAAAGCCCTGTCCCGGACAGGGCTTATATATTATCGGCTTTTCAAATGCGCTTTAATTAGAATTCGAATGCGTAGGAAACACCGAGATTGACGTAAGCAACGCCGGTTGCGACATTGCCGCCGCGGCCGACAAAGGTGCCGCTGACATCAAAGTCAAAGGTCTGTGCCAGAACGAGTTCAACACCCAAACCTTCAACGAGCAGGTCACTCAGGTCGTAGCAGGCCATGACACCCAGCTGCAATCCCAGAAGATGGGCGGTATAGCTTTCGAGTGTACTGTTGTACATCTGTGCGTCATATTTGATACCCAGGAAAGGATTCACGCCAACGTAGGGAATGGGGAGAACCTCATTCAGATTATAGAGTGCGTCAATATTCAGGGTAACGGCATTCAGGGCTTCGCTGAGAAGACCCTTTGCCGCATTATGCTGATAGCCCAGAGCTACCTGAGCGGTGATGGGCAGATAGGACGGCATCTCGAAGAAATCCGCCAAAGGTTTGCGGGCGCCGAGTTTCACGTCAAAACCGTGTCCCTGAGTGTTGTGATAATAGGCCAGTGCAGATGTTCCCAGAAGCCCGGGTTCGGCGAAACCGCCGGCGACGAAGGCTTTCAGTCCAAAGCCTTCCTGAGCAATCGCAAATGTTGCCATGCAGATCACTAATAGAGCAATAGCGATACGTTTCATTTTTTAACTCCTCCATTTATTTTTTGTGCTTTTCCCGTTTCTAAAAATATACATAGCGTTTTTTAGAATGTCAATGCATTTTAAAGAAGTCAGAAAAATAAATGTATTAACAGTTTAACATTTCTAAAATTTCAATGCTACGCCCAATCGCAACCCCACTTCCATGTCCAGGGAGCGCAGCAGCGGATAATCGGAGGGCAGGAGGCGGATAATGTCCGGACTGTAGGCGACATTCTGGTAGAATTTCAGATCAAAGATATAAAAGTACATCCCCTGTGCAAGGCCGATCCCGAAGGACAAGTGATTATTATCCCTGAGGACGGGATCGACATATTGGTAGCTGTGTACACCAAAACGCAGACTTTCCATCAAATAAAAACCGACTTTGGGACGGTCTTTTTTTCTCCCGGTAAGATCCTGCTGAAAGTTCAGGCTAATACCCCAGCGGGTCGCCGTTGTATCGTTTTCGTGACCTACATACACGCTGTCAGCTCCAATATGGCTGAATTGCGCAAAATCATAAGACAAGCCCCAGGAGCGATGACTGCGTCCGGCTTTTCCGTTCCAGCCATAGGGATGAAAGGCAAAACCCGCCTCCCAGGTGTACATTTCTTTGAAACGCTGAAAAGCCGCAGCACCAAATAGATTCCCGTCAAAATGGCCGCCGCCGGTCACGCCCCCGGTCACTCCCCCGGTTTCCACGGTACCGAAGGATCCATATAGTTTCATGCGCCAGGAAGGCCGTTTTTTTGCCGGAGTCGCTGCCTTCACCGCTTTCACGGGCGCCGGTGTTTCTGCCGTCTGCGCATCCTGATAGCGCTTCACCCAGGCAGTGACATCTTCGGGAGTCTTGAAGCCCGCTTCGTCGGCAGGAGGAATATCAATATTATAATTACGTTCATACTGTTTTATCACAGATCCGAGATCTACAGCCGTTCCGCTGACGGTATCGGCGGACACATCGACTTCAATATCCAGCGGCTTAAGATAGGTCCCGTAAAATTCCTTAAAAAATTCCGAACGGCTTTTAATGTCCTGTGCCGACAAGGTCAAGCCGATTCCTGCGATCAGAAACAGGGATACTATCTTAAAACGCATCATCATCTCCTTGAATTACGCCTTACAGCAACAAAATATTTGATGTTGTTGTAAACTAATAAACAATCTTAAACTTGTCAATTACTTTATCACTTATAAAAACTTACAGTTTTTCCATCATTTCCCTTGTGCTCATAGTGTCACAGCGGAAAAGAATATCCTTCAATTTG
This sequence comes from Fidelibacterota bacterium, assembly GCA_028718545.1. Taxonomy (GTDB): domain Bacteria; phylum Fidelibacterota; class Fidelibacteria; order Fidelibacterales; family Fidelibacteraceae; genus M50B103. The sequence continues at coordinate 57,635 of JAQULT010000001.1, read as the reverse complement.
TTCGCGTCATAGCGATCTGCGCAAAGCGCTGAGACCTTAGCATCCAGGTCCGCTTCCGTCATGGGTTCGCGGGGATCGCCCTTGGGATATTCCAGATAAACGCTGTACTCTTTTCCGTTTTTCAGCCGGATACGGACCCGCGAAGGCTGTTTTGCGGGAAACATTTTCTCAAATTCTTCCGAAGCCTCACCATGGATCTTGTCAATCACTTCCCGGATCCGGGGATCATAGATCCTTTCATCGTCGAAACTTTGGGTCGTAACCTTACGGTCCACCAGCGCACAGGCAATGCAATAGGGTAAACTATGATCGGCGGTTTCGCGTGAATCCGGACGGTACTTATGCGGATCAAAAAGAATATCGCAGGCACGGGCAATAGTTGTGATCGTGACGGATGCAATATCACGGTAGTCAATATCATTTTCACTGACGATCTTGATGGCGGCGGAAATATGGGTATGTGTCAGCGCTTCCGTCGGGAATGCTTTCATGGAGCATTCCAGGATCTTAAAGGATTTCCCCAGATCCCCCAGCAATGCGCCGGTATCCCAGTCGGGTCCAAAAACATCCATCAATCCTTCTTTGCCCTCAAAAATGGCTTCGGTCCCGGTATAGCCTTTTTGCGCCATCAATGCAGCCAGCACGCCGGACTGCGTGGCCATGGGATCTACGGTGTTCTTCATCATGGTCAATTTGCCGGCTGTCGGACAGCCGATGGTATGATTATGGCAGGCGCTGATCCCGACGGCATTGACCATTTGATCCGCATTCAGTCCCAGGACTTTCCCGGCTACCAGCGGCGATACGAACTGCGTAAGCGTTGCATGATGCCATTTTCGCTCCCGGACACCCGGCCTGGCAAATTCGCACATGCGCTGTTCAAATTCATATGCCAGCACGATAGCGGTCATCACCGTCTTCATCGAAGCTCCGACACGCTCACCCATTGCCAGTGCGGCCGGAATGATATCCGAAGGATGCGAGGGGTCCTGCTTCCAGTATATATCGTTGAAATCCAGGGAACGGATCATCAGGGCATTGACAAATGCGGCGTTCACGGCAGGCATTCTGGTCCTGAAACCAATGACCGTAGCTTCTTCCCTGCCGCCCATTTCCGAATAAATATCATGAATGGCGTTCACATCGCGGGTGTGCATGCTGCCCAGGGCACAGCCGAAAGAATCATACAAATAGCGTTTTATTTCATACCGTACATTTTCGGGGAGATCTTCATAACGTAAGGCTACCGCAAATTCCGCGATTTGACGACTGATGCTTTTCTCCAAGCGACACACTCCGTTTCTTATTTGTTATACCGTAAAAATTTAATCAATGATCTTGATGATTTCCAATATATTTTCAGACGGATAGATCTTTTTGGGGCAGGCTTCATTACAATTGAACATCTGATGGCAGCGGAAAACACCGTTCTCGCCTTTGACCAGAGCAAGCCGCTGTTCCCGAAGCGCATCACGGTCGTCAAGCAAAAAACGGTTCAGAATCGCATAAGCCGCCGGGCCGTGGAAGTCGGGATTTTTTCCGGTCATCAGACAGGCCGAAAAACAAGCTCCGCAAAGAATGCAATCAAACAGCTTATCCATTTCAAGACGTTTTCGTAGACTCAGGACCGCATCGTTGGAACTTCGGACCAGATAGGGCTTTACCGCTTCATATTTTTCCCAGAAGCGCTCCATATCCACGACCAAGTCCTTTATAACCGGCAATTGCGCCAGCGGACGAACCTGGTTTTTCCCCTCTGAAAGCGGCATTTCACAGGCCAGTCCGTAACGGCCGTTAAAATGGACCGCACAAGAGCCACAGCGTCCCTGGCGGCAAGAAGAACGGAAGGCCAAGGTCCCGTCCTTATGATCCCGGACATACATCAGCGCATCCATCACCGTTCTTAAACCGCGCGCGGGAATCGTGTAATTGTCGAATCTGGCTTCCTTGTCCGACAGCGGATCAAAACGAAACACCGATATGTTTACGGTATCTTTCATAAACGTGACCATAATCCTTTGATCCCGGGAACTTCATTCGTGTTGACAGGAACGAAACGTATACGGATCTTTCCTTTCCACAGAGAAAGCAGGGAATGCCGGGGACGTCCGCCAAAATTGGGAAAATCATTCCGGAAATGCACCCCGATGCTTTCGTTTCGCTTTAATGCGGCTTGAATGACGGCATCCGCAATATCCAGGCTCCCTTTCAGTTCAATGGCGTTGATCAGTGAATAATTCACGCGGGTTTCCCTGCCATCAAGCTTTAGGTCCGCCTTATACATATTATTCAGCTCCCAAAGTGTCCTTGAGGCTTCGACAAGTCCCATGCCATCGCGGTAAATACCCGCTTTTTCATCCATGGTACGCTGCAGTTTTTCCCGGATGTCCGCAATGGATACGTTCCCTTTTTGTTTAAGCAAGTTTTCAATCCGTTTTTTTTCTTCCGTAAAGACATTGATATAATAGGTATTCCCGGGTGTTTTAATGTGCTTTTTCCGGATATAAGAGGCTGCACTTTCCGCCGCGATCTCACCAAAGACAAGTGCTTCCAGCAGCGAGTTGCCTCCCATGCGGTTGGCGCCGTGAACGCCGGTATTGGCACATTCCCCGGCAGCATAGAATCCCTTGACCGCCGTTTCCGCCCTTTCGTTGGTATCAATGCCGCCAATCATATAATGCTGACCGGGTGTGACCGGTATGGGATAACGCAAAGGATCCAGTCCGGCAAAGGTTTTGCACAGATTACGAATCCCCGGCAGGCGTTCCTGGATTTTCTTTGCACCGATATGGCGAAGGTCCAGATGTACGCAACTGGCATCCACCGCCCGCCCCGCCAGGATCTCACGGCGGATATTCCGGCTGATGCGGTCGCGCGGGGAGAGTTCCATCGCTTCTTTCGTATCGTCGTACGAGGAAAGAAAGCGTTCGCCTTTGCGATTTAAAAGCAGCGCGCCTTCACTGCGTGCCGCTTCGCTGATCAGGATGTGTGAACCCGAAAGCTGCGTAGGATGAAACTGCACGAATTCCATATCTTTAAGCGGAAGACCGGCGTAATAGGGAACGGCAAGCCCCCAGCCGCTGTTGATCGTGGCATTGGAACTTCGCCCGTATATCCGCCCGAAACCGCCGCTGGCCCAAATGACCGATTTTGCACTCAGCAGTTCGATATTTCCGCTGATAATATCCATGGCAATAACACCATAAACCGTATTGTTCAGCACCAGCAGCTTCAGAACCAGCCATTCCTCAAAAAATCGCAGCTGCACATCTTTGTTCTGCCGCAGGCGGATACATTGTTCAAATAAAGTATGCATCAGGGCAAGTCCGGTTTTATCCGCAGCAAAGAAGGTCCGCGGAAAAGAAGACGCCCCCATGCGTCGCAGGGCATAGCTTCCGTTGGATTCCATTGTAAAAAGACAACCCCAGCGTTCGAGATCCTTGATCACGGAAGGCGCTCTGCGAACCAGCGTTTCCAAAGCCGGTATGTCTGAGAATCCGTATCCGCAATCCAGGGTGTCCTTCATGTGCGTCTGAATGGAATCCCTGTCCCCTGCCGTCTCTCCGTTCTTACCGTTACGGTTCTCCACAACGGCATTCAGTCCGCCGGAGGCCACAACGCTTTGTGAGCGCAGCGGATGTACCTTGCTGATCACGGCTACACGCAGATTCTTCCTAACAGCGGTGATGGCTGCGCGCAAACCTGCGGCACCGGCACCCACAATGATGAGATCAAATTCCTTCATGGGACTATCCGTTGAATCCGTAAATAAAATACAGGGCCGTGCCGACGGCGAATAAAATCATCTGAATGACCGTCAACACCTGCTGGATGCGGTCGGCATTGAAAAGACTGATCACAAAAAGCCGCATCCCGCTCAGCATATACCACCAGAGTGCCAGAATAAAGATGGAAACGATCACCCTGACCAGAGGAAGATCATAAAAGATCATCAGACGGTCAAAGGCCAGGGAACCGAATTGAATGGCGCTGAGTGAAAGTAAATACAATACACCGAATACCAGCAGCATCAGTCCGGTGATACGGTGCATCAGGTAGGCGAACATGCCCAACCGGAAATTCATCCGGTAATGTTTGATCGCGTTCGTCTTTTTCATCTAGCGTCCCAGAAGTATCAGATTCCACTCGCTGAGCAACAGTAAAAAACCGCCCAGCGCCAGCAGTACTATCCGCAGTATGCGTTTATAGCTTCCCGGAGGATTCCGGTCAGTCAAAGCACGCCATAGTTCCATAACAGCATGACTGATGACCAGGAAGATCAAAAAGGCATAAAAGAGCATCCAGGTCCAGTTCGACAGCAAAGAACGGATATCTTCGTATAAAAGCGGACGTTCGAGTTTGCCCAGAACAACCCAGATATGCACGGCGGCAAAAGCAAAGAGCGTAACGGCATTCAGCTGCCGGAGCAGCCAAAAGACTTTTTGTTTACTGTGCTGAATTTTTGCCATAGAATTTAATGTAGGTATAAATTTCTGAATATACAATGAGGAATTTTTCATCCCGTATTCCTGCAGAATTTATCATTTCTGCAGTCGGATCCGGAAAAACAACTATAGAGAAAAGACAGACTCAGGGTTGAAGAACACCCTTGATCCGCAACACAAAATCAGCGGGTTTTTCAAAACCTGTCAGGCGAAGTTCTTTCCGTTCCTCGCCCTTTTTTGTATAGAACACAAGGGTTGGAACACCGGCAATATCAAATGATCCGCGTACCGCTTCGCTTTCGGCATTTGCAACGGTTAGGTCCACTTTAAGCCGTACGAATTCCGCAAGCAGGGCCTTTACTTCCGGATCGGCAAAAGTAATATGTTCCAGTTCCTTGCAGGGATTGCACCAATCCGCATAAAAATCGATGATCACGGGTCTGCCTTCTTCCAGAGCCTGTTCCAGCTGCCGGGGTGAATATTTTTCCCAGGACAGCGTTTCTCCTGCTGTTGCCGCGGGCTTGATCATCAGTACGCCCAGCGCAAGGACCAGCATTGCGATAAGGGTCTTGATACGTAAAAACCCCGGCAAGGCCTGTCCTGACCGGTCGATCAGGGCATAATAGACTGCCGCAGCGATCATATAGACAGGCAGTATCAGAGTGGCAATCTTTTCAGGGAGCAGCGGCAGCACAAAATAGATCGCCATTCCGATCAGTGCCAGGCCAAAAAAGATACGGACACCGTTCAGCCATTCCCCGGAACGCGGAAGCCGGGCGATCTTGCCGGAAAATATCCCAAGCAACAAATAAGGGACTCCCAATCCCAGTGCCAGAACGAAAAAGGTAAAAAAACCGGTGATAAGGTTTCCTGTTTGCGCTACAAAGCTCAGAAGACTGACAACAAAAGGTCCGACACAAGGTGCGGCTACGATCCCCATGGTCAGGCCCATGATCAGTGCTCCAAAGGCACCGCTTCGGCTTCCGCCGCCCGCCCGGGTAAGGCCGGAAGGCAGGCGGAACTCGTACAGCCCGAACATGCTCAGCGACAATGCCAGCATCAGCAAGGCAAAGAATATGAGCGTAGCGGGATGCGCCAGCAGGGATCCCATCATCTTTCCGCCGAATGCGGCGAGAGTACCGATCAGCGAATAGGTCAGCGCAAGACCGAGCACGTACATAAAGGCCAGAAGCACGGGTGAACAACGCTCCTTCTGTGCGATAAAATAACTCATAGTGATGGGGATCAGCGGATATACGCAGGGTGTCAGGTTCAGGGCAAGTCCCATGACAAACACGATCAGCAGGATCAGGAACATGCTTTTATTTGCGAAAGGTCCTTCCGCGGCCGCGTCTTCCCCGTCTGTCGCGACAGGGGAAACGTTTTCTGCAGGGATACTTATTTCGCTGCCCTCATTTTCCCTGCCGTTCCATGCATTTTCGGAGATTGCTTCCGTAATACGCAGCTTCCCGTCTGCAAAAACCGTCTCGGGACTCAGGCAGGTCAGGTCATTGCAGGCCTGATAGGTAAAAAGAATGCGGAAATCATGATCGCCGGACAGGATATCGGGAGCCGTGTTCAGGGTAAAAGTGATTTTCAAAGAACCCTCATACAGCGAAAGGTCACCGCCCCAGCCCGTACTTACGATCTTGCCTTCCGGATAACGGATGTTCCCGATCGACAATCCGCTGTTTTCCGGCATATCCAGCCGCAAAGATGAAGGAATCGAGTATTTGTCCAGCGGTTTTGCGCTGTTAATGTGCCAGCCTTCGGCAATACGGACTTCCAGAACCATTTCCCGGCCGGCGGATGCCGGCATTCCGCTGCGCTCCGGATCCAGTGTAACGCTCACGACCGCTTCGGCGCTCAGCGCCCGGAACCCGCTTAACAACAACAGAATCGCCAGAATCTTCTTCATGCATTTCCTTTCTTTCTATTCATCCGAATTTGCATATAATCAGCCGGATTCACAAATTTTTTATTGCATATCATTTTTTTTTGCCTTATAATTTTCAGCTTTTTCACATGCGAGAGTAGCTCAGTGGTAGAGCCCCACGTTGCCAACGTGGTTGTCGCGAGTTCGAGCCTCGTCTCTCGCTCAAGAACCCTGCCCGCCGGCGGGGTTTTATTTTCGTTCGATGTTTTCAAATGGCTGCGTTCTTTCTCATCTTGTCAGGTTTCGCGTCCCCTATTTACTTGACAAGGTCTTATTTGTTTCCTTAAATTTCGGCTTGATTTGAAAGGGATATTATGCAAGCAATCATTCCTGCATCACGAGTAGAGAATATCCGTTATGCAATTCGCGAAGTTGTCGGACTTGCCAACGAGGTCAAGGCAAGCGGTATGGATATGTGTTTTCTGAATATCGGCGACCCCAATATTTTCGATTTTCAGCCGCCGAAGCACATGATCGAAGCGGTATATAAGGCCATGCTGGAAAACCGCAACGGTTATTCGCCCTCACCGGGCATTGAAGAAGCCCGTGCAGCCGTCCGCCGTCAGGCCGAACGCAGCAAGATCCGGAATATCCGCGATATCCTTATCACCCAGGGAGCCAGTGAGGCCATTGAACTGTGCCTGACAGGATTGCTGGAACCCGGTCAGAATGTTTTACTGCCCCAGCCCGGTTATCCCCTGTATTCCTCCGTGCTTGCAAAGCTCAATGCCGAGGTCAATCCCTATTACCTGAATGAAGATGACGACTGGAACCTGGATATTGCAGACATCGAAAGCCGTATCAATGAAAAGACCCGTGCCATTGTGGTCATTAATCCCAATAATCCAACCGGTGCCATTTATCCCAAAGAAACCCTGATGCAAATCATTGAACTGGCCCGGCGCCACAACCTGATCCTCTTCAGCGACGAGATCTATGACAAGCTGGTCCTTGACGGGATTGAATACACCTCCATGGCCTCGCTTTGTGACGATGTGCCCATTGTGACCTTCAACGGTTTGTCAAAATCCTATGTTGTTCCGGGATTCCGTATCGGCTGGGCAATCATCAGCGGTCCCGCAGAATTGCTTGCTCATTATATCGAGGGTGTGAATAAAATGGTTCGCGCACGGCTCAGTGCCAACCACCCGGTACAGTATGCGGTCAAGGCGGCGCTGGAAGGTCCTCAGGACCATATTCCGCGCATGCTCGCAGCCCTTAAAAAACGCCGTGATATTACGGTCAGTATGCTCAATGATATGGAAGAATTCCATTGTGTTCCGCCGCGCGGAGCTTTTTATGCTTATCCATCTCTTTTTATTCCCGACAAGGATGAGGATTTTGTCAAAGACCTCATTCGCGAGACCGGCGTTGTTACTGTCCATGGAAGCGGATTCGGGCAGAAACCCGGGACCAAGCATTTGCGCATAGTATTCCTGCCGGACGAAAAACTTCTGGAACGCGCCTACGGCAAGATCCGGAACTTTGTCCGCAAACGCTATCATTGATATCCGGAACGATCATCCGCGGGTGTAGTTCAATGGCAGAACATTAGCTTCCCAAGCTAAATACGAGGGTTCGATTCCCTTCACCCGCTCAGAATACCCACATGATATTCAGCATACCAGACTCCAAAAGGTACGCTTTGTTAATTTTTCCGTTTTTTATATACACTTTGGCAAATTTGCCATTATATTCGGCGTCACAATATCGGGAACTCTATGCGCAAACAAATCATCCGGAATATAGCGATCATCGCACACGTCGATCACGGCAAAACAACCCTCATCGACGGTATGTTGCAGCAAAGCGGAACCTTCAGAAACAATCAGGAGGTCGAGAACCGCATTATGGATTCTCTGGATCTGGAGCGGGAACGCGGCATTACGATCACGGCGAAAAATACCGCCATACAATATCATCATACGAAAATCAATATTGTCGATACGCCCGGACACGCCGATTTCGGCGGTGAGGTGGAACGCAGCCTGAACATGATCGACGGCGTACTACTGCTGGTGGATGCCTCTGAAGGCCCGCTGCCGCAGACCCGTTTTGTCCTGAAAAAATCGCTGGAACGTTCCCTGCCCCTGATCCTGGTCCTGAATAAGATCGACCGCAAGGACCGCCGTATCAACACTGTACTCTCTGCAGTTTATGATCTTTTTATTGACCTGGGAGCAAATGAGGAACAGCTGAACTTTCCGGTCATCTATACGAACGCTAAAGCCGGGATCGCGCACCGGGAACTCAATGACGGTTCCGCTGACCTGACTCCGCTCTTCGAGACCATTCTAAAGACCATCCCCGGTCCGGAAGCCAACGACCGTGCGGCGACTTCCTTTCTGGTAACCAATATCGCTTACGACAATTATGTGGGGCAGATCGCGATCGGCCGGCTGATCAACGGGAGTATCCGGGCAAATACGCTTTACGCTCACTGCAAGGAAAAATCCATTATCAATAATGTCAAGCTCTCGGCGATTTATACCTTTCACGGTCTGAAACGCGTTGCCGTCGAAAAAGTGGAAGCGGGGGATATCATTGCTCTGGCCGGCCTGGAGGATGTCCGTATCGGGGATTCGTTATGCGCCAATGAGAATCCGGTTCCACTGCCGCGCATCCATGTCGACGAACCGACCATTTCCATGCTCTTTTATGTTAACAACAGTCCCTTTGCCGGAACGGAAGGCAAATACCTCACCTCGCGCAAACTGCGTGAACGGCTTATGCGGGAAACGCTGAGTAACGTCTCGATACAGGTCCGGGAAACCGGGCGCCCGGACGCTTTTGAGGTTTGCGGGCGTGGGGAATTGCAGATGGCCATCCTGATTGAGACCATGCGGCGTGAAGATTATGAAATGATGATATCCAAACCGCAGGTGATCACCCGTTCGATCGACGGCCATACCCAGGAACCCGTCGAACAAATATTTATTGAAGTCCCCGAAGAGTATGTGGGAATCGTAACGGAAAAACTATCCCGGCGCAAGGGGCGACTTCAGCAAATGAACAATAACGGTTTCGGCTATGCGCATCTGGAATTCCGCATCCCCTCCCGGGGGTTGATCGGATACCGCAGCCAGTTCTTAACGGACACCAAAGGCCGCGGCGTGCTAAACAGCCTTTTTTACGGCTACGAGCCCTGGTTCGGTCCTATCCCCCAGCGCATGACCGGCGCCATTGTCGCCGACCGCCCCGGTAATGTTACCGCCTATGCAAGTCTTGCCATGGAAGACCGCGGTGAACTTATCGTATCCGTAGGTGAAAAGGTATATGAAGGCATGATCGTGGGAGAACGCAATGTGCCGGGAGATCTACCGGTCAATATTGTCAGGGAAAAGAAACTGACCAATATGCGTGCTTCAACAGCGGAATCTACCGTCAATCTGCATGCACCCAGGATCCTGACCCTGGACCAGGCGATCGAATTCATCGCCGAGGATGAGGTGGTCGAGATCACTCCCTGTTCGATCCGTATCAGAAAATATTATCTTGATAAGCATCAGCGTAAAAAATACGGTAACTGAATAAAAAAGAGTGCTGGATGGCAAGGACCTTCCTGCGGAGAACCCCGTTTAATCTGAAGCTTTTTCCGGATAGCGGAAATACATATCCACATTGACATACTCCCATTTTCCTTTCACTTCACGTTTCAGTATGGAAGCACCGTGGATTTCCATAATAAGTTTGCTGTCAAGATCAACCACATAAAAGGATTTCCCAAGGAACCAACTGATAATGGGATTCTGTGTCCCCATTTCGACTACCATGTGTCCCGGTCTTTCGTATTCACTTCCCTCAATACGCCTGACCTTGAATTCGATCAGACGTAAAAATTCCGGTGCCGGCGTAAAGATCATCAGCTCCTCACCCTTTGCGATACGATCAATATTTTCATAGAGAAAACGCTGCTGTGTGGGTCCGAAAACGACGGGTTGCTCGATTTTCCGGTCTTTACTCTTACTTTTTCCGTCACGGGAATAGAAAAAAGCCAGGTTTTCCCCTTTGCGCTCCATGACGGAGAATTCCTTCAATAGAGGAAAAGCCGTTTTATGCGTATGCCAGTTCGCTTCCCTATCCAGGATCAGCTGATCCGTCGCAAAGAGCGTCCCGTCCGGCTGATAATAATATTGGGTCCACACCCGCTCGCCGTTTTGTATTTCCTCACTGTTCTTATGGGTAAAAAGTTTGACTTCCTTATTGCTTCCCAAAAGATAAATATCCGCTTCAAACAGATCCTGCGCCGTTAGTGTCATTGCGCAGACCAAATGCAGAATTACAATATCCCGGATCCTTTTACTTTTTTTCATCATTTTCCTTTCGTTTTCTGAAGAGCATAATTCCGGTGAAGAGTTCCGCTTCCCCGCGGAGGTATTGGAAGAATTTTTTTCTTATAATGATAAATGTCAGCAGAAATGAAGCAATAAAGAACCCAAAAATCAGGGGATCGTAGATGAGACAGGCATAACGGCTCATCAGGTAATACAGGACAGGAAGAAAGAATGCCGTGATCACGTCCGAAAAAGCGACATTGCCCGAAAGCACCAGCGTCAGCAGAAAAACAAAAAAGCAGAACGGTGCCAGAGGAGGATAAGCCGTCAAAATAGCTCCCGCTGCGGTCCCGAATCCCTTACCGCCCTTAAAGCGGGCAAAGAGCGGTTTGATATGCCCCAACACTACGGCCAGGGTGGCGATAATAAACAGACCGGATGCTGAAAGTAGCGGTTCGGAAAAGATCCGGATCTTCACAACAAAAAGAACCACAAGAGCACCTTTCATCATATCGATAAGGGCAACCAATAATCCAATTTTACTGCCCAGGACCCGGAAAGCGTTGGTTGCACCCATATTTCCGCTTCCATAATCGCGAATATCGATTTTTTTAAAAAGCCGGCCGGCAATCACTCCGGTTGGAAAGGAACCGATCAGATAACTCAGCAGAATAATGATCAGCAGATCAATCATGGTGATTCCTCTTATGTATATTGTTTTGCGTATCAAAAATTTCCCAGCCCCGTTTCGCTGCGATCTGCCGCAGACGCCGGGTGGGATTGACCGCCACGGGACGTCCTACAATATTCAATAGTGGCAGGTCATCGTGATGGTCTGTAAAAAACATGCAGGAAATTGGGGAAGTTCCCATGGCTTTAAGGTATTCCAGGACACGCAGTTTTTTCCCTTCGCGGAAAGGCGGCAATACGCGGATTATTCCGGTGCTGAAACCGTTCTCAAAATCAATATCCGTCGCAATGACAGCATCCGGTGCAATATCGGTGACCAGCGGTTCTATCACCGGATAAAAGGAGGAACTTGCCAGTAGTATTTTACTGCCCGTATTCCGCTGTTTTTCGATCTCTTCAAGGATCCGCGGATCCAGACCCGGCCGGATCTTCCGGATATAGCTGATCCTGGCAGCCGCTTTCATTCGTTCCTGGGATATTCCCCGCATTGTTCGAAATTCTTTCCCGATCAGGTCGCTGCCGACACCGCGAATAAAAAAAAGGATAGAATAAAACGGCAGCGCAAGAAGAAAACGGAAGGGTAAAACGCCCTTCCGCAGCGCGTAAGGAAGAAAACTCCGTACTGTTGATGCGCGGTACAGGGTATGATCAATATCAAAAATACAAATTATCATGGACCTTTTCCATTTGGCGTAAACCGGAGATTGACTTATTTATATTTTTTTACTTTTTTGCGTCCGGAATTACTCCTTTAATAAATTTTTAATTTTATTCGGCATAATAATAACTTGCCCGGAGTTTTTCAAGAAATATCGGAGTGAGGTATTGGGATTTTTTACAAACCGAACATGGCGGACATTGAAGCATCGGCTACGGCACGGCGAATCTGAAAAATTTCCGCCGTGTCCTGGGGATAAACGCGGTTGGTCAGTAAAATGACAAAAACATCCCGTTCAAGATCGATCCAGGCACTGGTACCGGTATAGCCGGTATGGCCGATCGCGGTCTTTGCCATCTTGCTCCCCGCGGAGCTGCGCGTATTGTTTACACCCCAGCCGTAGCTGCGGAATCCGTCCTGTACGGTTTTAAAAGGTTCTATAGTTTCCGGGCGTACATAGCGCCGGCCCTTATATTCGCCTTCATTCAGCATCAGCTGGCAAAAAGCGGCAAGATCCGAAGCGGTCGAGAACAGGCCTGCGTTGCCGGAATATCCCTCCAGTGCTAAAGCCAGCGGATCGTGCACTTTTCCCTGCAGTTTCACCTGCGTTCCGCTGCTGTCCCCGATCGTGGGAAGGCATTTCCCCCAAAGCGATTCATCCGGGACAAAAAAGGTATGCTTCAGCCGCATGGGATCCGTAAAGTTCTCATTATAGAATTCCCACATCATTTTTCCGCTCGCTGATTCGATCACGCGCATCAGTGTGATGAAGTTCAGGCAGCTGTAAGTGTAATCCCCGATAGCTTTATTCATGGAAATCTCCATGATGCTTTCCAGGGTCTCTTCCCGCGTGGCGAGTGCGCGCGTATAGGACGGCATTCCGCTGTTATGCATCAGCAGATGCTTGATCCTGATTTGGTCTTTGCCGTGATTGTTAAATTCCGGCAAATAATCCACAACAAAATCTTCGGGGTCGATCAGTCCCGAATCGATAGCTTTCATGGCACACATGGAAGTCGCAAACACCTTGGTCAGGGAAGCAAGATCGAACAGCGATCCCCGGGTGACCTTCGGAGAATCTTCGGCATAGGTATGGTGCCCGTATGCTTTTTCGTACAGAATCTTATCGGAAGTCCCAACCAGCAGCACGGCTCCGGGAAAAACCCGTTCCTGTATGGCTTTTTCAATAATGCTGTCCGCTTCACCAAGATCCGGCCTTCCGCAGGAAATGAACAGTACCAGAACCAGGATCACTGCAATGACTTTTTTCATGTTAAATTCCTTCCTTCCCCTTATTCAAATTATTGCGTTTAAAAATACGCCTTCAGATCGGACCAGCTGGCGTCTGTGGAAACCGGAATGTCCTGCCAGAAATAGATTACCCAGTAATTCCGGTTATCACGGGTCAGTTTGATGTAACTGCGGCCTTTAAAGGAACGGTCGATGCCCTGCCGGGTATGATGTGCCAATATCTGATAATTGATCTGATAGGCAATGGAGTCACCGTCGTCGCTTTCCGGGATATCGTCATTGCTGATCTCCAGCAAAAGCAGCGAATCCCGCGGACAGGCGGCCAGCAATTCCTGGAAATAGCATTTTTCGCTGGCGGCATCCCAATAGGCGGGGAAAACGACCGCTTTCACTACTGCGGGCTGAAAACGGTAGGTGATCCCCGAAATTGTGGAATCGGAAAAGCAGCGTCCGTAGGTCTCGTGATCGCGATAAGTGAAAGCATTTTCCAGATTGCTGAAAACGATCTCCGGATTTGTCGGAGGAATAAAATGATCTTCCGAAGGACGTCGCGGAGCCTCCGAATCCCGCATTAGGAATTCACATCCCGTCAGTAGCATTCCTATGAGCAGAAGAACTGCCGGTCCGCAACAAAGCGGTCTTTTCACATTTTGCCTGAATGGCTTAACTAAAAACATAATCCTATCGAGAACATCATCGGATATCCCAATCCGCGCTGATGAAAATATTGTCCGTATCCGATGCGGATCTTGTTCCATTTCAGGTCCGCACCCACATGGTGAACGCCCTGTAGGCGGTCAAAACTGTAATGAACATCAAAGAGGGGATGAACATATGCGGCACCCAGCCGGTAGAACAGCGCTCCGTCATTGCCGGTCCCGGCTTTTAGTGATACGATAAAGGCATTGAAGCGCCCGTCCGCGCCCAGATAGTAGCGCGTGGGTAACTGGGTATTCTGATTCAGCAATGGCGACATCATTCCGATATTTTCCACGCCGCACAGCAGGCGGAAGGGTGACTGAAACGCGTACACCGCTTCCAGGTCCGCGGCTCCGCCCCAGGAAGAAGCGTAGTAAAGCCGTTCCGTGACGAATTTCAGAGTTGTTTTGACAGAAAAGGAGGAATTCAGCACCCAATTCCGTCCGGCAAAGAACACGGTATTATAATAGGCTGTGGTACCCACGGGCTCTGTCTGCGGAACATCGCCGCGAATTTCGATATTGCCGGATATCAGGCCCTGAAAGCCAATGTGATAATGATCGAAATAGGCATTGATACTGGAATAATCGGTATCATAGTACCAGGATGCATAGGAAAAATGTACGCTGTTTTCTTCCTGCATTGACGGGGAGGGGAAATACCCTTCCTGCGCAAGGCGCGGCAGGGTCAGCACCGGCAGGCCTTCGCCGGCCAGGAGAACGGCGCCGATAAGCATACTTATTGCGATTTTTCTGATCATCAACAGCTCCTAAAAAAAGAACAACCAGGTAAAGAGGTGACTGCCTCCCTCGCGGACCGATCCGCTTTTGAAGGCATAATCCATGCGGGTTTTCTTATCACTCCAGATCGTAAAAGCGGTTCCGAAGCCAAAAACGGGAGTCCCGTTATCGGTGCCGGCGCGCAGGAACAGTGCCTTTGCCAACCGTGCTTCAAAGCCCGCATGCCAGCTGGGTTCGATCTGAGTGGAAAAACGGTATGCCGCAGAGAAAAAGTAACGTTCTGCCAAAAGATAGGAGGCGCCGACCTGCAGCAGATTCGGATAGCGGTCGTTGCGACGGGACTGATATTCCACAAAGGGTTCGGAGGCTATATCCCAGCTTACTTTTCCGCTAAGATCTTTCAGTACAATGCCGAGGTGCAGATCTTTCACCGGGATCAGCAGAAGGCCAAGATCGGCGGAAAAACCGGAAGAACTGGAATTGACCAGGCGGTCGGAAAGAATTTTTCCGGAAACTCCCATACTCAGCCAGTCACTGAACTGCAGTCCGAAAGTGACCACAAAAGCATCCTGGGACCAGTTGTATTCATATGTGATATCGTTGGAATAATTGCGGCCGATAATGTTATCGACGCCGGCATGGATCCAGGCGACGCTCATACCCGCGCGCGGCGGCAGACTGGTACCGAAGGCAATGCTCTGAAAAGAGCGGTCCAGGGAAAGGAACTGAAAAGAACTGGAAAACTGTTTTTGTTCAAAAAACGGGACAAGGGCCGGATTGCTGCTGAGCATATTCACATCATTCAGGACCGGCCCGCCGGAATTGCCCAGAGCGGCCGAGCGGGCGTCCGTTGGCATCCGCAAATAGGCTCCGGCCATACCACCGGCCTCATCCGTCGCCGGCAGCAGGATTGGGACTGCAAGAAAGATCAGTAATATAGCGGTAATTTTTTTCATCGTGTTCAATCCAGTACGATCAATTTGGTCCACTGTGTTTTCTGCGCTGCTCCGTTCTCCGTTGTCATACGGATAAAGTAAACGCCGTTCGCGACCTGATTGTTCAATCCGTTCTTTGCGTTCCAGACAAATTCACTCGTGCCGGTTTCCACCGGGACATCTTCAATCAGCACTTTCACACGCTGCATTGCAAAATCATAGACTGCAATACTTACCCGGGCGGAAGCAGGCAGCTCGCAATGGATACGCACAAAACCCTCTCCGCCCAGCTGGTTCATCCGGGAGGGTGAAAAGGGATTTGGGTAGGCGGAGACAGCCGGTAATTCCGGATAGTCCGTATTGACGCGACGGAAAAACTTCCAGTTGTAGCCGCCGTCGTCGGAGCGTATAAGCCCATCCGCGGTACCGGCCCAGATCGAGGCGCCGGGATCTTCCCAGATACTGTAGATCACCTCCGTTAACAGATACTGGCCGTTTTCATCGCGGATCTGCGGCATGCGGAGCCAATTCCAGCCGTCTGCGGAATACCAGAGTCCCGTTTCTCCACCGGCATAGATGCTGCCGCTGCTGCCGGGACGGATCTGATAAATCCGGTGGCCGCTCAGGTAGGATTCCCAGTACAACATGCCGTTGGCATTCCGCCCGGAAACGGCAATGCCCTGGGATTCGGTTTCCCGGGTCGGAAGGGTTACCGCATAGATCTGACCCGCTCTGTCCATAGTGAGGTCCACAATAAAATTTCCGCTGATACCGGAATTCTGTGCCGTATATTTTTCCCAGCTGTAACCGCTGTCGTAGGAGATATTGATTCCGTTTGCCGTTCCGATAATAACCGTATCGCCGGCGGCGTGCACCGAAAAAGCACGGTGATTGAGGTTGCTTTCATAACCCAGAGCTCCGCTGGTGGGACTCAGATCGAAATCCCGGGGTGTATCTTCATCCAGGACATCGTAGCGATCCGGCGGAAGTACAACTCGCTGCCAGCTGGCGCCCTTGTCAAAACTGCGCCGGCATCCGCCGGCAAAATTCGTTGCCCACAAAACCGTATCACCGCCGGAAGTGACCTGAACGGCCAGATCGTAAGTCAGGTTGTTGATCGCCGAGGTGATAGGCAGTGCGGGAATGGTATCGCCGTAGAGGATCTCGTAGTTATCGTCCTGCGTATCAACCGGTTGCCGGAAACGCTGCCAGCTGCGTCCGCCATCCGGAGAATAGCTGATGCCGTTGCCTTTGGGATAATCGTAATAATAACTGCCTTCCAGTACCGCGGTATCGTAGGCTGTGGCAATCCAGATGTGTTCCCCCAATAATGCCATTCCGGTCACCGCGCCATAACGGATACTGTTACCATTTCCATAATAGGTCACGATATCTTCGCCCCGGTTGTTGGTTAGCGAAAGTCCGTTACCGGTTGCAAAGAGCAGCGTGGAGTCATCCATACCGAGAATATCTGTGACCGCATTGCTTCCCAGTCCTTCATAGACCAGGGTGTCCGACAATACAAAACTCCTTGCGTGAGGCAGTGCAAAAAGCAGGGCGGCACTAAGGCTCAGCAATACGATCATTCGTTTGAGCATGTTTACCTCACCACCACGGAATCCGGATACCATACGGAGAAACTGGCCGCACGGTCTTTTGCCCGGAAACGGAAATAATTGATTGTTGCCGCATTCTCCGCCGAGATCTGCAAACCGCGGGAAAAGATCCCGTCCCCGGCCCGGATATCGCCGTTGCTGCCGTCATCGTAGAGATCAAAATCCGCGCCCCACAAACCGCTTGTATTGTTCTTGACCTGAAAATAGGCCATTATCACATCCTGGGGACCATTCGGATCATCCACATGAACGGCGATCAGCAGTTCCTTGCTGCCGCTTTCGGGACGAATCAGGGTATCCGGCATATCGATTTCTGTGATCAATGGCGGCTGATTTGCGCTGAGGGTCAGGGTATCCCGGAAGGTCTGGACCAGGGAGCCGGCTTCACGAACGCTGTATTGCACCCTTATCCATCCCGGAATGGAATCGATGCGGGTTAACGGGATGTTTCGGCTAAAAATTCTGTCCCCCGCGAGCGCATCCCCCAGAACGGCGGAATCGTTCAGCGTAATGCTGAGCGTATTCTGGGTAAAGCCCTGCAATTCCAGATCGGCATTTACTTCTCCGAGCGGAAGATCATACAGTACAAAGGCTTCGCAATGCAATTCCCCGCGCTCGCCGTGATACGCTGTTCTTACATTTTGAAATTCCGGCACCGGGTACGAGGGTTCTTCATCCGGATCGGGATAAACGGGCCCGCAGCTCCAGCTAAGGAGTAACAGAAACAATGCCGCAATGCCGTATAAGTTATATTTCATCCGTTCTCCGCCTGAGGGCTGTCACTGCCATCCAGAGACCCCGGCAGGGCGTTTGGAGCACCGCGTATTCCTGTCGCTCAAGTACGTTCAGGACATCTTCGCGGTGCTCGTTTAAAAGTCCGGCTAAAATTACGCGTTTCGGTGCCCCTTTTGCAACGTTAAAACGTTCCAGGAGTGGCAAAATGATATGTTTTTGGATATTCACGAGCGCAAGGTCACAGGAATAGTCATCCATTTGCAGGACATCCGCAATTTGCAGGGGAATATCCTCCAAACGGTTCAGCGCGGTATTCTCGCTGAAATTTTCCCGGATTTCAGGATCATTGTCTACAGCCACTACGGCTCCGGCACCCAGCTTCCGCGCGGCGATGGATAAAATCCCCGATCCGCAGCCGAGATCCAGCACCTTATCGCCGGGATCCAGCATTCCGGGAAGCAATTCCAGAACCAGACGGGTGGATTCGTGCGTACCGGTACCAAAGGCGTTCGCGGGATTAATAATAATGTCCGTACTCCCCTGTGGAATGCGTGAACGGTGCCAGGGCGGGGTGATCCAGAAATCCTCCCGTATCCGGATCGGCTGAAAACCTTCGATCCATTCCCGGTTCCAGTCGCGTTCTTCCAGGAATTCCGCTTCCGGCGCAAGTTCCGGAAAGGCCCTCTGCAGGGTCGCCTGCAGTTCCCCGCGCTTTTCCCAGCTGTCCATAACCGTGATATGCTCTCCGCGCTCCTCGACGGCGGCTTCCAGGGTTCCCAACTCCGTCAGAGTGTTCAGTATCTCTTTTTTTTCCGCATCTCCAGGAAGCCGGAACAGCACATATCCCTTTTTCTTCATTCTAATAGTACCTTCCTGTCTGTTTTTCCAGTTTCAGTGCTTTCAGCATATCCGATTTTGCATTCAGGCGGATAAAAAAGCTGTAACCCGGATTCCAGTCGAGATGCAGTGCCCAGCAATGCATATCGCGGGAAAGGGTAATACGCTGGTCCGTAATGCTATGTTCCAGTACGTCAAAGTTGATCCGGTAGGAGCCGGACCATTTGGGCGTCAGATTCGCTTTGATCTCTGTATTTACCAGCAGGCGGTTTTTAACGTTCAGAGGATTTGCGGCACTGGAAGTAAAGGAGATACCGGCTGTCGCGCTCCAGCGGGAAAAGCCTTCATCGGACCCGCGTGCTGCGGGGACTGCCGGGGCGGCGACCCGGTTCGTATCCGCGGCCGCGGCTTTAGCAGCCGCCTGCTGTTTGCGGGAAGTTCCGGGTTTCAGGCTAACATCCGTTGCGATACGCAAATAGGTGATCCGGGGGACGGCAAGGCGATCGATCCGGGTAATGGTCTTACCGTCATCATTGACCCGGTAAGCATAGGGATCAAAGTAAGCATCCACCTTAAGGGCAAGTCCGCCGGGAAGATCCCGCAGCGAGGAAGCGGCTCTGATCTCACTGCTACGCAGGGAATCGGCAAGAAAATTATACGCGTGCGTAAGCGTCAGAAAGTGCAGTTTCTTTTCATCCAATCCCCTCCATTGGGTCTTGGATTCGAATTTGTGATTAAAATTCATCGAAAAACTCTGACTGCCCGCCGATGGTGTCGCCGGCAATAGGGTGGATCTGAAATAGTCATAGATCACGGGATTTCCGTCCGTACCGATTCCACGAAAAACGTATTCCGGATTAGAGGACTGATCCGGGCGGTATTCATAATTCAGGCTCATTGCCAGGGTGTGGCGCAGGGCTTTCAGCGGACCGAGATTCAGATTGAACACCCCATACAGGGTGGTCGACGCCGAACTGCCCAGATTGAAGCGCCCGCGGCGTTTAAAACCCCGGACCTCTTCCAGAACCAGATTCCCGTTTTCATCCACCCGCGCCGAATCATTCTGCATTTCCGGCCTGTAATAGCGGGTCGTCCAGTCTTCGTAATAATTGAGATAGGGCGACAAGGTCAGAAATCCAAAAAGTTTGTCATTATAACGGACTCCGACATTGCTTTCCACCTTATTCTTTGTCTCGTCGTAAAACAGCGAGTCGGTATTATTCCAGGTATGCGTCATCTGATTGATCAATTTTGAGTTGACGGAATAGGTGAATTTATGATACCACTTCTCGGGATCGCTGAGTTTTTTACGCTTGAATAGCTTCGCGTTTGAACGTGAAATGGAAAACTGCGGAAAACTGGTCGTACTGTTTCCCGTCAGGAGATCTTCGGTGCGGGACAGATTGAGGTTTACGGAAAATGGTCCCAGCGCTGTCGTGAAACTGGCATTGGATACGATCTGCTGTTCCAGACGCTCGTCTTTATCCAGTTCCCGGGAAAACTGCTGGGTATCGTTGGTAAAGGTACCCGAAATGTTCAAACGGGAACGCAGTCCGATGGTCTGGGGATGGTTGATGCGGATGCGATATCCCTGAGCCGGACTGGTGGAGAGGAAGTAATTCCAGTATTCCAGGGACAGGCTGCCGTTGCTGATATGGTCGCGCCAGGCATAACGCTGCCGCAATTCGGCCTTGATGCCGTAACTGTCATAAAAATCCATCAGAAAGCGGGCATCATAATAATCATTGGGAGCCCAGTAATAGCCGAATTTCTCCAGTGCCCAGCCTTTATTGCTGTAACGCCCAAAGGTGGGAAGGACCCAGCCGCTGCGGCGGTTCCCTTCTTCGATGGATACAAAGAAACTTGGAATGTACAAAAGCGGGATATCCATGATCTTGAACACAATATCCTGAGCAAAAACACGGTCGCCCGGAATGACCTTCATTCGCTTTGCTTCAACACAAAAATGGGGTTCATCCAGTTCACAGGTGGAAAATACTCCGTCATGCACGTAAAGAGGCTTATCTTCGGTTTTCAAAACGGATTTTCCCTGATAATAGGCTTCTTTGATATGGGTTTTTCCGCGGGTAATACGTCCGCGCCGGGTCTCCAGATTATATTCGAACAGATCGCCGTAAACCGGGGCATCACTGCCCTGGGTAAATTCCGGGCGTTCCCCACCTTTTTGGGGAATGGCAAAGAGAATATTGCTTTTCCAGTCGATCTTCAGGGTATCGGCACGGAGCTGGATCTCACCGTAATTCATATAGGCCGAAGGATAAATGGACATACGGTCAATGCGCAGGTCATAATGTGCTTCATTCCCAAGATACAGCGCAGTGGTATCCATTTCGTCATAGCTGCTGTCCGGTGTAAAATGCCCCCGCACATCATAACTGGCAAACAATTCCCGAACCTCGCCGGAATCGAAATGAATGCGTACCGTGTCCGAACTCATGTGATTGATCCCCTTATAAACGGAATCTTTGAATACATGATAATCGGTCAGTACCATTCCGTTCATCCGCATCCAATCCGGAGCATCCTCACGGTTAAATTTCAGGTAGAGATTCTTTCCCTTCATTTCACTTCGTTTGGATACCGGATTCGCGCCGCGTTCCCGGAAATATCCCCGGTCCAGCAAGCTTACCCGGGGATTGCCGGAAGAGCTAAGATCATCCAAGTGATTTCGCGCAAAGCGCAGACGCATTGCATCGGCATACATGTCGATATTTTTATAGCGCACCCGGGCATTGCCGTAAAACTCCACGGTACCTGTCGAGTCGATATAGAACAGCGAGTCGCACCATGCGGCAGCGGAATCCTGATAGACATAAACGCTGTCCCGGGCGGCCAGCCATCCCCCTTTCATGTCGCCCTTCAGGAATCCGGCAAATACCTCAAAACGCTTCTCCCCGTCCTTGCGGGTTTCATAAACCGAAGCATCCCCGTAGCCGAAGAACTGATCGCTGTCAAGACGGTACTCCAGTTCGCTTCCGCGCATGCTTATGCGACTGACGGTGTCGGACATGAGGGCTTCTCCGTAAAGAAAGGCGCGCTCGTTGACCCGGTCGAAAAGCAGGGAATCGGCGGCCGCATAGGAGATACTGTCCCGGATCTCCACATTTCCCCGTGCCCGGTAGATATCCGTATCCAGATTTCCGCGCAATTCCAAAGCGCTGAAATAACGGGTATCGTAATAGATCTTCAGAGGAGTCGAAACCTCGATATCCCGTGTTTTCGTATTATAGGATCCGCGGTCAAAATAAATGCGGACGCTGTCGTCGTAAATATAGACATTCCCCTCAAGGCGCAACAGGTCGCGTTCGGGATACTGGTAAGCCCTGTCGCTGAAGATATTGACCTCTCCCTGGCGTAAATGCACATCTTTGTCAAAAAAGATGTAGCTGTCCTTTTTCTCTCCGGCGGGTGTCACTTTTTGCATGGTTGCGGCATTCAGAAGTTCAATAGGCTTGTCTTCTGCAAAAAGGATCCCTGCACAGACTGCAAAGAGGAGGATACTTAGGAACGGAATTTTCACAATGTTAAGATGCCGGGACATACTGTTTTGTTTCCATTGCCATTAAATTTTTTAATATAATGTCTTTTCTGATAAAAAAGAAGATTGTTGTCATGTTTATCGCGTCCGGGAAACGCATTTTCCGGGAAATCCCGGGAAAATGTCTGTGTTTTTACAAAAAATAATCCTATTTTTCATCATGTTGCTGACAGGTGCAAATATCCTGCTGATCGAACATGATCAGCGGGTCATCGACAGTATCAAGCAGGTCGTTTCGTTCCATTATACCCTGGATATTGAAACACACGCTTCAACGGGACTTAAAAGAGCCCTTTTGAAAGAATACGATCTTTACTTTATCGACTGCCGCTTGCCGGACCGCCATGGACTGGAAGTCCTTTCCGAAGTATTGAAAACCTATCCCGAGGCGATCTGTGTGATGATCGACGAGGATCCCGATATTGACACGATCATGCGTTCCGCGCACATCGGGGGTTACGATTTTTTAAAGAAACCCCTGAGGAACGATAAGCTTGAACGGCTGATACCCCGTGCTCTGGAACGGCGCTGGTATATCCAGGAAGCGCGCCGGCTGAAAGAAGAAAAAGAAAAAAGCCTGACGGCCATTGCCGAAGAACAATCCCGTCTGCGTTCCGTGATCGATTCCATTGACGACGGCCTTATGATCGTCAATCAGCTGCGGGAGACCATTTTCATCAATCCGCGTTTTCATCAGCTGGTCGGCATTCAGCGTGAGATCAATCCCGGAGAGAATATTTTTGATCTGCTGCCGCGTAAACTCCAGAAACAGATCCGCAGTGTCCTGGAAAATCCCAATTCCAGCTGTTCCATCAAAGAGGAAATCGTAATTGAACCGCCGGCAAAACTGGTTATTCTTGCCAATACTACTCCCATTCTTGACGATCGGGGGAACCTGCTGGGAAGCGTATCGGTATTGCGTGATGTTTCTGAGCTGAAAGCCCTGGAACTGTCAAAATCCGAATTCATCAATATGGTAGCGCACGAGCTGAAAGCGCCGCTGGGTGCAATAAAAAGCTATCTGGAAATGATCATTAATAAAGATCTCGGTGAAAATCAGGATATGTACGATCAATACCTGCAGCGTACCCTGGAACGCAGCAATGCGATGCTGGCGCTGCTGCAGGATCTGTTGAATATTTTCCGTATGGACGCCAAAACCCTGCGCCGCGAGATCGAACGCTTTGATGCCGGCAGTTTGCTCGAGGAAACCCTTGAATTCTTCCAGAGCAATATCCGTGAACGCGGGATCAATGTTGAAACTCAGATCCAGAACGATCTTTTTATCCGGGCGGACCGTGAAGAGATCCGGCGGGTTTATACCAACCTGATCTCCAATGCCATCAAGTACAATAAAGAAAAGGGTACTATCCGCATCCGGGCTTACCGCGCCGATAACCGTGCTTTCTTTGAGATCGAGGATACCGGTATCGGTATTAAGGAAGAAGATATTCCGCGTCTATACGAGGAATTCTTCCGCGCCAAGAACCGCTATACCCGCAATATCAGCGGCACCGGACTGGGGATGACCATTCTGAAGAAAATCGTGGACGAATACGGCGGCGGTATCGGAATCCGCAGCGAATATGAAAAAGGCAGTACTTTTACGGTAAGTTTTCCCCTGGCGGATACTACAGCCGAAAAGTCATAAAATCGGCTCAATAATCCAATATCTTAAATATTTCAGGAAATACGGTCCCCGTTTCTTATAATAAATCCCTAAAATGTATTATAAATCTGCAATCAAGTTCAGAATGCTGTCCGTGATCCGCTCGTTCTCGGCACCGCTCACAATATGCCCGTTCACCAGAAAGGAATAAACCACATTCTCTCCGGATACTGTGCGGATGTAACCGCTCAGGCCGCGTACATTGGCAATGGTTCCGGTTTTTCCCAGCGCCTTCCCTTCCGCAGGACTGCCTTTCATACGGTTCCTTAAGGTTCCGTCCACGCCGGCAACCGGGAATGTGCTCATCCAGATATCTTTGTATTCACTTCGATACATTCCTTCGAGGATCCTGACCAGGATCTCCGGACTGATATAATCGTAACGGCTCAATCCGGAACCGTCGGCATAAACCCAGGAAGCGGGTTCAACGCCAAAGGGAACAAACAGAGAATCCAGCATACCCCGGGCAAGCGATATGGATCCTTTGCCCTTTTCCTGCCAGGCGATCAGGCGCGGCAGGGTTTCGGCATACATATTCTGGCTGCGTTTCATTAAGCGGGTCAGCACCTCGCTCAAGGGGACGGAAGCATAGTTTGCCAGTACGCGGTAACCCTTGTCCCCCGGAGCGTGGACCCATGCGGGAATATCATCGCAATCTAGGGCATCCCCCAGGACTTGAATCCCCTGTTCGGTGAGCACTTCCTTTAATACGTGGACATAGAAAAGACTGGGATTATGGATTGTCGGCGAAAGTTCCAGGGTGTCGGAACCGGTTTGCAGACGTCCTTTAAAGATAATTTCATTGGAAAAGAAGTCACGTTCCATCCAGACGGAGTTCCTGCCCTGATCCACGATCTCAATCTCATCGATCAGGCGGTAATAGGAACTCGGGATATTGGGGATCAGCTGAATCTTCCCTTCTTTGGTTGCGGGAGCGACGATCTTGACGTCCACATAGTTTTCATTTAACTGCAAGGCGCCGAATTGAGCGGCGTACCAGACCTGCAGATAATCCCAGGCCCAGCCGGATCCCAGATAGTCTTCATCGAAGGCATTGTCGTCGGCAATGATATTTCCGTTGATACTGCGGATACCCTGCGCTTTCAATGCCTCGGCCCACTGGTAAAAAACGGCGCGGGAATCTTCAATGTAACGCTCATAGAGCGTAGGATCGCCGTTGCTCCATACAACAAGGTCACCGTTCAGCGTTCCCTTGCTCACGCTCCCCTTGCTTAACAGCTCTGTGGTAAAGCGGAATTCCGGTCCCAGCATCTGCAAAGCTGCCGCCGCAGTCGGGATCTTATTATTGGAAGCAGGCATAAACAGACGCTTTTCATTCCGCGTATACCAGATATCCCCGCTGTCCAGAGATTTGATCATGATTCCCCAGTGCGCATGTGCGAATACCTCGTCGCGGACCAGGGCGTCAATGCTTTTCATTGTCCGGTTAAAATCCGCATCCCCCTTTTTCCGGATGCTCTGCGTGCTTGTTGCGCAGGAAAAGAACAGTCCTGTGACAAGCAGAATTACGATCCACCGTTTCATGCTCGCTCCTTATTCATACGCTTTCATTACGGCACAGATAAATACGAACGCTTCGCTATCCGACAGATTGCGAAACTGATGTTTTTCATTCGGATAAATCAGGCAGAAATCGCCTTCCTGCACGGGATGCAAGTTACCGTGTTCGTCTTTCAGTGCGCCTTTGCCGCGGATAATATAGTTGACGTGTTCGGATTCGTGCGCATGATATGGCGTGTGACCCAGCGCCTCCAGGGTAAAGACCCGGAAAGAAAAATTCGGGACCTGTTCCTGTCTCCCGATCGGAACCCGGCGCGACACGCCCTGTGCTCCCTGCAAATCCAGCTTTTTTTCAGGTACGGCGTAAAGTGATCTGATAATCATTGTCGAACTCCTTTCGCTAGTCCGGGATCAGAAAGAAAAGGAAAGGCCAATGCCCAGCGTCTCTTTGAACTGCAGTTTTGCACTGTAATCCTGATCATATACCATTTGGGTGCTGATACTGGCGGAGAGGAATTTATTGATCTTCATTGCCAGTAAAATGTCCCAGTTCACATCAATGAATTGCTGATTTTCAAGATAATTCATAAAGAAATCGCATTTTGTCTGGAACACCACGTTTTCAACGAGGGTTTTGCGGAACTGAATTTTTGCATAGGCCCCAAATTCGCCGCGCGTCTTCTGTCCCGGCGCCAATCCGTAACTGCCGGCGGAGGCGAGATCCGGATCCAGCACCAGCGTCATTTTTCCGCTAAGGGGCGAAATATTCATGCTAATATCGTCGTTGGGCTTATATTCCATCCCGGCCGCGATCTGCATGTAGGCAGGTGCTGCAAAAGAAGATATCTTGATGGTATCGGCGTATCCGCGGGTCATTTGAGTTTTGAACGCCAGAATTCCGGAATAATTCCACTTGCCGAAAGCTGTGTAGCCGAATTTTGATGCAAGATCGAACTTATCGTCCGTTTTCTGGACACTTCCACCCTGATTGACGATCCCGTAGGCAAGGTCCAGTGTATTGTCCCAGCTAAGTTTATCCTGTTTGTAATTGGCAAAAAAGCTGATAAAACTATTCAGTGACAGCGCATTCAAACCGCCGCCCGACCAGTTGCTCAGAGCGGTCTGTGAAAAATTCACGGCGCCTTGTCCGCCTTTTTTCCAGGGGAGCTCCTCTTCCTGGGCAAAAGCTGCCGATGTGAAAAGAACAAGTACCAGCATCATCCAGCGAATTTTCATTGTTGCACCTCATCGTTAATAAGTGAAAGATCCCGTAAATCTTTTTACGGGATCTTGAATTAATTGATGTAATCGTATCCGGAAAATCATTCTTCGATCAGCGCTTCCATCTGGCTGACAATACTGTCAAAGAGTTGCAGGGTTTCCGCAACCGGCTCCGGAGTGGACATATCGACGCCGGCCAGCTTCAGAAGTTCAATGGGGTAGTCACTGGAACCGCTGTGCAGAAACTGCATATAACGGTCCATCGCACCCGGTTCGCCGTCGAGTACTTTCCGGCTAAGGGCCGTGGAGGCGCTGATACTGGTCGCGTATTTGTATACATAGAATTGCCGGAAGAAATGCGGGATGCGGCTCCAGGTCACTGCGTATTCCGGATCCAGGACCAGAACACCTTCATAGAAGGATTTTAGAATATCGAAATAAGTATTATTCAGGGTTTCGACCGTCAGCGGAACGCCTTCCTCGGCGATACGGTGGGCTTCGCGTTCAAACTCCGCAAAAAGCACCTGGGTGTACAGAGTCCCTTCAATATTTTCCGCCCATTGATTCAGCAAGGCCAGTTTCAGTTCTTTGTCTTCAACCGTCTTGAGCATGTGGTCCATTAAAATATTTTCCAGAAAGGTCGAAGCCACTTCAGCGACAAAGAGGGTGTAATTGGCGGTAGCGTAAGGCTGAGTCTGATTGGTATAGTAACTGTGCAGGGAGTGTCCCAACTCGTGGATAAGCGTAAAGACATTGTCCAGTGTGCCGTTAAAGTTCATCAGCATATAGGGGTGTGTGTCGTAAGCGCCCCAGGAATAGGCTCCGGAACGTTTATTGCGGGTTTCATACACATCCACCCAACGGGAATTCAGTGCTTTTTCCGCATCGGACTGGAACTGAGGACCCATGATTTCCAGCGCTTCGATAATCAGCTTTTTGGCTTCTTCGTAGGTATAGCGCTTGTCGGAGGCCTTGACCAGCGGTACGCTGGTATCGTAAAGATGCAGCTCTTTGACTCCCATCATTTTTTTACGCAGATTCAGGAGACGGTGCAGCGGATCCAGATATTCATGCGTAGTGGAGATCAGATTGTCATAAACCTCTACCGGGACATTATCGGCATC
Source organism: Fidelibacterota bacterium (assembly GCA_028718545.1). Lineage (GTDB taxonomy): Bacteria > Fidelibacterota > Fidelibacteria > Fidelibacterales > Fidelibacteraceae > M50B103. Next base: position 29,725 of record JAQULT010000001.1, on the reverse strand, counting down.
GAGGGACATACGGATACAGCTGTCGTAACCGCGGGCTTTTGCATAGAAAATATCTTTTTTGACCGATCCGCGATAAGTCGCGGCACTGGTGTTCTTGAATTTATCAAAGGTACCGTACATCGCGAGGAAAGCTTCCCGGCGGACTTTCGGGTCCATTGAGCGCAGCAAGAGCGAATAACGGGCATAGGAAAGCTCGATAAGTTCGCCGTTCCCGTCGCGGACCTTCGGAAAAACAATGTCCGCCTGGGTCAGTGCTTCGCGAATGTTGCCGAATTCACTGCTCATATTTCCCGCCATTGCCAGCAGTTCCTCTTCGCGTTCGGAAAGAATATGCGCTTTCTGGCGGATCATATCGGTGAAAGGTTGCCGGTACTGCTGCAGAAAAGGCGAGGAATCAATAAAACGGAACAGTTTACGCTCGGGAATCTCCTGAATTTCCGGCCAAAGGAAAGCACGTTCCTGATAATAACGCTGGTTCAGGGCGGCTATACGGTTCGCCAGCGCCTGGCTGTCGGTATTCTTGGTATCCTGATCTTTCAGCATATGGGCATAGATATACATGTTATCGAGCTTGCGTTCGAGATTTTCCGACATCAGCAGGCATTGCTCAAGATTCGAAGCCGATTTTCCCAGTTTTCCCCGGAAATCTTTGATCTTTTCCATCTTTGCTTCTACTTCGGCGAAATCCGCTTCCCAGGTTTCGGCATCGGCATAAATATCGCCCAGGTTCCAGCGATACTGTTCTTCGATCTCCTCGCGCGTGGGAATGCGTTTCCCTTCTTCCGCGGTCCCAGCGGCAAGAGCGCTGCTGAATAAGATTGCGAACGACACGGTCAAGATTGCAATTCCTTTCATCGTTGTTCTTCCTTTTTGCTTTTTGTTCATCATCAATACATCCCTTTTCAGGATTGAACTTTTAATATAGAGAATATTTTGTAATATTTTTATTGTTTTTTTTTTTCGATAATGTCTAAAGAAAAACCGGATAAATAAAATTTTCAGCAACAGATTGACAAATGCTTTGTATAAGAGTATATTGATGCGCTTTTTGACATGGGGGTGTAAAGGTTTCGACAGGGCGGACAGGTCGTCTTGTAAGCGTGTCGTGGTATTCAGGAATCCACGTTAATCAATCTGAGCTAAATTTAAATGCAGATAATTTTGCATACGCTGCGTAATTAAACGCGCAGCCGTTCAACCGGGCTTTGTCTGTGGGTCCGGATTGAGCGCCGTTTCACGGACTCGCAGGATCTTTTGATCACGGAGATCCTGTTAAACACTGTGATCTGCGTCGTTCCGCGTTTTGGTATTTGAGCCGGGACGACCAAGACCCTTCAACTGCCTACACACGTAGAAAGCAGGGGGATCTCCGCTTTGGACCCGGGTTCGATTCCCGGCACCTCCACACTTCGCTCGAAGAGCGAAGTGTGCCCTTCGAAGTTCATCGCTGGATGAACGAAGAACGGACATGTAAATAATTCCATCCTCAGAAATCTTCGAGCTTCGCGTGGCAAGCCACAATTTGTGATCCATATCACACTCAAAAACAATCCAATGAAATTATAAATTCTTTCAAATATATTCCTACATGTACTATGTCTACATTTTGAGAAGTAAAATTAATCCAAATAGAACCTATACAGGTTATACCAAAGATCTGAGAATGAGATTAACAGCACATAATCAAGGTGATTGTAAACACACATCACAATATCGACCATGGAATATTGAATGGTATTGTGCTTTTAATGATAAACTAAAAGCAATGCGTTTTGAAAGATATCTAAAATCAAGCTCTGGGAAAGCATTCTCAAACAAAAGATTCCTCTCTTAACTTCGCTCGAAGAGCGAAGTGTGCCCTTCGAAGTTCATCGCTGGATGAACGAAGAACGGACATGTAAATAATTCCATCCTCAGAAATCTTCGAGCTTCGCGTGGCAAGCCACAATTTGTGATCCAT
>JAQULT010000001.1:0-27665 GCA_028718545.1 Fidelibacterota bacterium | reverse complement strand
GTATTGTGCTTTTAATGATAAACTAAAAGCAATGCGTTTTGAAAGATATCTAAAATCAAGCTCTGGGAAAGCATTCTCAAACAAAAGATTCCTCTCTTAACTTCGCTCGAAGAGCGAAGTGTGCCCTGCGTAGTTCGCCAATCGGCAGACGAAGCATGGGCATTCCGCATTTCAAACGAAAACAGTTCCTTAAAAATTTCTTCTTATTCAACTGCAATCCCGGCTGATCCGCCTCCGATGCCCGGTTATTACTGATTTTTACCTGTTATTTTCTGGGATTTTTAACTAAATTATTAAACATACCGGTCTAATCGTCACTCTAAAAGGTTATTTTACAGCCACCGGCCGCTATTATAAGGAGAGACCCTATGGCACGCTTTATCAAGGACAAAACAGCCGCTTACGGGCTTGCACCCGGTGAAGCGGTTTTTATCGGTACAAAAAAAGTCGATGTACCTTCCCTGCATATCATCCGCTATAATGCGGAATCCCTCGAAGAGCTGCATCCCGAAGATACGCATGGACTGCAGAAAGACCAGGGCAAAGATCTGATAAGTTGGATCAATATTTACGGTGTCCACGATACGGGAATTATTCAATCTCTGGCGGAAGATTACCGGCTGCATCCCCTGGTGGTGGAGGATATAGTCAACACCGGCCAGCGGCCGAAAATGGAAAGCTATGACGATCAGCTTTTCTTTGTCCTGAAAATGATGCATTACAATGAAAAGGAAAACCGCATCTATTCGGAACAGCTGAGCATTGTTCTCGGGAAACACTATGTGCTGACCTTTCAGGAACGCCCGGGCGATGTATTTCAGCCCCTGCGCAACCGCTTGCGTAAAAAAATCGGCCGTATCCGGCATGAAGGTGCCGATTATCTGGCTTACAGCCTTTTGGATGCGGTTGTGGATAATTATATTCTGCTGGTGGAACGTGTCGGCGAAAAGATTGAGGATCTTGAAGAAGCCTTACTGGATAACCCCGGCAAAAACACACTGACGGAGATCAATAACTATAAACGCGAAATGAACTATCTGCGTAAATCCATCCGGCCGGCTAAGGAATTCATTCTGCAGCTCAGCCGTCTGGAGACAGAATTGTTTCAGGGATCCACACGTCCTTTTCTGAAAGACCTTCTGGATATTGCAACCCAGGCTCTGGAAAGCGTGGACACCTACCGGATCATGCTGACGGATCACCTGGATATCTACAACAGCAGCATCAGCAACCGCCTCAATGAGATCATGAAGGTACTGACCATTTTTTCCGCCATCTTTATTCCGCTGACCTTTATTGCCGGCGTTTACGGGACCAACTTTGTGCATATGCCGGAATTGCAATGGACCTTTGCCTATCCGCTGTTCTGGGCCGTATTACTGATCGTGGCATTGCTGATGATCCGCTTTTTCAAACGAAAAAAATGGTTATAACAAAAAAGGGAGATTAAATATGAAAGATTTTTTTGTGACCTTCTGGGAGAACAACTCCGAAACAGTTCTTACCCTGGGAAAAAATCTGCTTCTGCTACTTCTGGTCATTGCAATGGCAATCATCGTTTCCAAGCTTCTCCGCAAAGCGGTTAAACGTATTAATGCGCGGAACGAACGCTTTGACGAGACCCTGGTACCGATGGTCAGTTCAACACTAACCTATCTGGTTTATATCGTTGCCGCGGTCATTGTTCTCGATATTTTCGGCATTAACACCACCAGTATTATTGCGGTACTGGGCGCAGCCGGACTGGCGATCGGTCTTGCCCTGAAAGATACACTGGGCAATATCGCTGCCGGCGTAATGCTGGTGATCCTGCGGCCTTTTCATAAAGGCGATTATATTGAGACCGGTTCCTATGAAGGTACTGTTGTTGAGATCAATTTCTTCAATACCATTTTGGAGACCTTCGACGGCTTGTATATTTCGGCTCCCAACGGCGCCGTTTTCAACAATTCCTTAAAAAATTACACCCGAAACGGCAAGCGCCGCCTGGATATCACTGTCGGCATTTCCTACGGTGATTCCATCGATACTGCAATCGAGGTTTTGAAACGTATTGCCGCCGAGGAACAGCGTTTTCTGCCGGAACCCGCGGTACAGGTCATTGTAACCGCCATGGCCGACAGCTCCGTCAACTTACAACTGCGCGGCTGGACAAGTACCGGCGACTACTGGGCAACGCGTTTTGATCTTATCAAAAAGAGCAAAATGGAGATCGAAAAGGCCGGACTGACCATTCCTTTCCCGCAGCGGGATGTGCATCTGGTCTCGAAAGAAAGTGGCAAGTAAATTCGTTTTATGGGTTTATACCCCGAGGCTTTATTCCTCAGGTTTCGATTTGTTTTCATGGTGATAATAACGGAGCGTCGGATATGCCAGATCGATATTCGCCTCCCGGCTGAAAGCTTCCAGGATAGCCTCCCAAATCTGATGTTCACTAAAACGCCGTTGCCGCGGATTGACCAAAAAACGGATGGTTAGCATTACCCCGCTTTCCTTTACGGTCGTATAAACGATCGGAGTCAATTTATTATACTGAATGAAATATTTCCTGGCCGCTTTTCGGATCTGCCGCTGAGCGCCTTCCGATAAGTGCATTGCATTATCCTCCGCGATCTTTTCAAGGATCTGCTTTGCTTTTTTCCAGTCGCTTTCAAAGGTGATCAATACCGGGGTCTCGTTCCAGATATACTCAAAACCGATCTGATAGTTTGCGATCGGTTCGCGCAAGGCTTTACTGTTGGGAATATGAATAATTCTACCAGTGCTTTGTTCGGCATCGACCCAGTTGCCGCATTCCACAATGTTGAACTGCAGGATCCGGATATCGATCACATCGCCGATGATCTTATCGACTTCGATCCTGTCACCGACTTTAAAAGGTTTTTGTGAAACGATAAACGCCCAGCCGGCCGTTGGCGATGGTATCGTGCATGGCAATGGCGATACCGGCGCTTGCCAGTCCTAAAATTGTCGTCAGGGAACGAAGTCCTTTTATCCAGACGGAACCTGCCAATATGATCAGAAGAACCGTATAGCTGTAAAGTATCGTCCGCCGCCAGTGATAAGCCTTCATATCATCGGGGATTTTTCTTTTGACCAGATAATTGGAAATAAATCTCGCAATCGTAAGAAAAATGATGATACCCAGTGAAAGCAATAATTTTTAAAGATTCTTCGGCGATATTTTAAAATACTCACTTAACGTCTTTAACACGCATTGCCACTTATTTTATTCGTTTATGTTTTATTCGTTTTAAAGATACGATTTTCCGCTTCAAATTCCGAAAATAATTTTTATTTTGCTTTTTTTTTGGGATAGTATAAGTGATTTGAAACTGTTTGCATCAGTTTTAGTATGTTAACCTTTGCCTGCCGGCCGGATTAAAAAAATAAATACCTCAAACGTGTGTGAATAGTTGTTCCTGTTTATGAATGCATTGCATTTAAAATGAAATTCCGTAAATATACACAAGACTGTAGTACACGCCCGCTCCGATAAATACCGCGCCCGTGATCTTGCGGACCCAGATATGGATATGCGTCAGTTCACCGGCAAATGCTCAGGCGCGTTTGAACCATCCCCGGTATTTTTTACAGATCTGCACCAGCATCAGCATCACCGGCACTTCGATCAGCACGCCGACCACCGTGGCCAGCGCGGCGCCCGAGGACAGACCAAATATCATAACGGCCGTAGCAATGGCGACCTCAAAATGGTTGGATGCGCCGATCATCGCGGCAGGTGCGGCATCTTCGTAACGGAATTTCAGGAGTTTTGCCGCTACAAAACCGATCGAAAAGATCAGGACGGTTTGAATGAACAGCGGAACGGCGATCCAGAGAATGGTCAGCGGATTGGCCAGGATCACCTCGCCTTTAAAACTGAACAATAAGATCAATGTAAGCAACAGTGCCGAAATAGTGACCGGTGTGAGTAAATGCAGGAATTTTTCCTTGAACCAGGTTTCGCCTTTTGCGGCAATGATCCATTTCCGGGAAAAGTAGCCCGCTAGTAATGGAAGAGCCACATAGACTCCTACAGACAATAGCAGGGCTTGCCAGGGGACCGGCAGCTTACCGACACCCAGCAGAAAACCGCCCAGCAGTCCGTAGAGCAACAACATGGTCAGGGAATTGATGGCGACCATTACCAGGGTCAGTCCGTCATTGCCGCGCGCCAGATAACTCCACACCAGAACCATCGCCGTGCAAGGTGCGATCCCTAAGAGCACACATCCGGCAAAATAGCTTCGCCATAAAGGTATTTCCAGCATCTTAATGCCATCCTGCAGGATCACGGTGCCTGCACCGTGAACGGCCCCGACCGGAAGATCAAGCCCAAAGGGCATTTTTACGATATCCATCGCTTCCGTGCCGATAAATCCCCGGAACAAAAAACCCAGGAACAGCATGGCGATGCCGTACATGGTAAACGGTTTGATACACCAATTGATGAACAAAGTCAGGAACACGGGTTTCCCGCTCTTGCCGGCCTTGATCACGCTGGCAAAATCGATCTTGACCATAATGGGATACATCATCAGAAAAAGACAGATCGCGATCGGAATAGAAACCACCGGCGCACCGTTAATATTAATGGAAAAACCGTCCAGGGTCTTTGCAAAGTCCGGTGCGATCTTGCCTAACAGAATGCCCGCTAGGATACAGAGTCCCACCCAAAGCGTGAGGTAACGTTCAAAGATGCTCGTCATTTTACGTTCGTTCAAGTTTCCCATAATGCTAACCTTCTTCTTCACCCGATCTTTTCACCCATTCCTGCGCGGCCATCTGAACGGGATCCCAGGGACTTGACAGCGGCGGCGTATAGCTCAGGTCCAGCTGATCCAGTGACTTTACGCTCATACCGTGAAAAATTGCACTTGCAAGAATATCGATACGTTTGGATATTTCCGTTCTATAGGCACCTACGATCTGAGCTCCGAGCAGTTGTCCGCTTCCGCGATCTCCCGTGATATGGATGTGCAGTTTTTTTGCTCCGGGATAATAGACTTTATGATCCCATGTCTCAAAGTCCACGCTCCGGGGATCAAAACCTTCGCGGCGGGCTTCTTCGTCTTTTAAACCGGTACGGGCGGCCACCAGTCCGAATATTTTTACGGATTGCGTACCCAGAGATCCGGCATATTCACAGGATCCTCCGGTCATATTCTCACCGGCTACACGCCCTTGTTTGTGGGCGGTGGTGCCCAGCGGAAGGTACATGTTCTTTTTCAGCAATTGATGATAGGTTTCCGCGCAGTCTCCGGCGGCGTAAATATCGGTAATATTAGTTTCCATTTTTCGGTTGACCTTTATAGCGCCGCCAATCCCAAGATCGATGCCTGCCGTTTTTGCCAAATTGACTTCCGGACGGCTGCCGGTCGCGACCAGCACCATATCGGAGATTTTTTCAAAACCGTCCTTGCCGAAAACCCGAAGTTTTTTATCTTGCCGTTCGATTCTTTCAACGGCGGTGCCGGTATGGACATGAACGCCATGGATTTCCAGTTCCACGCGAACGATCGCTCCCAAAGCCGGATCCAGGGTCATCAGGACGGAAGGAAAATATTCGATAACATTCACCTCAAGTCCCAGTTGCCGCATGGCGTCCGCCATCTCATGTCCGATATATCCCGCACCAATGATGCTGATGGATTCAGGTTTTTGATCTTCAATATATTTTTTTACGGTGAAGCTGTCGGTCATCCAGCGCAGAAAGAAAACTCCCGGCAGATCGATCCCCTCAATGGGTGGCCGGGCCGACACGGCGCCGGTTCCGATGAGCAGTTTGTCGTAATGCAAAGATGTTGTTTGATCGTTGTTCAGGTCCCGGACAAGCACGGTCTTTGCAAAAGGATCGATCGCTTCGGCAAGATGCTTGTCCAGCACTCGGATACCGGCACCCGCAATATCCTTACGGGTGCGATGCGCCAGATCGCGCCAATGCGTCACTTCTCCGCTGATATAGAAAGGCAGGCCGCAGATACTGAAGTTCGGATATTCGTCCGCCAGGATCATGGTGATCTCGATGGAACCGTCCATCTCCTTCGCTCGCAGTGCGGCGCTGATGCCGGCATCGCTGCCACCGATAATGACGAATCGTTTCATGGAAAGATCTCCTTTGACTGATCATCCTTATCGTTTCTGCCCTTAATGTGCCAAATCACCCAATGATGAATATTTATTTTAGACTAAGTCCGTAAATATGAACCAGCGAATAATAAATCCCTACAGCAATGAACACCGCGCCCGTGATCTTGCGGACCCAGACCTCGATATGCGTCAGGCTGTTAAATACTTTACTCACGGATTTGGCGGCAAAGGCCAGCAGAAAGGCAAAAAGAATGACCGGCAGGGCGGTCCCGAGTCCGTAAACCAGCGGAAACATCACAATGGAACCTTCCCGGACGGCAAGCGGTACCAGTCCGCCAAAGAACAACCCGGCCGAAACCGGACAGAAGGTCAACGCAAAAAGCGCTCCGATCGGGAGTGCAAACCATACACTCCCCTTTTCGGCCTTTTTTTGAATGCCGTCAGTTTTTGGTGTGAAGGATATGCCCGCACCCAGCCAGTTGAGCAGGACCATTCCCAGCAGTATAAGAACGGGACCCAGGATCTCGTTCATGTGTTTCTGCAGGAAACGGGAGACCTCCGCGTTTGCCAGCAGTCCGGCCGCAATACCTGCACCCAGCAGCACATAGATCAGGGTGCGTCCCAGGGCATATAAGAGTCCCGAAGCCAGTACATGCGGCTTATGTCCCGCTTTGCGTGCGATAAAGGAAATGGCGGCAATGTTGGTTGCCAGGGGACAGGGGCTGACGGCGGTCAGAAGACCCAGCCAGAGCGCGGTGAAAATGGCCAGTTCATTCATTTTTAGCACTCCTCCCGTCCAGATAGAGATCGATCGCCGCGCGCAGGTAGCTGTCAAAGGCATTCCGATCGCCGGTCAGCGTCCAGACTTCATCAAGGCGCTGATAGCGAATGACCTTTCCCTCCCGAACATCCGCGACCAGCACCGTGGAAGCGGCGATCTCAAATTGTGACGCCAGTTCGGTGTTTTTCATAAAATCTATTTCATTCCACAGCATGCGACCGTCGCCGAGAAAATCCGCATATTCCCGTTCAAGCAGATCTTTCGTCATGGCTTCGATCCGGTTGCAGGTCTCGCAGCGAAAGGTGGAATGCAAATAATAAACCGCCACGTGATCCGCATTGCCTGCAATTCCCATAGAAGACCTTTGCTCTCTGACGGAATTTTTTCCCAACATATAGCCGATGCTGATCAGCGCAAAACTCAGAAGCAGTATCTTGCACAATGAAACGATTTTCTGCAGACCGATCTTCATTACTCGCAAGTCCGGCTTTCTTCCGTTTCCCCGCAGCCGCTGCAATCCGCACAGTCATCCTGGACGATCGCGGCATCTTTTGCCTTTAGCGGATAACCGAGTTCTTTCCATTTTTTGAGGATGTCATCTTTGGAAATAAAACCCACATGCCGCCAAAGTTCCTTTCCTTCCGGATCAAAGAATATCTGGGTCGGGATACTGCGGATGCCGTATTTTACCGCCGCCTGCTGATTTTCCGGTTTCCACACGTCGATGAATTCCACTTCCAGCACGCCGGCATATTCTTTTTTGAGCTCCTCGAGAATGGGCGCCATCTCTTTGCAGGGAATGCATTTGTCCGCACCCAGGTCCAGAAGTTTGGGCAGGGGTTTCGGGGATTTTTCACAGGATATGACCATTATCATCGCGAGAACGATCATGATAACATTGCGGAATGAATACACGTTTTTATGTTTCAAGAGCAGACCTCCTCTAAGGCTTCTTTTCCATGTTTAACAACAATAGCGATATTACGTTCATTTACCTCGGACCTTCCTTTAAGAAATCCAAGGTCGGACAGGCGGACGTGCCGGACTTTCCTTATACCTGCGAGCTCAAGCGTTTTTCTTGCGCAATCCAGCGGGCAGCCGTCGATTGCCAGGACCGCCCCGGCCGCTTCTGCCGAAAGGACGATTCCACTGACACGTCCGCCGATCCCGGCCAGACAGGCCATACTGCCCGTGCCATCGCGCGTCATTTTCCTCGCAGCGCGATCCGTGATCTCCCCGGTATCCGAGGAACCCGAACAAGGAAAGATCAGCATGGTCGCGCTGTCACATTCACAATTGCAGCTACAATTTGCCATACGATTTCCTTTATTTCTGCAAAATGGTTTTCAGTTCTTCTACTCCGGGCACTCTGCCGACCAGCTTTACCTCGCCGTTGATGGCCAGCGCCGGCGTCATCATCACGCCGAAAGCCATGATCGCATTGATGTCGGTCACTTTTACGATCTCGTGTTCAATACCGAGTTCCAAAGCCGCTTTTTCGGCATTTTCCGTCAGTTTTTTACATTTCGGGCATCCCGTGCCCAGAATCTGGATCTTCATATTCTTATCTCCTTTTATGCAAATATGGCGCCGTAGATCATCCCGCTGATCGTTGCCATCACGATCACCAGCGAGATGAATACGATCGTTTTTTTATTACCGAGCACCGAGCGGATGACCAGCATGTTGGGCAGACTCAGTGCCGGTCCCGCCAGCAGCAACGCCAGAGCGGGTCCCTTCCCCATACCGTTTCCGATCAGCCCCTGTAAAATCGGGACTTCCGTCAGCGTGGCAAAATACATGAACGCGCCGGCAAAGGAGGCAAAAAAGTTCGCCCACAGCGTGTTTCCGCCGACCGCTTTGGAAACCCATTCGGAGGGAATGAGTCCTTCGTTTCCCGGACGTCCTAAAAGTGCACCCGCGACCAGCACCCCGATCAGCAGCAGGGGCATGATCTGCTTGGCAAAACCCCATGAAGATTCGAACCATTCGGATGTCTCGCCTTTGTCGGTACTGGTGAAAGCCGATATGCCGATAATCCCGGCCGTAAAAGCGATCAGGGGCTGTTCCGGAAAAAAGATCGCAAGAAGCGTCACCGGGACAGCGGTAATGACAATTTTCCACCACTTCATGCCGAACCAGAAGATCAGCATCAGGCCCAGTCCGATGGAGAAACCGGCGGTCAGGAACCATTTGGCGTTGTAGATCGCCGCCCATGCGCCAGTCGCCTGATCCGGTTTGCCCCAGTTGGCAAATAGCAGGATCCCGACCAGGGAGGCAAAATACAGCGCGTTCTGCCAGAGTGGGCGCTTGACCTCCGCTTCGGGCATGGCCATTTGCGCCGCAACTTTTTCGGCTTCCTCCTTGCGGAAGAGGAATTGCATGATCAGTCCGATAATGATACTGAACACAATGGCACCGACCGCTCTGGCGATGCCCAGTTCCGGTCCCAGCACCCGCGCCGTCAGCACGATCGCCAAAATATTGATAGCCGGCCCGGAATATAGAAAGGTCGTTGCGGGCCCCAGTCCGGCGCCCATTTTATAGATTCCCGAGAACAGCGGCAGAATGGTGCAGGAGCAGACGGAGAGGATCGATCCGGAAACCGAAGCCACGCCGTAGGCCAGGACTTTTTTGGCTTTGGCGCCGAGATATTTCATAACCGAGGCCTGGCTAACGAACACGGCGATGGCACCGGCAATGAAAAAGGCCGGGATCAGACAGAGCAGCACGTGTTCCTGCGCGTACCATTTGGCAAGCTGCAGCGCTTCTATGATGGCATTATCAAAACGCGGGTTACCGACCGGCAGATAGAAGAAAGCCAGAAAGACGGCGCCGATGACCGCCAGTATTTTTCCTTCGCTTTTCCAGTTAACCATAGGTGTTCTCCGTATAAATGACCGGTTCGGTTTGTTATTTCATCAGATCTTTTTGTGATTGCAACCGGGAAGCCAGGACCGCCTCCACACAGCTCATTGAATTCAGGATACAGGGTACTTTCAGTCTATAAAAAACATTCAGTCCCCGTTTCTCATCTTCCAAGATCCCCGCCTGTTTCAGGATCAGCAGATGTTTGGAGATCGTAGAGAAATCCGCGTCGATCTCGCGGACGAACTCGCAGACGCAGCGTTCGCCGGCGGCCAGCTGTTCCGCCATATACAGACGTGTCGGGTGTCCCAGTGCCTTTAGCACCGCCGCCTTGGCTTTGTATAATGCTTTTGTTTTTTTGTCCACTGCTGCCTCCTTTACTCTGGCGTATTTGGTATAATAGCCAAATACTTTCAGGGATGCAAATATAATTTTCTTGCTGATTATTTTTTTTCTTTTTTACCCTGCAATCGGGAAAATCAATAGCTGGACATTCGGTCTTATTCTCAAAGGGAAAGTGCTAATATCGATGCACCTTCTGTTCTTGACGGACAGATCCATGCGGACGTTCAGGCGTTTCTTAAAATCACCGCACTCAGATACCCGGCGCCGGGGTAGACAAATATTTCAAGAACGGATATCCAATCAACCCCTCCCGTGATCATGAACAGCAGGGTCAGACATACCGGAACAGCGGAAACGAACAATCCGTTCCGGATCGCGTCGCCTCCGTATTTTTTGCTTACGGTCCGGGAACGCCAGATAATAAACAGAGAAGTGAAAACGATCAAAAGGACAGCAAGCGGTATGCTTCCGCTGTACATCCCGGAAATGGCCTGACTGATATCCGCGCTGAGCGCGGCAGGATCATTGCTTTGGGGACCTAAGGTAAAACCCATTTTGACGGAAATGATAATACCCGGAAGCATATAAACCGCAAATCCCAGAATATAAGCGAACAGCCCATTGAACAGGCCTTTCATCCAAACATTGCCGGAAGGGTTCTTTGTTTTTTCCAATATAGTTTTCCTTAATTTTTAGTGCTTTTTGTTTTTTTATCAGACCATTTTTGTAAAATAGTGTATTGTTTATTGTATTCAAAAAATAAATTTATTCCATAAAAAATTAAGGCAGCCGGTTGGCTGCCTTTTTCATACAGGTGAACCCTTTATTATACTTTATCCTTCTTCAGGCAGAGGAACCAGTCCAGGCAGTACTTGCCTTCTTCCTTGCTTTCGACACGTTCCTTGGCGGCGCCGCAGGAACCGGGGGTCGGGATGATCACGTCATCGCCGGGCTGCCAGTTGGCCGGAGTGGCAACGCCGTCCTTGTCGTTTTTCTGAAGCGCCAGGATCAGACGCTTGATCTCGTCCATGTTACGGCCGGCGGACAGCGGGTAATACAGAACGGCGCGAACGATCGCTTTGGGATCAATGATAAAGACCGCTCTTACCGCCTGGGTTGTCGAAGCGTTCGGCTGCAGCATGCCGTATTTCTTGGCGACATCCATTTTCAGGTCTTCGATGACCGGGAAGGTCACTTCAATATTTTTCATGCCTTTGTACTCGATCTTCTCATTGATGGTCCGCAGCCAGGCAATATGTGCATAGATACTGTCGATGGACAGACCGACCAGCTCGGTGTTCAGTTTTTTGAAATCATTCTGCATACTGGCAAAGGTCATGAATTCGGTCGTACAGACCGGGGTAAAATCGGCGGGGTGACTGAATAAAATAATCCACTTCCCCTGGTAATCTCCGGGGAAATTAATTTTTCCCTGTGTGGTTACCGCTTCAAATGCCGGCGCTTTGTCGCCGATCAGAGGCATCGAATAGCTTTCTTTGACTTGTTCTTCCATGGTAATTCCTTTCACTTTTCGTTTGAGTCGGCTTTATTGCTTCCTCGGATAATTGTTGAAATTTCAACTTCTGCTCTCTCAATGCAAAAGCCATGACGGAAGGATTTAATCCAGATGCTTTCCGTCTTCGAGGCAGGATGCGCAGATCCCGCGGTATTCAATGAACAGACTTTCTACCAGGTGGCCGGTACTGCGGTCGCCCGGCTGCAGGTAATAATCCTGTTCCGGGATACGGATATCGTAAAGCTTTCCGCAATTCCGGCAGCGGAAATGCGGATGCGCTTCAACAACCGCATCAAAACGGTCAAAGGTACTGCCCGAGCTTATACGTACCAGCATTCCCTGCTCCTGAAGGATATTCAGATTCCGGTATATTGTACCGAGGCTCAGGGAAGGGAATTCGTTTTTCAGCTGATCGTAGACCCAGTTTGCGGTAGGGTGCGTATCCGTCGAGCGTAGCAACTCCATGATCCGCTTTCGCTGACGGGTGTTTCTGTAGGGGCTTTCTTGTTTCCGGTCTGTCATTGTCCTATCCTTATTCGTAATCGTAACGATTACTAATAATAACATAAACAAAATAAAAGTCCGGGGCAAGTAATTTCTTCGGTTTTTTAATTTTTTTATTGCCCGAATCAATAATCAAAAATAATAGCTCTGGTACATGCTGTTCTGTTCTGTTAAAAATTTGATGTAGTAAACCAATTAAAATATCGGTTTTTTTAAACTTCCATCGAAATATCATTTAATAAATCCTTGACATTGCGGTTACGAACTCATATCTTCTTGTGCGAATGATTCGTGTTGAAACAAAATAAATGGAGTGAAACCCGGTGAAGAACAGCGAGAAATACGAGGCCCATATTTTACGTTCTCTGCGACGCATTACCCGCGCCGTGGATATCTATTCCCGAAAACTGAACGAGCGTTACGGACTAACGACACCGCAATATCTATGTCTGGAAATCCTTTCCGATTCCGGTGCGATCATTCTAAAGGATCTTGCAAGAGCGGCAAATCTGGGGGAAAGCACTGTTAACGGGATTGCAGACAGACTGGAAAGCAAAGGTTTTGTCGAACGAAAGCGTTCCGGGGACGACCGGCGGAAAGTCTATCTGGAATTGACGGCCGCCGGAAGGGAGATGATCCGCAGTACGCCGCCGCTTCTTCAAAATAAACTTTCCGCATTTATTTCCACGATGAGTGTGGAGGAACAGCATTGCATGACGGACGCACTGGAACGTGTGGCGGACATTTTGGAAACGGAACAGTGGATGCAATAAAATATAACGGGAGAACCATGTTATCAATGCAGCAAAAACATATTTACAACGAGATCGAAGGTACGACCCTGCAGAACTGGCAGGACTGGAAATGGCAGGTTCGCCACAGTATCCGCGATCTTGAACGTTTTGAAAAACTCCTGAACATCAAGGTTCCGCAGAAGATCCGGGATGCATATGAAAGCATTTCTGCAAAGTTTCCCATGTCGATCACACCCTACTATTTGTCGCTGATCAATACCGAAGACATCAAGAATGATCCCATTTTCAAACAAAGTTTTCCGGTGATCGACGAACTTCGTGTGCTCAAGACCGATATGTCCGATCCGCTTAGTGAAGACCGTGACAGTCCCGTCCCGGGCATCACGCACCGTTATCCCGACCGGGTCCTTTTTCTGGTCAGTAATACCTGTGCCATGTATTGCCGCCACTGCACCCGCAAACGCCGTGTCGGCGACGTGGACAGCATTCCCGGTAAAAAACAGATCATGAAAGGAATCGAGTACATCCGGAACACCCCGCAGATCCGCGATGTGCTGCTCAGCGGCGGAGACCCTTTCCTGCTTTCCGACGACTATCTGGACTGGATCCTGACGGAATTGCGGAAGATCGAACATATCGAGATCATTCGTATCGGGACCCGGACACCGGTGGTTCTTCCCTTCCGGATCACGAATGAATTGATCGAAATGTTAAAAAAGCATCAGCCCCTGTGGATCAATACCCATTTTAACCATCCGCGCGAAATAACCGCAACCTCGCGGAAAGCGCTCAGAATGCTGGCCGACGCCGGTTTTCCGCTCGGGAACCAATCCGTATTGCTTGCCGGCGTAAACGACTGCCCCCGTATCATGAAATCGTTGGTCCATAAACTCGCCTATAACCGCGTACGTCCCTATTATTTATATCAATGCGACCTTTCCGAAGGCTTGAGCCATTTCCGCACTCCGGTCGGGAAAGGCATTGAGATCCTGGAAAGTCTGATCGGCCACACCAGCGGGTTTTGCGTTCCGACCTATGTGATCGACGCGCCCGGTGGAGGCGGCAAGATCCCCGTCATGCCGAACTATCTCATATCCTGGTCCACAAATAAGGTTATACTGCGCAACTACGAGGGTGTGATCAGCACCTATAAGGAACCGGATTCTTACGAACCGACATTTTGCGACCGCGATTGTGATAATTGTGACAAATATCTTCAGCTGGAAGATGCCGAAGAGTACAAGGCGGTCGGAATTGAAAAACTCCTTGCCGATTATGACGATGCCATTTCTCTGGTACCTGCCAACAATCCGCGTTATAAACGGCGTAAATAAAAGAACAGTGATTTTCCATGAAACAATTAAAATACGATATTGTAGAAACCCTTTCCTGTGGCTCCCAAATTCAGCACGGTCCTTTCAATGACCGCATTTATCTGATGAATGCCGCGGAAAAATGCATTGAGGATCTGCCCGTACGCCTGATCACGCTGGCAAATAAAAATGCATACGGAAAAATCTTTGCCAGGCTTCCGGAATCCCGGACCCCTCCGTTTATAAACGCCGGATTTCAGATCGAAGCGGAAATTCAGAATTTTTACCGTGATCGCGAGAAAGGTCTTTTTCTTGCTTATTTTAATAATGTATCAAGAAAGCACGAAAAAGACATCAAACATTATTTGGAGAATATCCATCTGGCACTAAAGAAGCGGAACCGGCCTGTCAAGCCTCTCAACCCGCATTTCCTGCTCCGCCAATGCCGGGAAAAAGACCTCCCGCGTATGGCGGAAATTTACCGGAAAGTTTTTCCCTCCTACCCTTTTCCTATTCATGAGACCCCTTACCTTGAAAAGACCATGCGGAAGAACGTCGATTATTACGGCATCGAGACCCGTGGTAAACTGATCGCGCTGGCCTCTGCAGAGAAGGATATTGAAGCGGGACATGCTGAAATGACCGATTTTGCGACCCTGCCAGAGCGACGGGGATACGGACTTGCCGCACATCTGCTGCGGTATATGGAAGGGCGGCTTCCCGCCCAGGGAATCCGCTGTGTATTCACGATTGCCCGCGCCGCTTCTGCCGGCATGAATATCACCTTTTCCAAAAACCGTTATCAGTTCGCCGGCAGGCTGATCAACAATACCAATATTTCCGGCCGTATCGAAAGTATGAATATCTGGTACAAACACCTCGATTCGGGGCGGAAATAAGTGAATCGGATCGTTATGAGCCGGGAAGGAGCCGAGAGGATTTTCATCTTCCGTCTTGACATTTTTCCTTGAAGGGTTGTACATTTCGATCAGCTATAATGTGCGAAAGGGTTTTTATGCAAAACTTCACTTTTTCTTTTTCTTCCCTGTTGCTGGGATTGATCATCGGACTCTTGTTCAGCATTGTTGTATGGATCCAGTCAAAGATCAAAAACAAATCCCGGATCAAGGCCTATGTAGAAGAAAACGAACGCTTAAAAAGCCATCTCAATACCCAGATGCACATTTCTGCCAAAGGCAATGAGGCGGTTCAGAAAGAACTGAGCGAACAGCGTCAGATCAACGACAACCTGCGTTCTACCATTTCCGTTCTCAAGGAAAAACCCGGAAGGGACAAACTGCATGTCCTTTATGTCTATGACAAGGCCATTCACCTGATGTTCGAAAAACACCCGGGTTTTGCCACGATGTGGGCCGGCGCCCTTAAAGAAGCCGAATATGAGATCGAAAAAGCCGAAAGCGGGTTTTTGCCAATGGTAAAAAAGGTCTTTAAACCTTCTCCCCAGCTGATCGCGATCAAATCCATCCGGACAGACGAGGAGTAAATCCTCTTTTCAACTTCTGTTTTATAGCGAAAGATCCCCTTCCGTCTTATTGACGGTTTTATCAATTTTTCGCGCATCGTTGGCGGTTATTTTTTTGGAGAATAAAAAAGAGGCAGATCACTGCCTCTCGAAGACTTACGCTCTTTTTTCTCTATTTTTTGGGACTCATATCGTATCCCAATTCTTTCCATTTGTTCAGGATATCCTGTTTGGAGTAGTATCCCGTATGCCGGAAGATCTGACGTCCGTCGGGATCATAAAAGATCTGTGTGGGAATATATTGAATAGAATTCTGAATGCTGCGTTCACGATTTTCGGGAAGAGAGACATCCACCAGTTCGAGTTCAAAGGCATGGGCATATTCCACCGCCAGTTCTGCCAGAATGGGCTCCATGGCGCGGCAGGGCGGACAGGTCGGAGATTTAAAATCCACCATTTTGGGTAATTTTGCTTCCGGGGACGCCAGGGCTTTGGGCGGATTCTTCACGGCGGTTTCATTTTTGGGGGATTCCGAACAGGCAGCAAAGAGCAAAACGGCCGAGAGCATCAGCAGTGATCCCGTCAATAAGAATTTCCATGTTTTTGTGTTTTTCATTTATCTATCCTTTCATTTTTTTATGTTATTCCGTCTTCGTATCTGCTTTTCCTTATTCCTTCTTCCAGGCAGCCGATCAATGTTTTCATGCAGTCTGCCTTAATCCGGTAGTAAACATTTTTTCCCCGTTTGTCATCTTCGATGATACCGGCTTGTTTCAGAACGGACAGATGCTGGGAAACCGTAGAAAAGTTCAGATCCAGTCCTTCCACGAGTTCGTGCACACAGCGTTCACCGTCGAGAATGAATTCCACAATCCACAGTCGCGCCGGGTGGGAAAGCGCCTTAAAGGTCTGTGCCAGATATTCGAGCCGCTGTTTTTCTTTCCGTGTCACGAATCCTCCGATTCATTTCGTCATTTTGCAATATAACAAAACATTAAATGCGGAGCAAGGGGAAAGTTTCCTCCTCTCAATGGATAATTAACCATGAACAATGTGGCAGGTAGTTTGGGGCGAGAAAGGGGTGACAGTTTTGGGTCAATTTAATTGAGTCAATCCAATCTTAACCCATAATTTATCACCAACTCCGGCATCCGGCTTCTATCCAAGTTAATTCTTGACAAGCTGATAAAATCCTCCGAAGTTAAGGGGAGAAACCAGGGAGTTCTGATATGCCGCAACCCATCCGGCGCTCGCGTTGGATCATCAAAGATCCGGACGAAGACAAACGCCTGCATTTCCGGCCGCTTCATACGCCGCGGCGTCCCCGGCGGTCACTGATCTGGCACATTATCGCTTTTCTCATCGTCCTTTTCCTGTATTTCCATTTTCTCCATTAAAAAATTACTTCTCAACGCCTGTGGATTTCCGGATAATAAGAAAGATTATTTGCATCTAAAAAAAGAACCCGCCTTGCGGCAGGTTCTGCGTACGCCCGAGAGGAATCGAACCCCTAACCTTCTGGTCCGTAGCCAGACGCTCTATCCAATTGAGCTACGGGCGCGTCATACATGTCAACGTAGCGCGTACGGGACTCGAACCCGTGTTACCGACGTGAGAGGCCAGCGTCCTAACCGCTAGACGAACGCGCCATCTCTGGCTGGGTTGCAGGGATTCGAACCCCGATTCTACGGTCCAGAGCCGCATGTCCTGCCGTTGGACGACAACCCATTCATAAAAAAGCCGTCAAATATATAAACAATTCTTTTCAAAGCAAATATTTTTTCATGCCTTTTCCGGGAAAGGCAGGGGTTTCGCGGCTCGCTGATCTTTCTTTTTTTGCACTCCGCGTGACCCTTGTATTTGTTTCTTTTTCTTTCTATATTCTTTCTTTAAAAAAGGAGACGCCCATGGCAGATACCATTCGCGCAGAACTGCACAGCCTGAACCGCGACCTCAGCTTTGCGGCAAAAGGGGATTCGGGGCACTGGCTGATGATCGATTCCAAGGTGGAAAACGGCGGTAACGCCGGCGCCTGCAATCCATCGGAACTGCTGTTGCAGGCACTGGGGGCATGCACCGGTATGGATACGCTCTCCATTCTGAAAAAGAAACGTACCGCTTTTTCGCACCTTGATATCTTCATCGAAGGTGATAAACGGGACGAACATCCCCGGATCTTTACCCATATCCGTCTACGTTTTGTACTGCACAGTAACGGAGGGGACAAGGCCTTGCAGGATCTGCAACGGGCAGTTGAGCTGAGCTATGACAAATACTGCACCATTGCCAATATGTTGAAGTCGAGTGCCGATATCCGTTACGAAACCGGAATTATTGATGGATAAGCATATCCGCCATATCAAACAATTGGCGCGGGATATCTCGGAAGTCGAGAACGGCGGTCCCGGGGCTGAGATCCTGCTGGACAAGGCTTGGAAGTCCGGAAAATTTGCCTTCCGAATCGGTGTGACCGGTCCGCCCGGAGCCGGGAAAAGCACCCTGGTCAACTGGCTTGCAGCAAGTTTCAGCGATAACGGAAAAAAAACGGCCGTTATCAGCGTGGACCCCTCCTCCCCTTTTACCGGCGGCGCAATTCTTGGCGACCGGATCCGTATGAATACTCTCAGCGGGAGAGATAATGTCTACATCCGTTCAATGGCCAGCCGCGGCAGTCTCGGCGGCTTGAGCATGAAAACCCATGACGTATGCGATATACTGGACGGATATGGGTTTGACATCATTCTGATCGAGACCGTGGGTGTCGGCCAGATCGAACTGGATATCGCTCAGGCAGCGGATGTGACGCTGACCGTCCTGGTACCCGAATCCGGCGACGATATCCAGGCCATGAAAGCAGGGATCATGGAGATCAGCGATATTTTCATCGTCAACAAGTCCGACCGTCACGGCGTCGAAGCCATGGTCACGCACCTGCGTTCCCTGATCGCACTGCGGAAAAAGTACAGCACCCTGCCCTGGGAACAGCCCGTTATCCGCACTATTGCCACCAGTGGGAAAGGCGTTGATGCGGTGCTGACGGCGCTGGACAAGTACCGGAAAATGCTGGAAAATCAGCAGGCCTGGCATAGTATTCGCGGGGAACGCATGAAAAACAAGGTCTTTCAGATCGTCAATGAAACCTTATCGGCGCATTTCTGGACTCCCGAAAAACGCAAAATGCTCCGCGAGGAACTGCAATCCGCTTCCGCTGCACAGCAAAGTCCCTTTCGCATTGCCGAAAAATTGCTGACATCGTTGAGAAAAGCTTGACAAAGATATTAATTCATCTTACCTTTATGTGTGTGAATTTTTTAAATATTAGGAGATATGTATATGAAGCGTTTTTTACCCCTGTTTGCAATCGTACTGACCGTGTTCATGCTCATCGGCTGCGGCGCCAAAGAGGTTGTTGACAACACCGCAACTCCGGTCGCACAGGAAACACCGGTTGCGGATGCTCCTGCCGTTGTCGAAGCTCCGGCTGTTGAAGAAGCAGAAGTCGTTGAGGAAGTTGCTGAAGTTGCCGAAGATCTTCCTGAAGAAGTTTTACAGCCTGCGGAGACCCATATCTGGATTAAGTACATGATCCAGCCGAACGATTATCTGACCAAGATCGCAAAGAAAGAATATGGCGTCGTTTCAATGTGGCGTGAGATTTATGACTGGAACCGCGAGATGATCGGCGAGAACCCCGACTTGATCTATCCCTTTGAAGAATTATCCCTGAAAAAGGAATCCGCTTCAGCTAAGCCTAAAGTATACGAATACGTCGACTACACCGTTGAAAAAGGCGAAACGCTGTGGTGCATTTCCAAGAAACTCTATGGCAATTCCTATGCCTGGATCGTGATCCTGCGTGATAATCTGGATATTCTTGGCAGTGACTATAACAGCATCACGCCGGGAATGGTCCTGAAGATCAGAACCCAGCTCTGAGTTCTAAAGGAAAATATTTTTAAAGCTCCTTGAAAAAGGAGCTTTTTTTCTTCCTGCCCTTTTCTGTTTTGTGCTATCGCTATAAATGTTTTCTGATTGTCCCACCGATGATGTATATTCATTCAATGAAAACATTGATCATTATTCCCGCTTTTAACTGTGCCGGACATCTTGAAAAGGTTTTACAGGAACTGTTAAAAAATCCCGGACCGGATATCCTGGTCGTAGATGATGGGTCCAGTGACAACAGTTCTCAAATTGCCGGCCGATACGGAATACCCTTTATCCGTCACGAAGCAAACCGGGGAAAAGGCGTTGCGCTGAAAAGCGGATTTCGTTATGCGCAGGAACATCAATACGAATCCGTGATCACTATGGATGGAGACGGGCAGCATCCGCCGGCTCTTATCCCGGAATTCCTGTCCCTGCACGCACATTATCCCGATGCGGCGATCCTGGGAATGCGAAAACGAACTCCGTCCATGCCCTTCACCCGCAGGCTCAGCAACGGCATTTCGGCCTTTCTGATATCAAAGCGGATTCGCAGAAAAATCTATGACGCCCAGTGCGGATTCCGACTGATCCCGTTAAAACATTTGGACACAAAATTGCCGCAACGGTCCGGTTTCATTTTTGAATCGGAATTGCTGATCATGCTGGCCTTGAGAGACGTGGATTTTCTCTTTTTGCCGGTACCGACCCTTTATCCGCAAAGCAGCAACAGTAAAATGACCTATTTTCGTACTACTTTGGATTTTATTTTTATGTATATTCATTCGTTCTTTACAAACTTCCGCAGGAAATGAGCATGAATTTCAACGACCTTTTACAAATCACCCTGATCACACTGATCCCCACTCTGGAACTGCGGGCCAGCCTTCCTTATGCCATCCTGGTTTTGGAACTACCCTGGTACAGCGCCTTTCTCTGGGTGGTTCTGATCAATATCCTGCTCGGGCCGCTGGTCTATTTTGCCCTGCGTTTTTTCCTGCATCTCTTTATCAAAATCCCTTTTTTCAATCGGGTTTATGAACATTCGCTTCATAAGGTTCAAACCAAGATCAAACCCAAAGTCGAAAAATACGGCGAAATTGCCCTGGCACTCTTTATCGGCATCCCGCTGCCGGGATCGGGTGTATATACCGGCGCACTGGCAGCTTTTATTTTGGATATCAAACCCAAAAAGTTCATGATCGCCGCTATACTCGGTGTGCTTATCGCCGCCATTGTGGTCCTTGCCGTCGTGCTTACAGGATCCGAGTTTTTTCAATGGGTTATTAAAAAATTTTAAGTTTAGAACATTCTAATATATCTTTTTTTCTTGTCAATCAAAAAAAATGCAATTAGCTTATTATTGTTGCTTTTTGATAGCACAAAAAAAGGGAGGTGCAAATATGAAAAAAGCTATAGTTTTTGTTCTGTGCCTAACCTGCATTTCCGTAATGTTCGCAACGGCGCCGGATCCCGGCACTTACGACATGCTGGTATTAAGTTCCAACGACTTCTCAAAACAAGAAATACAAGCTTCACTGGACAGCCATCGCGTTGTTTATGAATCCTGGCTTACGACACCGGGCATTCAGAGCAAGGGGATGACGGGCCTGTTTATTCTTGATCTGTTTGAGATGATGGATACTTTGGAACATGCAGCCGAGTATCAGGTGGAAATTGTTCTGGATCTTCTGAATGAGCTGTTTCAAACGGTTTACTATGCCGATTCATCCTTTCATTACATCACCGACGGTGTTGAAGACCAGTACGATCTGATCGACAATCTCTATGCATTTATGTCACAGGGTATGGCAGACTCCCTGGCTGCAATGCTGAACGCCGTTCCGATCAACATTGAAGCCAGTTTCAACCGTACACTAGAACATATCGAAAACACCTTTGGAAAGATCGCGGTAATCGGCGATACCCTGGGTGTGAAGTTCGAGACTATTGCCGATTCGGAAGAAGATTTTGCTTTCAACTTTGGCGGGGTTGACCGCTGGATTAATGAATTCGGCATCGCCGTTTACGATACCTTTCACATCGCCATGATCTATGATGAAAGTTTCCGGTCGGTGGATACGGCGATCACACATCTCGAGAATGCGATCCATCACCTGGATATCGGTTTTGGTCATATCTTTGACTGGGGTTACGGTAATGTCGAATACGGCATTGACACGCTGATCCTGGCAATGCAAAGCCTGCAGCTTGCCTGTCAAAGTCTCAATAATTATTCCATCTGGTCCATTATCGATTCCTCCTGGTATATCAATGACAGCACCCAGCTGAGCCTGACGGCCATCGAAGCCGGGTTTGCAGAAGCCGAAGCCATGCTAAGCGGAAAGATCTACGATCTTGATGGCGTGGATTTCCGTCCCGTAGGCATTATTGAGAACCTACATTACGGCATATATCAAACCTATATTGATGTTTACTGGCAGGCGGACCCCTACGCCTATACTTTCCGCAATATCCTGCCTTCCGGAGCGCCGACCGATTTTATTGACCATATCAAGGCGGATATGATCCTGGATCCGCGCGATACCCGCGAACAAATGACGAACTATCTGACAAGCCTGGGAACACAGTATGTCTCAACTTTGTTTTCCGATCCAAACAATGTTGACGCCAACGTCGGGATGGGCTATATCGGGATGTTTGCCATGATCCAGGATATCATTGACCAGGCGCAGACGATCGTAGCGCTGGCTGATGGCGGACGAATTGACAGCCTGTTCCAAAATTACGACTGGAACAATCTGAATTATACGGACGAGATCGGCAGTATCCGGAATTATCTGGACCATCATTATGCGGAACTGGTTAACAACGATAACAGAGTGATCTATACCATTCTGATCAAGGATCCTAACCGTTCTTCACTTGGGCACACGGTTCAGGAAGGCGATTTCCTCTATCCGGTCTATGTCATTCCGCAAGTTACCAATGGCATCGTAGAATTTACCTATGTCGTCGAACATGCAGTTAGGTCCGTTAAGAACGGGATCAAGTATGTGTACACCCAGATCGATTCTATGATCGACATCAGCCTGGATCCCAATCTGCTGAATCTATCCGGGATCGAAGAACCACTGGACCTGATCTATGCGCTTGAAGCTGCCAATCCGGACTTCCTGACCTTTACCCCCATCGGTAAAGTGAAATTTGCCGAGTTCGGCGACAGTCTTGCCGTAGCCATGCAGTATCTGGCCGACTTTGCGGATACGGTCGTTGCCACGATGGAATATGCCGAAGCGCTGATGTACGAGTTTGAAATGAGCGAAACCGAGTACGATTCCATGATGACTTTCCTCTATTTCGGAAACAACATGATGCACCAAATGGCAACCGACCTTGCGGTACCCGACGCTTATACTTTTATCAACGACGAGAATGTCAATTTATCCGCCTGGTTTGACAATGTCCCGGATAACTTACTGACCGTGATGAAGAACTATTTTGAAGGGACGGATTCCTCCATGGCCGGACTTTTCCCCGACCGCAGCATCCAGAACAATGTCGATACCCGTATCATCCCGGAGAACTTCGCTCTGAAAGGTAACTATCCGAATCCTTTCAATCCGCTAACCCGCATAGCCTTTGATCTGCCGGCGGATGACCGGGTTACACTGGCGGTCTACACCATCACCGGCCGTAAGATCGCGAATCTGATCGACCGGGAGATCTTGCCTGCGGGCTCTTATGAATTGAGCTGGGATGCCGGTGCACAGGCTTCGGGCATCTATATTGTGAGAATGCAGTACGGAAACATGCTGGCATATCACAAAATGACATTATTGAAATAGTTGTAACTTAACACATTGATAAGATCCGCCGCCTCCGGGCGGCGGGTCGCTTTATTTCCATGCGAAAAAAGATCCTGCCGACATTGTTATTTATCATGTTCTTCCGTTTCGCCCCGGCGGCGACCGCGATGGAAATATTCAAAAGCGAATTCGTCCCTTTTCTTCCCGATTCTATCCGGGATAAAGCAGCATACCTGCGTTATACTGTCAGCCATCAGGAGCTGTTGAGAAGCACCCGCAATGACACAGTGCTGTCCCGTTATAGCCTGCGCCAGCAGGAACTGAAGTTTTATTTTCCTTCCGGGAATATGGAAGTAGCGGGAATTATCCGGCGCTCGGTTCCCAATATGGATGATCTGTTCAATTCCGAATACACTTCTGCGGCATTCCGGCCACTTCACTATTTCTTCGGGCTGTCTCCCTCCTTTTCTTTTTCCGATTGGCAAATCATTCCCGATCTTGCATACGCCTTTTCCGCCTTTTCCGATACGGTCCGGGTCTTAAAATATCCCCGGAGCGAAAAAGCGGCATATAACAATTATTTTTTCAACCTTCTTCCGGAGACCTTTGGCGATACACTTCCCTATCAATATCAATTGCATCATTGGCAGGCCGGCCTGCAGGCGAGGAAGAACAGTCCCTTCGGTCCATTCTTTCTCTCTTACCGCTATAAGGCTTCCCGGAATATGCTGACGGAAAGCCATGTTAATACCGGCCCTTATCCCAAGCTTGCCGGTCCGCGGGAAAGCCGTATCCTGCTTGGGAGCGATCGGCATATCCTGTCTGCAGCATGGCAGGCAGGCAATTTCTCTTTGTTAAGTCTGGAATATCGTTTTACGCGTATTCCCCTGGACTGGCGGCACCGGATCTTTCCCGATACGCCGGATACGCTGGAGATTGTCAAACTGGCGGAAGCCTCTGTAAAAAATCAGGACTTCCGTGCGGCATTCCGCTATCAAAACAAAAGCTTTCAAATCGAAACGCATGCGGGCGGCGCATTTTTCCGCGGCGACCTCTTTGTCAGTACTCCGGTCCTCGGTTATCTTTTCCGCATTCTGCCCATTTCCCATCAGGGAACTGCCGAAGCGGATATTTCCTATGGATATCTTTATAGCAATGCCGCTTATGCCTTTGAGGCCGGGCCGCTGTGCTTTCGTCCCCGACTGGATCTTTATGCCGCGCGTTTTTACAGTAAACTTATGCTCGATGCGCAGCTGGAATTCGGGTTGGAAGACATTCAGTTTGAACAAAACTATATTCATGCACTGTATCTGATTGTTCCTTCGCTGTACGGCGAGATTCCTCTGAACCGCGAACTGCTGCTGTATCTGAACGCGGAGCAGGTCCTTCCTTTTTTTAGGACCGTCTATCCCGAACCCGAACCCCAGCCTCCGAGTGATATCCGGCGTTACGGCGGGCTTTCCGTCGAAGCGGGGATCGCATTCCGGTGGTAAAAAAGAGGAGAATAATGGAAAACCGCTATGATGCCGTGGTAATCGGCGCCGGGCTGGGAGGCCTGACGGCTGCCGCAGAGTTGGCACGCAGGAAGCTGCGTATTCTTGTTATTGAACAGCACAGCCGGCCCGGAGGTGCTGCAACCGCATTTCGTCGCGGCAAATTCATGTACGAAGCCGGCCTGCACATGACCGCTACCCGGGGCCGGGATCCGGAGCTGCGCGAACTTTTCCGGGAAAGCGGAATATCGGATAAATTGCATTTTGTCCCCGCCCCGGAATTTTATTGCATCCATGGCCATGATTTTTCCTTTGTTTTCGGCAATGATATCCCGGATACGATACGGCGGCTGAAGATCCAATTTCCGGAAGAATCGGACGCGATCGATACCTATTTCCACAAGATCTTTTCCATGAGCGATACCGCGCTGCAGATCAATCAGAGCCGAGGCCTCCGGCATATCTTTCAGATGCTTGCAGCTCCCGTTCTTTACAGAGACACGCTGAAAGCGATGTTTGCCAACGTCGGAGATTTTCTTGACCGGACCTTCCGGAATGAACGCCTTAAAATTCTGCTGCTGGCCAATATCGGTTATTACGGCGATGATCCCTATCAACTTTCCCTGCTGTTCTTTGCCATTGCGCAAACGGGTTATTACCGGCAGGGCGGTCATTATATCCGCGGCGGTTCCCATCAGCTTGCCGATACCCTTGCCGATTATATCACCCGTAAGGGCGGCAAGATCATGACCGGAGTTCAGGTCAGCAAAATCCTGGTTAAGGATAATAAAGCCAGCGGTGTTGAATTTTATGAAAAGAACAGGGGCAAGAAGCAAACGAAGCAAATTGATGTGCCGTACATCATTGCCAATGCCGCGATCCCGCACGTATTGAACGAACTGCTGGAGGAAAATACCGCCCGCAGGGAACGAAAGAAGATCGCCAAGCTGGAGATCGCTCCTTCCATCATGAGCGTCTATATCGAGACCGACAAGCCCTTAAGCGAACTCGGAAACGCCTTTTATTCCACTTGCTTTTACGACTCCCGTCCTTTTGATTTGCATGGAATGGCGGATCTGCACAGGACGGATTATGATCAGCGTCCTTTTATTCTTTGCGATTATTCGCAGATCGATGCCGCTCTTGCACCCGAAGGCAAGGGCTATGCCGTCCTTTCCCTTTTCGATTATTATGCGGATTGGGCTGGATTATCTCCGGAAGCGTACCGAAGCAAAAAAGCGGCTGCCGTAACAACGCAGATGGAGCGGCTTTATCGGAAACTCCCGCAAATGCGGGGACACGTTCTGCGGACAGAGGCAGCCACCGCAAGAACGATGGAACGCTATCTGCAGACGCCGCAGGGCAGCGCTTACGGTTTCAGTCAGAAACCCCGGCAGGCCTTACTTTTCCGGCCGGGAGCCCGTTCTACAGTAAAAAATCTTTACTATGCTTCCGCATGGACACTGCCCGGCGGCGGTTTCGGCGGTGCCATTTCCGGCGGGAAGATCTGTGCGGATACCATCCTGAAAGATCTGGGAATCCGATAGGCGAGATATGATGCAATTCAGCGGATTTTCTCCAGATGCGCAGGCCTTTCTGCGGGAACTGGAAAAAAACAATGAGAAATCCTGGTTTGAAGCGGAGCGGGAACGGTATGAAAACCTGCTACTGGACCCCCTGCGAAAACTGGTCATGGATCTCAGCTATTGCATGAGCAGCATCGACCCGGAACTTGAGTTAAAACCGTTCGTCAATAAAACCCTCTCACGGATCTACCGGGATATACGTTTCTCTCGTAACAAAACCTTGTTCCGTAGTAATATGTGGATCGCCTTTAAGCGCCGGAATTCCGCCTGGCAGGGAATACCCACTTGGTTCATAGAGATCAGTAAAGAGGAATTAACGTACGGAATGGGATTTTATGAAGCGTCATCCGGAACCATGGCGCGTTTTCGCCGGATACTCTGCGAACAGGAGGCACGCTTTCGCAAGGCGATCAAACCGCTGCCGGGCAATCCGCCCTTGTTGACGGAAGGCCGTTTTTACCGGCGCATCACCATCCCGGCGGGTTTCCCGGCGGATCTGGAACCCTGGTACCGGCGCCGGAATCTCTACCTGATCTGTCACTGCCCGCCGGCCGAGCCTTTCTTTTCTTCCGCCCTAGTCCCCCATCTTGAACACCGTTTCCGGGAACTCGCACCTTTGTATCACCTGTTGATGGAAATATCTAGAGAATAATATCGAAGCGTCGAGCTGTCGAGAACAAAAACAATATCCGCTATATTCTGTCTAAAAATATCCTGTATATCCTATGATCCTGTCAAAGAAAGCTATCCTGTATATCCTGTGATCCTGTCAAAGAAAGCTATCCCGTATATCCCGTCCCACGGGGATCCCTACGGGATTATTCTGTCTAGAAGAACGTTGAGTTGTCGAGTTGTCGAGGCGTCGAGAACAAAAACAATATCCGTTATATTCTGTCTAAAAACATCCTGTATATCCTGTGATCCTGTCAAAGAAAGCTATCCCGTATATCCCGTCCCACGGGGATCCCTACGGGATTATCCTGTCTAGAAGAACGTTGAGTTGTCGAGGCGTCGAGAACAAAAACAATATCCGTTATATTCTGCCTAAAAACATCCTGTATATCCTGTGATCCTGTCAAAGAAAGCTATCCCGTATATCCCGTTATTCTGTCTAAAATAACTATCCTGTATATCCCGTGATCCTGTCAAAGAAGGTATCCCGTACATCCTGTCCCACGGGGATCCCTACGGGATTATCCCGTCTAAAAGCAATCCCGTCAGAAACCGAAAG